>WFXL01000112.1 GCA_015490605.1 Rhodospirillales bacterium
GTGTGTCGGCATCGCGCCAGAGACCCTGGGCCTTGGCATAGGCCTCCACCAGCGCCACCAGCTCGGGATCGCGGCCGGTCAGGCGCAGATAGTCGAGCGTCACCTGATCGATGGGGAAGAAGCCGCAGGTGGCGCCATATTCCGGCGCCATATTGGCGATGGTGGCGCGGTCGGCGAGCGGCAGCCGGTCGAGGCCGGGGCCGAAGAATTCCACGAACTTGCCCACCACGCCCCGCTGCCGCAGCATCTGGGTGACGGTGAGCACCAGATCGGTGGCGGTGGTGCCCTCGGGCAGCTCGCCCACCAGCCGGAAGCCCACCACCTCGGGGATCACCATGGAGATGGGCTGGCCCAGCATGGCCGCCTCGGCCTCGATGCCGCCCACGCCCCAGCCCAGCACCGCAAGGCCGTTGACCATGGTGGTGTGACTGTCGGTCCCCACCAGCGTGTCGGGGAAGGCTACCTCCAGCTCGCCGTCGCGGGCGGTCCACACCACCCACGCGAGATATTCCAGATTCACCTGATGGCAGATGCCGGTGCCCGGCGGCACCACCCGGAAGTCGTCGAAGGCCTCCGCTCCCCAGCGCAGGAAGGCATAGCGCTCGCGGTTGCGGCGGTACTCCAGCTCGACATTGCGGCGGAAGGCCTCGGGCGTGCCCCAGGCGTCCACCTGAACCGAATGGTCGATCACCAGATCCACCGGCGAGAGCGGATTGATCCGCCGCGGGTCGCCGCCGAGGGCGGCCATAGCATCGCGCATGGCAGCCAGGTCCACCACCGCCGGCACGCCGGTGAAGTCCTGCATCAGCACCCGCGCCGGCCGGTAGGCGATCTCCGCCTCCGACCGGCGCGCCTCGAGCCAGGCGGCCATGGCGCGGATCTGGTCGGTCGTGACGGTGCGCCCGTCCTCGTGGCGCAGCAGGTTCTCCAGCAGGATCTTGAGGGTGAAGGGCAGCCGCTGGATCGGGCCCAGGTGTTGTTCCGCCGCCTCGAGGCTGTAGTAGGCGTAGCAGCGCCCGCCGACTTCCAGTTCGCGGCGCACGCCGAGGCTGTCACGACCGAACAGACTCACGACTGGCTCTCCTCAGATGGGGATCCGGGTGGGGCTCGCCGGCGCTATAGCGCCGTCTGCCGCATTGCACAAAGCCCCTGCGGCGCCGTTTCAGCCGGCAACGCCCGGAGCCGCCGGGGTGGCGGATGCGGTCTCCAGGGCACCGCGGCGGGCCCAGAGGGTGTGGATGCGGCGCTCGGCCAGGCGCGCGCGGATGGCCAGCAGCCACAGGGTGATGAAATAGAGCTTGAAGACCAGCGCCATCACCAGCAGCGGCCAGAGCATCTCCGGGGCGATGGTGGGGCCATCGAGGCGCATCACGCTCGCCGGCTGGTGGAGGGTGTTCCACCATTCCACCGAGAATTTGATGATGGGCAGGTCCACCGCCCCCACCAGCGCCAGGATGGCGGCGGCACGCGCCCCCCGCTGGGGATCGTCGAAGGCATCATGGAGGGCGATGTAGCCGAGGTAGAGGAAGAACAGGATCAGCACCGAGGTGAGGCGGGCATCCCAGACCCACCAGGTGCCCCACATGGGCTTGCCCCAGATGGAGCCGGTTATGAGCGCGACGAAGGTGAAGGCAGCGCCGATGGGCGCGGCCGCGCGCCCCGCCACCTCCGCCAGCGGATGCCGCCACACCAGCGCCACCACCGCGGCCACGGCCAACAGCGCATAGACGAAGGTGGACATCCAGGCGGCCGGCACATGGACGTACATGATGCGAGCGGCATCGCCCTGCTGGTAGTCGGGAGGCGCGATCACCAGCGACCACACCACCCCCACCGGCAGCAGCAGCAGGGTGGCGGCCAGGGTCCAAGGCCAGATGCGATCAGCAAGCCGCCGGAAGCGGCGCGGATTGGCGAGCTGGTGCACCGTTCCCTCCTCCTCGGCTTAGCTGCCAAGCTAGCGCGCGCAGGCGCCCTGTCCACGAGACCGACGGTCGCGCCGACGCTCAGGCACACACCAGCTCGCCATGCCGGCGGCAGTCGGGCAACAGCAGCGGGATCAGCGCCGGCAGCACGGCCTCGGGCGGCGGGACCGCGTCCGCCGGCTCACCGGGATAGGCCGCGCGGCGAAAGCGCGTGCGCATGGGGCCGGGGTCGAACAGATTGACCCGCAGAGGCGTGCGCCGCACTTCGGCGGCCCAGGCTCGCACCAGTGCCTCGAGTGCCGCCTTGGTGGCCGCCACATGGCCCCAATAGGCCCGCGGGGTGCGGGCGACGGCACAGGTGCAGACCACCGCACGACCGGCATCCGCGCGCCGCAGCAGCGGATCGAGGGTGCGGATCAGCCGTAGCGGAGCGAGGGTGTTGACCCGCCAGAGCTGCTCGAACCAGGCGGGATCACCGTGGGCGGTGGGGGTGAGCTGGTCGAGCCGGGCGGCGGTGACCAGCAACCCATCAAGCCGGCCGAAACGGGCATAGAGGGAGGGGCCCAGCCGGTCGACCCCATCGCCATCGGCGAGATCGAGCGGCACCAGCGTGGCCTCACCGCCCGCTGCCCGCACCCGGTCGTCCACCTCCTCGAGCGCCCCCTGGGTGCGGGCCAGCAGCACCAGATGCGCGCCCCGGCGGGCGAGTTCGGGCGCCGCTGCCGCCCCGAGACCGCGGCTTGCGCCCACGATCAGCACCACCCGGCCGGCAAGGGGCGCGCTCACGATGCCTCCTCCTCGGCCAGGAGCGAGAACTGGCGGGCGGGCTCGCCCCGCTCATGGTCCCGGAGGCGGATGGGATAGTCGCCGGTAAAGCAGGCATCGCAGAAGCGCGGGCGGGCGGGATCGCGCCGCGGCTCGCCCACCGCCCGATAGAGGCCGTCGATGGAGAGGAAGGCGAGGCTGTCGACGCCGACGATGCGTGCCATGGCCTCGAGGTCGTAGCGGGCGGCCAGGAGCTTTTCGCGCTCGGGTGTGTCGACGCCATAGAAGCAGCTGTGGGTAGTGGGGGGGCTGGCGATGCGCATGTGCACCTCGCGGGCGCCGGCTGCGCGCACCATGGCGACGATCTTGGTGGAGGTGGTGCCGCGGACGATGGAATCATCCACCAGCACCACCCGGCGGCCGCCGAGGGTGCGGCGGTCGGCATTGTGCTTGAGGCGCACCCCGAGGTGGCGGATGTGGTCGCTGGGCTCGATGAAGGTGCGGCCCACATAGTGGTTGCGGATGATGCCGAGTTCGAAGGGCAGGCCCGACTGCTGGGCGTAGCCGATGGCGGCGGGCACGCCCGAATCCGGCACCGGCACCACCAGATCGGCCTCCGCCGGTGCCTCGCGGGCGAGCTCCATGCCGATGCGCTTGCGCACCTCATACACGCCGCGGCCTTCGACGATGCTGTCGGGCCGGGCGAAATAGACATATTCGAAGATGCAGAAGCGCGGCGGTCGCGGCAGGAAGGGGCGCAGGCTGCGCACGCCTTCGCGGTCTATCACCACCACCTCGCCCGGTTCCACGTCGCGCACGCACTCGGCACCGATGATGTCGAAAGCGCAGGTCTCGGAGGCGACGATCCAGGCCTCGCCCAGCCGCCCCAGCACCAGCGGCCGCACGCCCCAGGGATCGCGCGCTGCCACCACCGCATCATCGAACAGTGCTACCAGCGAGAAGGCGCCCTCGACGATGCGCAGCGCGTCCACCAGCCGCTCCACCGGCCCCCGCAGACGGCTGCGGGCCACCAGATGGACGATCACCTCGGTGTCGGTGGTGGACTGGAAGATGGCGCCCTCCTCCACCAGCCAGCGGCGCAGCATGCGGGCGTTGGTGAGATTGCCGTTGTGGGCGATGGCAAGCCCGCCAAAGCCCATTTCGGCGTAGAGCGGCTGCACATTGCGCAGCATCGAGGCGCCGGTGGTGGAATAGCGGGTGTGGCCGATGGCGGCATGGCCCGGCAGGGCGGCGATCACCCGCGGGTTGCCGAAGATGTCGCCCACGAGCCCGGTGGCGCGATGGGCGTGGAACTGGCGGCCGTCGAAGGTGACGATGCCGGCGGCCTCCTGACCCCGGTGCTGCAGCGCGTGAAGGCCGAGGGCAGCATGGGCGGCCGCCTCGGGATGGCCGTAGATGGCGAAGACGGCGCACTCTTCGCGCGGAGCCTCGCCGGCGTCGACCATGGGGCTCATGCGGCGCCTCCTTCAGGGCAGCCTGCGGACGAGATCATCAAGCGCCCGGTTGGCGGCGGGATCATAGCCCTCCCGCAGACGCCGCGCCCGCTCGACGGAATCCCGTGCCGCCGCCCGGCCGCGCTCGAGGGTGCCGGGTGGCAGCAGCCGCGCCAGCAGGCGCGCGCCCTGCTCCACATAGGGCCGGGTCGCGGCGCGGTCGATCCACTCAGGCGGGCGGCTGCCATCGAGCACCACCAGGAGCGCCAGATAGGCCACCGCCAGCAGAAAGGCGCCGCGCACGAACCCGTAGACCAGCCCGAAGAGACGATCCAGCAGGGCGAAGCCGCTCTGCTCCACCCGCCGCGCCACCAGCCCTGCCAGCACCCGCAGCACCACCAGGGGCACCACGAACACCACCGCGAAGGTGGCGAGATCGGTGAGCAGCGGGTGGCCGATGGGCTCGGCGAGGACCGGCCGCAGCGGCGCAAAGCCGTACCAGGCGACAAACGCCGCCCCCACCCACACCAAGAGCGAGAGGATCTCGCGTACGGCCCCGCGGGCCAGCGCCACCACCACCGACAGCAGCAGCACCACCGCCACCAGCACATCGAAGGCGGTGAAGGCGAGGTCGTTCACGGCACGGCCCTCCGCGCACGGGCGGCGGGGGCGGCGGTCCCCGCCAGCAGCTGGACCAGTTCGCTCAGCCGTCGCACCGGCACGAGCTCGAGGTTTGGGCTTCTGAGGCGCGCGTGGCGTGGCACGATGGCACGCTCGAAGCCGAGCTTGGCGGCCTCGGCCAGGCGCGCCTCGGCCATGGCCACCGGCCGCACTTCGCCGGTGAGGCCGACTTCGCCGAACACCACCGTCTCGGGCGGCAGAGCGGTGCCGTGGAGCGAGGAGATCACGGCCGCCGCCACCGCCAGATCGGCCGCCGGCTCCTGGATGCGGAAGCCGCCGGCGATGTTGAGATAGACGTCGCGGCCGGCAAGCGGCAGGCCGCAGCGCGCCTCCAGCACCGCCAGCACCATCGCCAGCCGACCGGCATCCCAGCCCACCACCGTGCGCCGCGGGGTCGCCAGCACGCTGGTGGAGACCAGCGCCTGCACCTCCACCAGCACCGGCCGGGTCCCCTCGATGCCGGCAAAGACGCAGGTGCCGGGGAGATGGGCGCGGCGCTCGCCCAGGAACAGGGCCGAGGGGTTGTCCACCGGCACGAGCCCGCGATCACGCATCTCGAACACGCCGAGCTCGTGGGTGGCACCGAAGCGGTTCTTGACCGCCCGCAGCAGCCGGTACGGGTGGCCGCGCTCGCCCTCGAAGTCGAGCAC
>WFXL01000113.1 GCA_015490605.1 Rhodospirillales bacterium
CCCACACATAGGCCGCCGGCCACCAGCGCTCGCCGCTGGTGTCCCACACCACGCGGCACACCGCATAGCCCTTGCCCAGCCCGTCCAGCAGGTCGCCCATCAGCCCGGAGAAGGCCGGCGAGGTGACCAGCGCCTTCACATAGGCCACGATCTCCTCCGGCGCCTCGCCGGTCTCCACGTCCGGCGCCAGCCCGGCGACGGCCAGCTTGCGGGTGGAAAGCACCGCCCGGTAATGCGGGTCGATCTCCTCCAGTTCCTCCGCCAGGGTGAGAAAATCCTCCGCCGCGCCCTCGGCGGCGTCGCGCAGCACCGCGGCCATGCGCGCCGGCGTCATGCCGGCGATCACCGTCTCGCTCCAGTCGGTCTGCGTGCCGGCCACCAGCGCCTTGCCCGCCGGGTCGCGGGCGATGGCCGCGCGCACCTTCTCGATGATGTCTCCGATCCAGCTCATGCGACAACTCCCCGCCAGCCGCCAATGCGCGCGCTGTCCGCGCCCGGCCAGTCATCTTCCGCTCCCAGCCGGTTCGGGTGCGGGATCAGGTGATAGTCCCCACCCAGTTCCTCCTGGCGGCTGGCAAAGAAGGCCAGCGCGCAGGAGATAGCGGCATCCCCGTGGCGCATGTGCCCGTCCGCGCCCTTGTAGCGCCAGCCCTCCGGCACCCGGTAGATGCCGCCCACCAGCTGCAACGCCTGGTGATCGCGCAGCACATCCGCATCGCGCGGGATCATCACCGTGCCGTCGCGGAAGGCCTCGATGTAGGGCGGCATCTCCGCCGCATACCAAGCCTGGCTGAACATCACTTCCCGCACCACATCCCCCCAGCGCATGCGCGCCTTCTCGGCCAGATACTGGCCGTTGCCGCGCGCATCCAGCGCCGCGCCGGCCAGCCGGGGCAGCCGGTCACCGATGAAGAACAGGATCTCCCGCTGCGCGTCGAAGGGCGCGTTCATCAGCTCCACGTGCAGCACCGCCCGGCGCACCAGGTCGAGGCCGATCTCGAACACGGTGAGCGCCGTCACGTCGCCACTGCGCGCGAAGTCGAGACCGAACACGTGCGGTCGATCGCCCTTCAGCTGCGACAACACCGGGGCGAGGCGGCGGGCGCAGAACTGCGCCACCGCCGCCGCCATCTGCGTCTCGTCCAGCGTGCGGAAGTCCTGCGGGAAGGCCTTGCGCACCACCGGGCAGTCCACCATGCGCCGCTCGATCTCCACCCTCGTGAGCGCCGCGCCCTCGGCGTCCGCCGGCACGCAGTCCAGCTCCTGGCGCATGGCCGCCACGCGCGAGCCATAGGCGGCGCGGATGCGCCGCTCCCATTCGATCTCGCCCTCGCGCGAATAGGGAATGCCGCGAATGGCGCACACCCGCCGGTAAAGCCCGTTTCGAACGGCCCTCGAAAAGGGGATGAAATGGTGGCTGAAGGGCAGCTTGCCCGCCTTCACCTCGCGCACCAGCTCGTTGAAGGGGTTGAGCACGCCGTTGTGGGTGCTGATCACCCGCACCTTGCCGCCCCAGATCAACAGCGCGTTCACCGCGTCCAGCACCGAGCGCACGTCGCGGTGAAACGCCGCCTCGTCGATCACCACCACGCCCTGCAGGCCGCGGATGTTCTCCGGGCGCGAGGAGAGCGCCTCCACCCGGAAGCCGGAGGCGAAGCGCACCCGGTAGGCGGTGATGTATCGGCTGGAGCCGTCCTCCGCCTGATCCTCGAACAGGAACTCCTCGATGCGCCCCAGCTCCTTCGCCACCACCCGCGCGAAATGCGCCACATAGCCCACGAACTCGCGGCCCTTCTCGCGCGTGTCGCCGATGTAGAACACGTTCTGCCCGCCGGCGCTGCGCGCTGCCGCCGCGGTCAGCGTGGCGTCCAGCGCCTCGGCGAAGGTGATGCCCGTGCGCCGCCCCTTCTCGGCCAGCTTCAGGTCGCTCTTGTCCGCCAGCCACGCCTTCTGGTGCTCCATCAGGATGCCCTCGGCGAAGGGGTCGAGGTCGTCCGGCACGTCCGCCCCGCGCGGCAGCGCGTCGGGCAGCGCCGCCGGGTCACGAGCC
>WFXL01000114.1 GCA_015490605.1 Rhodospirillales bacterium
CCTCAGGTTCAGGCGCGCGGTGGGGAGCTTGTGCGTGAACTCGCCCGCGAACTCGCCCGCATCCACACCATCCGCCCGCCCGATCCCACCCTGGCGTTCCTGCCCGATCCCGGCCCACGGCCGGCGCTCTGGCGGATCGCGTGCTACCGCCGCTGGCTGGACCAGCTGGATGCGGCCGAGCCGGTCTTGGAATGGGCGCTGCGGCGTCTCGAGCTCCTGGCGCCGCACCTGGGCCAGGAGGAGGTGGTGCTGGTGCATTCGGACTTTCGCACCGGCAACCTCATGCTGCGGGAGGGGCGGTTTGTGGCCATTTTGGATTGGGAGTTCGCCGCCTGGTCGGATCCGGTGGAGGATGTGGCCTGGTTCTGTGCGCGCTACTGGCGCTTTGGGCGCGATGAGCTGGAGGCGGGCGGTCTCGGCCCGCGGGATGCCTTTCTGCAAGCCTATGAGGAGGCCGCGGGTCGGCGGGTGGATCCCTTCACCTTCACCTACTGGCGCACCATGGCGGATGTGCGCTGGGCGGTGATCGCGCTGCAGCAGGCAGCCCGGGTGGAGGCCGGTGAGCCCTCGCTGGAGCTGCTGCTCACCGGCCATGTGGTGCCGCGGCTCGAGAAGGATCTTCTGGACGATCTCGCCGAGCTGGAGGCGCTGGCATGAATGACCCCGCCCCGCTGCTGGACCTCGCCGCCCGCGAGCTGCGCCACGAGCTCCTGCCCCAGCTTTCCGGCGAGGCCCGCTATCGCGCCGCCATGGCGGTGCGGGCCATGGAGATCGCCCTGCGAAGCCTGCGGGAGGGGAACGCTCTCGCCGAGCGCGAACGGCAGGCGCTGGCCGCCCTCTATGGCGCCGAGGCGGCGACCGAGGAGCTCGCGGCGCTGAGGCGGCGGCTTGCCCATGACATCCGCCGGGGCCGTTTCGATGAGCCCGAGGCCCGCCGCCGCCTCGAAGCCGCCCTTAACGTGCGCGTCGCCTGCCGCCTCGCCCTCTCCTGGCCGGGCTATCGCTGAAGGCCCCCGGGGCCCTGCCAGACCATCACCGCCTCACCCCCGGAGGATCCCAGCAGCGCATGGGCCTGCCCGGGCTCGAGGATGCGCGGCTCGTGGCCGCTGATGTCGACCATGACATCGTCGAAACGCCGCACCTCGACACCGCGCAGGAGGTCCCTGCCCTCATCGCCATCCTCGGGATGGCGGTCCTCCACCCACCACCGGCGGCCGCGCAACCACCGGCTGGGATGTTTGCGCCCCTCGCCCGCCGCGGATTCCCGTCCCCGCGCTGGGCAGAAAACGCCGGTCTCAGTTGGGCAGGCGGGCCGACTCGCCCTCAGGCGGAGTCTTGGCCACCGTCGCCTCGGCCATGGCGGCCTCGGCCACCTCCGCCGGCAGTGGCTCGGGGCGGCGGGTCAGCGCCAGCTCCAGCACCTCGTCGACGGTGGCCACCGGCACGATGGTGAGGCGCTTGCGCACATTCTCGGGGATCTCGGCCAAGTCCTTCTCATTCTCCCGCGGGATCACCACCGTGCGGATGCCACCGCGGGCTGCGGCCAGCAGCTTCTCCTTGAGGCCGCCGATGGTGAGCACCCGCCCGCGCAGGGTGATCTCGCCGGTCATGGCCACCCGGGCATCTACCGGAATGCGCGTGAGCGCTGAGACCATGGCGGTGACCATGGCCACGCCCGCCGACGGCCCGTCCTTGGGGATCGCTCCCTCGGGCACATGCACGTGGATGTCGGTGCGGTCGAACAGATCGGGGCGGATGCCGAAGGCCACCGCCCGCGAGCGGATCCAGGAGCGGGCCGCCTGCACCGACTCCTGCATCACCTCGCCCAGCTGGCCGGTGACGGTGAGCCGGCCCTTGCCCGGCACCACCACCGCCTCCACCGACAGCAGCTCGCCGCCCACCTCGGTCCAGGCGAGGCCGGTGGCCACCCCCACCAGATCCTCATGCTCCGCCTCGCCGAAGCGGTATTTGCGCACGCCGGCGTACTTCTCGAGATTGCGCCGGGTGATGTGAACCCGACGCGCCTCGCCGGCGACGATCCGGCGCACCGCCTTGCGGGCGAGATTGGCGATCTCGCGCTCCAGATTCCGCACCCCGGCCTCGCGGGTGTAGTAGCGGATCAGGTCTAATAGCGCCTCGTCGCTGATGCGCCACTCCTCCTCCGACAGACCGTGGGCCTTGCGCTGCTTGGGGATCAGGTGGCGCTTGGCGATCTCGATCTTCTCATCCTCGGTATAGCCGGGGATGCGGATGATCTCCATCCGGTCCAGCAGCGGCTGCGGCATGCGCAGCGTGTTGGCGGTGCAGACGAACATCACGTCCGAGAGGTCATAGTCCACTTCGAGATAATGATCATTGAAGTGGGCGTTCTGCTCGGGGTCGAGCACCTCCAGCAGCGCTGATGCCGGATCGCCGCGGAAATCGGCCCCCAGCTTATCGATCTCATCCAGCATGAACAGCGGGTTGCTGGACTTGGCCTTGCGCATGCTCTGGATGATCTTGCCCGGCATCGAGCCGATATAGGTGCGCCGGTGGCCGCGGATCTCGGCCTCATCCCGCACGCCGCCCAGGCTCACCCGCACGAAGTTGCGCCCGGTGGCCCGCGCCAGCGAGCGGCCGAGGCTGGTCTTGCCCACTCCGGGCGGCCCCACCAGGCAGAGGATGGGGCCTTTCATACGATCCACCCGCTGCTGCACGGCGAGATATTCCAGAATGCGCTCCTTGACCTTCTCGAGGCCGTAGTGGTCCTCATCAAGAATGCGCTGGGCCTCCTTGATGTCCTTCTTGATCTTGGTGCGCTTCTTCCAGGGGATGTTGAGCAGCCAGTCGAGATAGTTGCGCACCACCGTCGCCTCGGCCGACATGGGGCTCATGGAGCGCAGCTTCCTGAGCTCGGCCTTGGCCTTCTCGCGCGCCTCCTTCGACAGGCGGGTCTTCTTGATCTTCTCTTCGAGTTCGGAGATCTCGTCCTTGCCATCCTCGAGCTCACCGAGCTCTTTCTGGATGGCCTTCATCTGCTCGTTGAGGTAGTACTCGCGCTGGGTCTTCTCCATCTGCTTCTTGACGCGCGAGCGGATGCGCTTTTCCACCTCGAGGATGGCGATCTCGCCCTGGATGAAGCCGTAGAGCTTCTCGAGCCGCTCGCCCAGCGCCACCGTCTCCAACAGCGCCTGCTTTTCGGGGATCTTGAGGTTGAGGTGGGCAGCGATGGAATCGGCCAGCTTGGCCGGCTCCTCGATCTGCGAGATGGTGGCCAGCACCTCCGGGGCGATCTTCTTGTTGAGCTTGACGTACTGCTCGAACTGTTCCGTGAGCGCCCGCGCCAGCGCCTCCACCTCGTGGGGATCGCCCACCAGCTCGTCCAGCAGCTCGGCCTCCGCCTGGAAGAAGAAGGGATTGTCGCGCCAGTGCCGCACCCGCGCGCGCCGGTGCCCCTCCACCAGCACCTTGACGGTGCCGTCGGGCAGCTTCAGCAGCTGCAGCACGCTCGCCACCGTGCCCACCTCATAGAGGTCCTTGGGCGCCGGGTCGTCCTGACCGGCGTTGCGCTGGGTGATGAGCAGGATCTGCTTGTCCTCCCGCATCACCTCTTCGAGCGCGGCGATGGACTTCTCGCGCCCGACGAAGAGGGGCACGATCATGTGCGGGAAGACCACGATGTCCCGCAGCGGCAGGACGGGATAGAGCTGGATCGGCGTGGGCTCGTGCATTCCACCTCGCGTGTGGTTGCCACCGGCTGGAATCGGCCGAGGGTGAAGTGGCCCCGCAGCCGAGCGGTTTCAAGCTGAGGGGGCGCGCGTTCACGGCGCCTTGCCAGCCGCGGCGGGGGAAGACAGATTGGAACTGCCCGCCCGTTGTGGGCCCCAGCGCGTGACGGGACGCCCATGCCCGAGTTCGCCTTCCACCGCATCCGCCGGCTGCCGCCCTATGTCTTCGCCGAGGTCAATGAGATGAAGGCCCGCGCCCGGGCCGCCGGCCGCGATGTGATTGATCTGGGCATGGGCAATCCCGACTCGCCCACGCCGCGCCACATCGTCGACAAGCTCATCGAGACGGTCCAGAACCCGCGCACCCACCGCTATTCCACCTCGCGCGGCATCCCCGGCCTGAGGCGGGCGCTGGCAGCCTATTATGCCCGCCGCTTCGGCGTGCGGCTCGACCCTGAAACCCAGGTGGTGGTGACCCTCGGCTCCAAGGAGGGGCTCGCCAATCTCGCCCAGGCCATCACCGCCCCGGGTGATACCATCCTCGTGCCCAACCCCTCCTACCCCATCCACCCCTATGGCTTCATCATCGCCGGCGCCGCCATCCGCCACGTCCATCTGGCGCCCGGGGTCGATCTCATGGCCGAATTCGCCCATGCGGCCGAACATTCGGTGCCGCCGCCCACCGCCATGATCCTCAACTTCCCCAACAATCCCACCACCCTGACGGTGGATCTGGATTTCTACCGCGAGGCGGTGGCCTTCGCCCGCAAGCGCGACATGTTCATTCTCTCCGACATCGCCTATGCGGAAATCTATTTCGATGGCGAGCCGCCGCCCTCGATCCTCCAGGTGCCCGGCGCCATGGAGGTGGCGGTGGAATTTTCCAGCATGTCCAAGACCTACAGCATGCCCGGCTGGCGCATCGGCTTCGCCGCCGGCAACGAGCGGCTGATTGCGGCGCTCGCCCGCATCAAGTCCTACCTCGACTACGGTGCCTTCACCCCGATTCAGGTGGCGGCCGCCACCGCCCTCAACGGGCCGCAGGAGTGTGTGGCGGCCATCCGCGCGCTCTACCGCGAGCGGCGCGATGTGCTGGTGGATGGGCTCAACCGCGCCGGCTGGCCGGTGCCGCGGCCGCGGGCCACCATGTTCGTCTGGGCGCCGCTGCCGGAGCGCTTCCGCCCCATGGGCTCGCTCGCCTTCGCCAAACTGCTCCTGGAGGAGGCCCAGGTGGCGGTGGCGCCGGGGATCGGCTTTGGCGAATATGGCGAGGGCTTCGTGCGCATGGCGCTGGTGGAAAACCGCCATCGCCTGCGCCAGGCGGTGCGCAACATCCGCCAGTTCCTGCGCCGCCACGGCATCGAACCGCCCGGCCGGGTGCCCGCCCGGCTGGACGAGGGACGACCGACCGAACCCGTGGAGTGAGATGACGACACCCTTGCGCATCGGCATCGCCGGCCTCGGCACCGTCGGCGGCGGTGTCTTCCGCCTGCTGCGCACCCATCGCGAGCTGCTGCAGGCGCGCACCGGCCGCCCGTTCGAGATCCGTGGCGTCAGCGCCCGCAGCCGCCGGCGCGAGCGCGGGCTCGATCTTTCGGGTGTCGAGTGGTTCGACGACCCGCTAGCGCTTGCGCGCCATCCCGAGATCGACGTGGTGTGCGAGCTCATCGGCGGCAGCGAGGGGATCGCCCGCGAGCTGGTGACCACCGCCCTCGCCCACGGCAAGCCGGTGGTCACCGCCAACAAGGCGCTGCTGGCCCACCACGGTGGTGAACTCGCGCGCCTGGCCGAGGCCCATAGCGTTACCATCGGCTGGGAGGCGGCGGTGGCCGGCGGCATCCCGGTGGTCAAGGCGCTGCGGGAGGGGCTGGCCGGCAACCGCATCCGCCGCGTCTACGGCATCCTCAACGGCACCTGCAACTACATCCTCACCCAGATGCGCCTGACCGGCCGGCCCTTCGACCAGGTGCTCGCCGAGGCCCAGCGCCTGGGCTACGCCGAAGCCGATCCCAGCTTCGATGTGGACGGCATCGACGCGGCCCACAAGCTTGCGCTTCTGGCGGCGGCCGCCTACGGGCTCGAGCCCGACTTCGCGGCCGTCCATGTGGAGGGGATCCGTCACGTCACCCCGCTGGACATCGCCTTTGCCGAGGAGCTGGGCTATCGCATCAAGCTCCTGGGGGTGGCGCGGCTGACCGAGCATGGGCTCGAGCAGCGGGTCCATCCCGCCATGGTGCCGCACGAAGCCCCCATCGCCCAGGTGGAGGGCGTCTATAATGGTGTGACGGTGGAGGGCGATTTCGTCGGCACCACCGTCTATGAGGGCCGCGGGGCCGGTGCCGGGCCCACCGCTTCGGCGGTGGTGGCGGATCTGGTGGACCTGGCCCGGGGTGTGCGGCTGCCGGTCTTCGGCGTGCCGGCCGAAGAGCTGCGCCCGCCCACGCCGCTGCCCATGAGCCGCCATGAGGGCTGCTACTACATCCGCCTGCAGGTGGTGGACCGGCCCGGGGTGCTCGCCGAGATCGCCGCCATCCTGCGCGATCATGCCATTTCCATCGAGGCGCTGATCCAGCGGGCGCGCAATCCCGGCCGCGGCGTGCCCATCGTGCTCACCACCCACGAAGCCCGCGAGGGCGCCATGGTGACAGCACTTGACCAGATCGGCGCCCTCACGTCGGTGCTGGAGCCGCCGCGGATGATCCGCATTGAACCGTTCGCCGACGGCGATCCCGCCGTCTGAGCCCAATGCTCACCGGGGAGAGGGGAGCGATGGTGGAGTATCAGACCCAGGACCGCAATCTCGCACTCGATAGTGTGCGTGTCACCGAGGCTGCGGCGCTCGCCAGTGCCCGGCTGATGGGCCGGGGCGACGAGCGCGCCGCCGACCAGGCGGCGGTGGATGCCATGCGCCGCGCCCTCAATGTGCTGGACATCGACGGCACGGTGGTGATCGGCGAGGGCGAGCGCGATGAGGCGCCGATGCTCTACATCGGCGAGAAGGTGGGCACCGGTAACGGGCCGGAGGTGGACATCGCCCTCGATCCGCTGGAGGGTACCACCATCACCGCCAAAGGTGGCCCCAACGCCATCTCCTGCATCGCCATGGCCCCCCGCGGCGGCTTCCTCCACGCACCCGACACCTACATGGAGAAGATCGCCGTCGGCCCGGGCCTGCCCGAGGGGGTGGTACGGCTCGAGGACCCGCCGGCCGAGAACCTCCACCGTCTGGCCGAGGCCAAGGGGGTGGCGGTGGAGGATCTGGTGGTGCTGATCCTCGACCGGCCGCGGCACGAGCAACTCATCCGCGCGGTGCGCGAGGCCGGCGCCCGCATCCGCCTGATCACCGACGGCGATGTCGCCGGCGTGATCGCCACCGCCCGGCCAGAGGCGGGGATTGACATCTACATGGGCATCGGCGGTGCGCCCGAGGGCGTGCTGGCGGCGGCGGCGCTGCGCTGCATCGGCGGCCAGTTCCAGGGACGGCTGGTATTCCGCAACGACGAGGAACGCGCCCGCGCCCGCCGCATGGGCATCGAGGACCTGGACCGGGTGTATGACATCCACGAGCTCGCCCGGGGTGATGTGATGTTCGCCGCCACCGGGGTCACCGACGGCACCATGCTCCGCGGCGTGCGGCGCATCGGCAACAAGGTCTACACCCACTCCATCGTCATGCGTTCCAAGACCGGCACGGTGCGCATCATCGAGGCGGAGCACAATCTGCCCCAGAAGATGCAGGCCGTCCCCCACTTCCGGGCCTGAGCCGGTGTCGGCTCCGGCCCTTGCTGGCGCCGGCGGAATCGAAGGGGAACTGGTCTCCCTGGCCGGCCGCCCGTGGCGGCTGCGATCGGCACCGCATGAGCGGGCCCTCGCCATCGCCCAGCACCACGGCCTGCCTGAGGTGGTGGGTCGGGTGTTGGCCGCCCGCGGCCTCACGCCCGCCGATGTGCCGCGCCACCTTGCCGCGCGGCTGCGCGACTGGCTGCCCGATCCCTCCCACCTGCACGACCTCGACCGCGCCGCTGCGCGCCTTGCGGATGCGGTGGAACGGCGCGAGCCGGTGGGCATCCTCACCGACTATGACGTGGACGGCGCCACCGCCGCGGCGCTGGTGGGGCGCTGGCTGCGGGCGCTGGCAGTACCCTTCCGGGTGGCGGTGCCCGACCGGCTGGCGCACGGCTACGGGCCGCACCCCGCGCTGCTCTCAGGCTTCGCCGAGGCGGGCCTACGCCTTGTGCTGGTGCTGGATGCCGGCACCACCGCCTTTGCCGCCCTCGAACAGGCCCACCAGCTGGGCCTCGAGGTGGTGGTGGTGGACCACCACCAGGCCGAAAGCCGGCTGCCGCCGGCGCTGGCGGTGATCAACCCCAATCGGCGCGATCAGGAAAGCCCCCTCACCCATCTCGCCGCTGTCGGCGTGGCCTTCGTGCTGCTGGTGGCGGCCAACCGCGAGCTGCGCCGGCGCGGCTTCTTCCGCGACCGCCTCGAGCCCGATCTGCGCGCCTGGCTCGATCTGGTGGCCCTCGGCACCGTCTGTGACGTGGTGCCACTTACCGGCCTCAATCGCGCCTTCGTGGCCCAGGGGCTCAAGGTGGCAGCGCGCGCGCCGGTTGCGGGAATCGCCGAGCTCGCCCGGCTGGCCCGCCTCGAAGGGCCGCCCGAGACCTGGCACCTGGGCTTCATCCTCGGCCCGCGGCTCAATGCCGGCGGCCGCATCGGTGCGAGCGATCTGGCGGTGCGCCTGCTGTTGGCCGATGAGCCCGAGGAGGTGGCCCGGCTTGCGGCCGAGCTGGACCAGCTCAACCGCCGCCGCCAGCAACTGGAACAGCGGGCGCTCGAGCAGGTGCTTTCGCTGGTGCAGGAGCAGCTTGCCCGCGAACGGCCGGTGTTGTTTGCGGCTGCCCCCGGCTGGCATCCCGGCGTGGTGGGGATCGTCGCCGGCCGGCTGACGGAGCGCTTCGACCGCCCCGCCTTCGTCGGCGCCCATGGCGAGGATGGCCGCATCCGCGGCTCGGCCCGCTCGGTCGAGGGGTTCGATGTGGGCGCGGCGGTAATCGGTGCCCGTCGCGAGGGGCTGCTGGAAGCCGGTGGCGGCCACCAGCTGGCCGCCGGCTTCACCCTCGAGGCGGAGCGCCGCGAGGCCTTTTTGGACTTTCTCAGCGCCCGTGCCCGCGAGGTCTTCCGCGGCCCGCCGGCACGCCGGCCGCTGTGGATCGATGGCCACCTCACCACCGCCGGCGCCGATCTCGATCTCGCCCGCATCCTCGCCCGTATGGCCCCCTTCGGCCCGGGCAATCCCGAGCCGCGCTTCGTGCTGGTGGATGCGGTACCGTGGCAGGCGCGGGTGGTGGGCCGCGACCACATCCAGCTGCGCCTTGCCGGTCCCACCGGCGGCCGGCTCGAGGCCATCGCCTTCCGCGCCGACGGCACGCCGGTGGGCGAGGCGCTCCTGGCCGGACGCACCCGCCTGTGGCTTGCCGGCCGCATCACCCTCGACCGTTTCCGCGGGCGCGAGCGGGTGCGCTTTGTGGTGGAGGACGCCGCCCTGCCGCCAGAGGACGGCTGATCCACAAGTCCCCTGATGGCTCGAGGCGGGGCCGGAGCCCCGCCTCGCCACCATCGCCTGCGGGAGGGAGACGAGGCTCAGCTTGCGAGCTTCTCGATGCCGAGGAGCTGGAGCGTGCGCTTTTCGTAGAAGGTCTCGATGGTGCCACTGCGCACCTTGCGGAGGAAGTACTTCTCGAACGCCACCTTGGCCAGGTGGACCCACTTGCCCTTCTTCATCCAGTTGACGTTGCGCGGCGGGATCTGCGGCATTGCCACAAAGGCGATGCCGTCATCGCCCATATCGGCCAGGCAGATGGCGTTCCAGCTGGGCCGCGCATGCGGCTCGCGTCCGTCGATCAGCGCGCGGATGTTGAGCGCCGCCGCATGGCTCATGGTCTCGATCATGTAGCCGGTCTTGGGCGCACCGGTGGGCACCGGTGTGGCCTCCACCGGCGGAATGGCGACGCACACACCGGTGGCGAAGACGTTGGGATAGCGCGGATTGCGCTGATACGCGTCGACAATCACGAACCCCCGCGGATTCACCAACCCGTCGATGCCGAAGACCGCCTCCACCCCCTTGAAGGCCGGCAGCATCATGGAGAAGGCGAAG
>WFXL01000115.1 GCA_015490605.1 Rhodospirillales bacterium
GGTCCAGCAGGGCGTTGAGGGCAGCGCCGGTCAGCACCAGTCGAAGCGGCGTGCGCGCCTCCGCCTGACCCAGGAACCAGCCGTAGAGCACCTGGGCGGCGAGGAAGGCGGGAGCACCGGGAAGCCGCAGCCACAGATACTGGGCCAGCGGTTGCGCCACCGCCGCCTCGGGCGCCAGCAGCCGCTGCGTCGCCCACACCCAGAGCGGCAGGGTGGCGACGATGGCAGCCCCGAGCCCCAGCGCCACCAGCAGGCCGCGCAGGAGATGGGCGGCGACACCGACGGCATCGCCCCGGCCCGCATCGCGCGCCGTCGGACCGGTGATGCCCATGCGCAGGAATCCCAGGAGGAACAGCAGCGCGCCCACGGCGGTGCTGCCGAGGCCAACGGCCGCAAGCGCGGCGGGATCCTGCAGCCGCGCGGCGGTGGCGGTATCGGCCAGACCCGCCAGAGGGCTCGCCAGATTGGAGGCGGCGATGGTGAGCGCCAGTGCGAGCGCGCGGCGGCGGTCGGACGTCATCTCTCAGCCGAGCACCGGGGTGGTGCGGCTGAGGATGCCAGCGAAGGTTTCGCCATCCACATTGCCGCCGGAGATCACCACCACCACGGTGCGCCCGGCCAGCTCCAGCCGTCCCGCCAGCACCGCCGCCAGCGCCACCGCGCCGCTGGGCTCCACCACCAGGCGGAAGCGGTCGAAGGCCCAGCGCACCGCCTGTTCCACCTCGGCCTCGCTCACCGCCACCCCGCCCGCCAGCCGTTCGCGATTGATGGCGAAGGTGACCTCGCCGGGCTCCGGCGCCATCAGCGCATCGCACAGGCTGTGCCCGCCCGGAGGATTGGCGAGGCGACGGCCGGCCTCGAGCGAGCGGCGGGTGTCGTCGAACCCCTCGGGCTCGGCGATCCACACCTGGCATCCTGGGGCCAGGGCGGCGAGGGCGGTGGCGATGCCGGCCGAAAGCCCGCCGCCGCCGCAGGGCACCACCACATGATCGGCCACCAGCCGCCGCTGCAGGAGTTCCCGCACGATCTCGAGGCCGACGGTGCCCTGGCCGGCGATCACCAGCGGCTCGTCGTAGGGGCGCACCACCACCGCCCCGCGCTCGGCGGCAAGCGCACGCCCGATCTCTTCCCGGCGCTCCCGCTGGCGGTCATAGGTGACCACCTCGGCCCCGAGCGCCGCCGTCGCCCGCCGCTTGGTGGCGGGGGCATCCGCCGGCATGACGATGGTGGCGGGAATCCCCAAAAGCCGCGCCGCCAGCGCCACCCCCTGGGCATGGTTGCCCGACGACCACGCCACCACCGCCCGGGGCCGCAGGCTCGCGAGCGCATTGTAGGCGCCGCGGAACTTGAAGGCGCCGCCATATTGCAAGCACTCGGGCTTGATCAGCAGGCGGCCGCCCAGGCGCCGATCGGTGAGGGGATCGTCCAGAAGCGGCGTGCGCCGGACCACGCCGGCAAGCCGCGCATCGGCGGCGAACACGTCTTCGAGGGTGGGAAGCGCCAGCTCGCGCCCGTCGGCGGTGCGGATCCGCCTCATGCGGCAAGCCCCAGGAGTGGCAGCAGCCCGGTGAGATCGCGCACCTCGGCGACCGGGTCCCCGGGCAGGGGTTCGCGCGGCTGGCCGCTGCGGTTGACCCACACCACCCGCAGGCCAAAGCTGGCAGCACCATGGGCATCCCAGGCGTTGGCGGAGAGGAAGGCAATCTCGCGGGCGGCGAGGCCGAAGCCGCGGGTGGCGAGCTCATAGATGGCGGGATCCGGTTTGTACAGACGCACCTCCTCCACCGACCAGACGGCATCCAGCAGCCCCTCGAGGCCGGCGTTGCGGGTGGCGGCCGTCAGCATGGCCGGTGTGCCGTTGGAAAGAATGGCGGTGCGGAGCCCGGCCGCCCGCAGCCGCGTGAGCACGTCCGCCACCTCCGGATAGGGATCGAGCACTTCATAGGCCCGCATCAGCCGCGCCACCAGGCCCTCATCGGCGAGATCGAGGGCGGCCATGGACCAGCGCAGCGCCTCCTCGGTGACCTGACGGAAGTCGGCGTAGCGCCGCATGAGCGTGCGCAGCCAGGTGTATTCCAGCTGCTTGCGCCGCCAGAGCGCATCCAGGGCCCGGGCCCGATCCCCCAGGGTCGCCTGCTCGCGCGCCAGCGCCGAGGAGACGTCGAACAGCGTGCCATAGGCATCGAACACACAGGCGCGGATGCCCTCAAGCGCGCTCATGGTCTTGCCTCCCCCGGTTTCGGCCGCGGTCGCGGAAGGGCCGCATCCAGCCCGGCAAGGGAAAAGCGCGGCACACCCACCGCGCCATCCGCCAGCACCCGGTAGACCACGGCCCCCTCCAGCACCCGCTGCACATAGTTGCGGGTCTCCGCATAGGGGACGCGCTCGATCCAGTCGAGGCGGGCGTGACGATCCATCCGCCGGGGGTCGCCGAAGGCGTTGATCCAGCGCTGTACCCGTGCCGGCCCGGCATTGTAGGCTGCCAGTGCAACTGCCGGATCGCCGAACCGGTCCAGCAGTTCGCGCAGATAGCGCGCTGCCAGATCCAGCTGATAGGCGGGATCGTGCTCGAGGCGCAGAGCGCTGAAGGGCAGCCGGTGACGACGGGCGAGACTGCGGGCGGTGGCGGGCATGAGCTGGGTAAGGCCGCGGGCGCCGGCAGGGCTTCGAGCCCGCGGTGCGAAGCCGCTCTCCTGCCGGGCCAGCGCCATCAGCAGCGCCGGCTCGAGCCCATGGCGGCGGGCGGTGCGCGCGACCGGCGCCGCTTCCTGCAGCAGCGGAAAGGCCAGCAGCCGCGGCACCAGCCCGCGGCGGGCGAGGCTGCGGGCGAGGGCCACATGGGGATGCGGATCGCTGCAGCTGGCCACCGCCTCCAACAGCGACCGGGCGGCCGCAGCGGTGGCGGCCTCGCGGGCAAGGGCCCGGAGATAGGGCAGCGCCTCGCCACCCCCGCCCGCGCGGCACAGCCGCATCGCCAGCGCCAGACGATCATCGGCCACCGCCCCGGCCGGCACCAGCCGTGGTCGCGCGAGGGCCTCATCCGCTGCCCGCAGCGCCGTGGCCACCTCTTCTCCGAGCTGGCGCAGCGCCTCCTGGCCATAGAAGGTGGTGGGATGGGCGGCGGCCCGCCGGTACCATGTGCGGGCCAGCTGGCGGCGGCCGAGGCGCTCGGCCGCCCGGCCGGCCCAGTAGGCCATGCGCGCGCGGCTTACGGGACTGCGGACGGACTGGTAGAGGTGGCGGAAGCGCGCGAGGGCCGCATCCGGCCGACGGAGATGGCGGAGCTCGAGCCAGCCGGCGCGCCAGCCGGCTTCGGCCTTCACCGCAAGCGACGCCGGTCGGTAGCGGGACAAAAGCTCCCAGGCCTCGCGCATCCGCCCGCGCTCGAGCCAGGCCCATACCAGCCGCCGCCTGAGACGCCACCAGCGTGCAGCCGGCTCCGGGTCCACCACCACCGGCCGCAGGAGCTCGGACGCGGCTGTCAGCCGCCCGCGCGCAAGCCGCCAGCGAATGCGGTCGAAGCGCAGACCGGGATCGGCCCGCAGCGCCGGTGGCACCCGCCTAAGCGCCCGGTCCACTCCACGGGCGCCCTGCTGGAGGCGGATACGGGCGGCGATCAGCGCCCGCCGCGCCGGTGTTGTCCGCGGCAGCAGCCGCCGGGCCTCGCGCCAGCGCCCGCGCCATAAGAACGCCTCGGCTCGCTGGGCCTCGAGCTCGCCGTCGATCAGATGGGCGAACAGGCCCCGCAGCTGGCGCTCGCGCGCCAGGGAAAGTTCGGCACCGGGCCAGGCAGCGCGCACGAGTCGCCGTGCCCCCTCCCGCTCGCCCTCGGCCAGCAGCAGCTCGGCCAGCGCCAGCCGGCCGGCATCGCTGAGCGGCGGGAAATCGCGCAAATATTCGCGCCGGGCGGACGGTGACAGCTCGTCCAGCCGTCGTTCCACCCACCGGCGCAGGGTGGCCATCCCCGGCCAGTGGGGGCGGCGGGCGATCAGCCCGATCAGATCCTCAAGCGGCAGGCTCTGCGGGCGGGCGAGGGCCTCGCGCCGGCGCACATGGTCCCACAGCGCCGGGTCGCCGTCGGCCCGGGCGAGCCTTCGAGCCCGGGCGAAATCGCCGAGCTCCAGGGCGCGCAGAAGCTCCGCAAGCTCAGCCTGACCCGCCCGCAGGCCGCCCGGGGACAGCGGCATGAGGGCCAGAAGCCACCCGAGCCCCAGCACCAGCAGGATCCGACGGCGCCATCCGCCGCCATCGCGGCTCATGAGAACGCTCCCGCCGCGGTCACCACCTCCGTGTAGCCCGGAATGCGCCGCCGTCGAAGGCCTCCCGTGGTCGCTGGGGCCCGACGGACGATTCACATCCCGGTGCAGCCCCGAGGCCTGGGCGTGCCTGCGCCATCACCGACCCCGGTGCGCCTTCGAAGCGGCGAGGTACGGCTACAGGTCGTACGCGGCTCGCCCACTTCCCGCGCTCTGGGGGAGCCTCGGCCGAGGGCGATCTGCCCAGGGCCCGCCCCGCCGCTGCGCGCCCGCCGGCGTCCTCACGGGCCACACCCTGAGTCTGCCCACATCCGGCCGGCCGGTGGGCCTCCAAGTGGCAGCCATGCGGCTTGAGGCCGGAGCGGCCCACCCGCTTCCCGGGCCCCACCGGGCTGAGGCCGCAGGCAATCCGCCCAGAGCCCACCCCGCAGCCGCGTGCCCGCTGGCGCCCTGGCGGGCCACAGCCTGAGCGTGCCCACACCCGGCCGGGGCGGTGGGCCAGGCGCACCGGGGCAGCGGTCCCGAGCGCCCCGGCGGGGGGCGCCACCGGGCACCGGGGCGGCAAGCCCGAGCGGACCGGGGCAGTGATCCCAAGCGCACCCCAGCGGTGATCCCGAGCGCACCGGAGCGGCCGGGGGTCCGCGTCCGCCTTCGCGCCCGCATGCCAGCGCCCGGCCGCGCTGCCGCCCCGCACTCCGCCCCCGCGTGGCGGCCCCGCGCCCCCTGGCCTCGCGGCTGCTGAGCCGCGCGCGGTGCGGCCCAGAGGGTGAGGCCTGCGGGCCAGGCCCCCTGCGTCCCGCACCGAGCGCGCGGTGCCGCCTGAGCTCAGCGGTCAGCAACCGGAAGGCCGACCGCCCCCTGCCAGGCGTGCGGCGCGGCCTCCCGCGGTGCATGGCGGGCATTTCCACGGGCGAAGGGCTGAGGATTATCCGTCCGACGGGGTCCGGTCGCACTTGCCCAACAGCGCCACCACCCACATGCCGCCACACCCACGGCACGGCACGCGGGCCCCCTCTCATCGCCATGGCTTTGGTCTCACGCATGACCTCGAGCCCGCTGTGGCTTCGCGTAGGGCCTTGAAACTGTGCCCTCAGAGCCATGGCTCTCGTCTCGCTCATGGCCTGCGCTCCCATGGCCTGCGGCCCATGCCCGGCAGGCCACCACACCCACGGCGCACAGCCCCACCATCTCGCTGCCGCGGAACCCGCACCTTTCCTTTTCCCCGCGCAGGCCTCCATGATCGCCACCGCCCAGCTCGTTGCCCACGTCTCGCCGCGCACGCCGCGCGGCCGCCGCCGTGTCCCGGCCGCGCGATCCCGCCCCTCGGCGCCCCGGGGCGGTGGTCCCACAGCCTCGCAGTTTGCTCCGGCGCGGCCTTGCGGCGGATCGCCCCTGCCATGCTCCGGCGCCGGCCGCAGCGGCTTCCATCCCGGCACGCCAACCGCTGTGGCGACGGCACCCGCCGACTCTGCCCGACGCGCGTGTTCCCGCACGCCCTGGCCCACGGACGCGTCGGCAGCGGCAGGGGCAACAGGCCGCTGTCCTCACCTTGTGCCGGCCCTCGCCGGCTCATCCCTGGGCTCCCAGCGCTGTGGCGGCGGTGGTGGGAGAACAGCCGCGCCCGCCGGGGCGACGCCCGCAGTCGAGGCGGCGGCGGGCCAGCGGGACGGCCAAAGGCGGCCCGAAGGCGCTCGAGGCCAGATAGTCCACCCCGCACTCGTGCACCAGCGACAGGCCGGCGGCATCCCCCACATCGAACACGGCCACCCGCAGGCGCTGGTGGCGGGCGGCCCGCACCAGCCGGCGCAGGAGCGTGGCGGTGGCCTCGCGATCCTCCGCTAGCAACGGGGCCACCGTCGGCACCACCATACGAAAGCGGGTGCCCTCGAAGCGCTCGAGCTCGGGCCGGTCCAGCGCCAGCGCGCCGGCCAGGGCCCGGGCGAAGGTCTCCACCAGCCCGGCAAGCCGCACCATCCCCGCCTGCGGCAACCCCGGCGGCAGGTCCGGCAGATAGAGCACCAGCCGCCGCCGCACCGTGGTGGGGAGCCTGCGCAGAGCCGCGATCACCGGCTCGCGCACGGCGGTGGAAACCAGCGTCTCATAGTGGATCGGCACCAGCAGCAGACCGCGGCGGGCATGGGCCGAACGCTCCAGGAGATGGCCCGCAGCATCGATGCGAAAGCGGTCCACCATGGCATCGAACGCCCCCACCGCCCGATCGGGGCAGAGGATCTCGGCGGGGCGGAATGCTCCCTCCTCGACCACGCCCGCCACCGCCAGATGCCCCACCACCAACCGTGTGCGCAGCCGCAGGATGGGGCGATAGCGCAGCTCCAGTCGCGCCCGCACCTCCTCGAAGGCGCGCCGCTCGCGCTCCTCCAGCGCCCGGCCGAACTCCTGGATGCGGCGCTCGAGCTCGGCCAGATCGCGCACGCCCACAAGCCCCACCAAAAGATCGAAGGGCAGGGTGCGCACCGTCACCGTGGCGCCGCCGGCCACCAGCCCGCAGAGGCGCTCGGTAATACGGGCTGCCGCCAGCTTCATGGTGCGCTCGGCATCCCGCCAGCGGGGGCCGCTGGTGAAGGCGAGGATCTTGCCCGGCCCCGCCACCACATAGAGGTCCTCACCCGAGAGCGAGCGCGCCACGCCGTGCTCCAGGATCTGCCATACCTTCTCCCGAAGCTGCGGCCATTCGGCGCCAAACCGCAGCGGCACCCGCGAGACGTCGAAGATGTGGACCGCCCCGCACAGCCGCGGCTCCGGCAGCAGCGCATGGAGCTTGCGCAGCCGCTCGAGCCGCATGGCGAACTCCCCCGCGCGGGTGGGGTCGAGCCCGCGGCGGGTGCGGGGCGGATAGAGGGCAAAGCCCTCGCCGCCGTCCTCCACAGGTGGCGCAGCGCTGGTCCCAGGGCGCGTCGGCACCATCTAGGCTCCGGGTTCGGTGACCGCTCGCCGCCCACCCTGCCACACAGACCTTAACGCATGGTGAACGCTGCCCATGGACACCGCCCTTGCCCCCACCGAGGCTCGCAGCCTGCTGGACGCCCTGCTGCCGCTGGTGGCCCGCGCCGCTGAACGGATCCTCGAGATCTATGCGCAGGATTTCGACCACCGGCTCAAGGCCGACCGCTCGCCCGTCACCGAGGCGGATGAGGCCGCCGAGGCGCTGATCGTGGCCGGGCTAAAGCGGCTTACTCCCGGCTGGCCGGTGGTGGCGGAGGAGGCGGTGGCCCGCGGCCAGGTGCCGCGGGTCGAGGTCGGCCCCTTCTGGCTGGTGGATCCGCTGGATGGCACCCGTGAATTCCTCGCCCGCCGCGGCGAGTTCACCGTCAACATCGGCCTCGCCTGGGCCGGCGCGGTGGTGCTGGGGGTGGTGGCAGCCCCGGCGCTGGGGGTGTGCTGGTATGGTGCTGCCGGCCTCGGCGCCTTCCGCCGGGAAGGCGATGGTGAGGCCCGGCCGATCCGGGTGCGGCCGGCGGACCCGGCGCGGCTGGTGGCGGTGGCAAGCCGCTCCCACCGCGATGCCGCCACCGATGCCTGGCTGCAGCGCCACGGCATCCGCGAGACGGTGGCCGCAGGCAGTTCCCTCAAGTTTTGCGCCGTCGCCGAGGGCCGCGCCGATGTCTATCCGCGCTTCGGCCGCACCATGGAGTGGGATACCGCCGCCGGCCAGGCGGTGCTGGAGGCGGCGGGCGGGCGTGTCACCACCATCGACGGCACCCGCCTCACCTACGGCAAACCCGGCTTCGCCAACCCCGGCTTCATCGCCTGGGGCGGGCTCGAGCCCTTCGCCCAGCCGTGAGCCGGCCACCGGCACCCTTGTGGCTGCGGCTGTTCCACCGTCTCGATCCGGAGACGGCACACCGGCTTTCGCTGCGGCTCGCCCACCTGCTGCCGCCGCGCCGCTGGCGGGCGCCGGCAGAACTCCGGGTACGGCTCGGCCCCTTCGTGCTGGAACATCCACTGGGCCTTGCCGCCGGCTTCGACAAGGATGCGGTGGCAGTGGGGCCGCTTGCGCGCCTGGGCTTCAGCTTCATCGAGGTGGGCACCGTCACCCCGCGCCCGCAGCCGGGCCATCCGCCGCCGCGGCTCTTTCGGCTTCTGGAGGATGAGGCGGTAATCAACCGCATGGGCTTTCCCAGCCAGGGGGCGGATGTGGTGGCCCGCAGGCTGGCGCGCTGGCGGGCGCGGGGCGTGCGCGTGCCGGTGGGCGGCAATATCGGCATCAACCGGGATTCCACCGACCCCATCGCCGATTTCCGCGAGGTCTACCGCAAGATTGCTCCGCATGTGGACTATATCTGTGTGAACGTTTCCTCGCCCAACACGCCGGGCCTGCGGGCGCTGCAGCGGCCGGACCAGCTCGCGCGCATCCTCGAGGCCCTCCAGGAGGAGGGCGTCTGCCATGGCTGCCCGCGGCCGCTTGTCGTCAAGCTGGCGCCCGATCTCGACAGGGCGGAACTGGTGGCGGTGGTGGAGACCGCCGTGGCCGCCGGTGCAACCGGCCTGGTGGTGGGCAACACCACCGTCCAGCGCCCGCCCGGTCTGCGCTCGCCCTGGCAGCATGAGGCCGGTGGCCTCAGCGGGCGGCCGCTTGCCCCCCTCGCCCGCGCGCGCCTTGAGGAGGCGGCCGAGGCCGCGCGCGGCCGGCTGCAGCTGATCGCCTGCGGCGGCATTGCCGATGCCGACGAGGCGTGGGCGCGGATCCGCCTCGGCGCGAGCGCCCTCCAGCTCTACACGGCGCTGGTCTATCGCGGCCCCGCCGTGGTCCGCCGGATCGTGGACGGCCTCGCGCAGCGGCTTGCGGCCGCGGGCCTCGGGCGGATCGAGGATGCCGTCGGGCAGGCCCTCGCCCCCACTCAGCCGAGCTCCACCAGCAGCTGATCGGCGGCCACCGCGGCACCCGGCTCCACATGGATGCGGAGGATGCGGCCGCTGCGCTCGGCCCTAAGCACATTCTGCATCTTCATCGCCTCCAGCACCAGAAGCTCGTGGCCGAGCTCCACCTCCTGGCCCTCCTCCACCGTCACCGCCACGATGAGCCCGGGCATGGGCGCACGCACCTCGCCCGAGGTGTCGCGCCGGGGCTTGGGTGGCATACGGTCGGCGAACTCGGCGGCACGGCGGGTGCGCACCAAGAGTTCCAGCTCGGCACCGCCATGGGCGATGCGGAAGCCCTCGGTGATGGGATCCACCTGCAGTGCAAGGCGCCGACCGGCCGCCTCTACCCAGGCCAGAAGCCGCCCCGGCAGCCAGTCGAGGCGGAGTTCCTCGGGCGTGCCATCCACCACCACCCGGCTGATGGCACCATCCGCCTCCACCACCACCGCATGGCGGGCCTCGCCCGCGCACACCACCCATTCCCGCTCGGGTTCTGCCGGCGCCCCCGGCAGCCGGCCGGAAATCCCAAGCGCCCGCTTGCGATCGCGCCAGGCCATGAGGGCGGCGGCGGCCACCACAAGCCGCAGGCGCTCGGGCGCAAGCTCGGCGCCGGCAAACCGCTCGCCGTAACATTCGGCGATGAAGCCGGTGGACAGGCGCCCCGCGCGCATGCGCGGATGGTCCAGAAGCGCCCGCAGGAACACGAGATTGTGGCGCGGGCCGCGGATGGTGTAGGCATCGAGAGCATCGGCCAGGCGGTCGAGGGCCTGCTGGCGGTCCTTGCCCCGGGCGATCACCTTGCTGATCATGGGATCGTAGAACAGGGTGACCTCCGAGCCCTCCACCACGCCCGAATCGATCCGGATGCCCTCGCCCTCAGGTTCGCGGTAGCGCACCAGCCGCCCGGTGGAGGGAAGAAAGCCGCGGGCCGGATCCTCGGCATAGACCCGTGCCTCCACCGCCCAGCCCTCAAGGCGCACCTCCTCCTGCGCAAAACCCAGCGGCTCGCCCGCGGCGATGCGGATCATGTCCCACACCAGATCGCGCCCGGTGACAAGCTCGGTGACGGGATGCTCCACCTGCAGGCGGGTGTTCATCTCGAGGAAATAGAAATTGCGCTCGTGGTCGACGATGAATTCCACCGTCCCGGCCGAGCGGTAGCCCACCCGCCGGGCAAGCGCGACGGCAGCGGCCCCCATGCGCGCGCGGGTTTCGGCATCGAGGAAGGGTGAGGGGGCTTCCTCGATCACCTTCTGGTGGCGGCGCTGGATGGAACATTCGCGCTCGCCCAGATGCACCACCTGATCGTGGGCATCCGCCAGCACCTGGATCTCGATGTGGCGCGGCTCCTCGATGTACTTCTCGAGAAACACCCGATCATCGCCGAAGGCGGAGGCGGCCTCGCCGCGGGCGCGTTCGATCCCCTCGGCCAGCTCCGCCTCATTGCGGGCGATGCGCATGCCCTTGCCGCCGCCGCCTGCGGCCGCCTTGATCATCACCGGAAAGCCGATGGTGTGGGCGATCTCCCGGGCTTCGGCGAGGGTGCGGATGGGGTCGGCATGGCCGGGGACCACCGGCACGCCCGCCTCGATCGCCAGCCGCTTGCTCTCGATCTTGTCGCCCATGGCGCGGATGGCTTCGGGCGGCGGGCCGATGAAGACGATGCCGGCTTCCGCCAGCGCCTCGGCCAAGCGCGGATTCTCGGCAAGAAAGCCGTAGCCCGGGTGGACCGCCTGGGCGCCGGTGGCACGGCAGGCCTCGAGGATGCGCTCGATGTTCAGATAGCTCGCGCGCGCCGGCGGCGGGCCGATGTGCACCGCCTCATCGGCGAGCGCCACATGGAGCGCGTCCTCGTCGGCATCGGAATAGACGGCGATGGTGCGAATCCCGTGGGCGCGGCAGGTGCGGATGATGCGGCAGGCGATCTCGCCGCGGTTGGCGATGAGGATGCGTTCGAACATGCGGTGCCGGCTCCCGCTGCTGGGCTCAGGCCGATGCCTCGGACCGGCCCGTCGTTAGCAGATGCGAAAGGGCCGGGCGAGAGCGGTGGTCCTACGCGTCGCGCCGCACCACCGGCGGCGGCGGCCGCTCCGGCAGCAGCCCCTGGGGCCGCCACAGCAGCACCAGCTGCAGCAGCACGCCCACCAGCAGCACCCGCAATGCCCCGGCGCGTCCCGCCCAGGCCAGCGGCAGATAGGCGGTGGCGAACTGGGCGAGGGACCAGATGGCCCACACCAGAAAGGCGCCGAGGATGGCGCCGCGGTTGTTGCCGCTGCCGCCCACCACCAGCATCACCCACACGAGGAAGGTGGTGAACAGCGGGTCGAAGGCCTCGGGGCTGATGAAGCCCACGAAATGGGCATGGACCGCCCCGGCAAAGCCCATGATGGCCGAGCCCAGGACGAAGCTCTCCAGCCGAAAGCGGCGCACATCCCGGCCGCAGGCGGCCACCGCCAGCTCCTCATCGCGAATCGCGCGCTGCACCCGCCCCCAGGGTGAGCGGGCGGCGCGCTCCACCAACGCATAGACCAGAAGGATCGCCAGCAGCACGAAGCCCAAAAACGCCAGCGCCTGGCCGCTGCGGCCGAGCGCCTCGAACAGCCGCGGAATCCCGGCGATGCCGCGCACGCCGTTGGTCAGCCATTCCTCATTCTTGAGCACGAGGCGGATGATCTCGCCGATGCCGATGGTGGCGATGGCGAGATAGTCGGTGCGCAGGTCCACGCAGATGACGCCCACCAGGAAGGCCACCGCCGCCGCCAGCAGGGTGGCGGCCAGCGCCCCCACCCAGAAGGGCATGGCAAAGCCGCCCAGATGAAAGGGACTTGCGGGGGTGTCGAGGATGGCGGCGGTGTAGGCGCCGATGGCCCAAAATCCAGCGATGCCGATGTTGAACTGGCCGGAGAAGCCCCACTGGACGTTGAGCCCCAGCGTCACCAGCGCATAGATGCCGGCAAGGGTGAGGAAGAACACCAGAAAGCTCGCGAGGCCCACGAGCTCCATTCACCGTCCTCCCAAAAGTCCCCTGGGGCGCACCACCAGCACCACCACGATGGCGGCAAAGGCCACCGCCGGCTTGTAGACCGCAGGCAGCACCAGGGTCGAGAGTTCGCTTGCCACCCCCAGCACAAGGCCGCCGGCGATGGCGCCATAGACGTTGCCAATACCACCCACCAGCGCGGCGGCGAACAGCGGCAAAAGCACATTCCAGCCAAGCAGCGGATGGAGACGGGTGTCCAGGGCCAGGAACATCCCGGCCAGCGCCGCAAGCCCGCCGCCCAGAAGCCAGGTCCACACCACCACCCGCTCGGTGGCGATGCCGCTCACGCGCGCGAGGTCGGGGTCGTCGGCCATGGCCCGCATGGCCTTGCCGGTGCGGCTTCGGGTCAGGAACAGATGGAGTGCGCTCACCAGCAGCAGACAGATGGTGAGAATGGCCACATGCACCGGGCGGATGCGCAGCTCGCCCAAGCGCCAGGGCGGGGTGATGGCGGTCTCGTAGACCTGGGTCTCGGGCCCCCAGAGGAGCTGGACCAGGCTTCGCAGGATCAGCGCCACACCGAAGGAGGAGATCAGCAGCACCACCGCCCCGCTGGCCCGCAGCCGGCGATACAACAGCCGGTCGATGAGAACAGCGATGCCGGCGGTGAGCAGGGCGGCGAGGGCGAACGCCCCGCCCAGCGGCAGCCCCAGGATGGCGGCGGCCGACAGGGCGAGATAGGCGCCTACGGTCATGAGGTCGCCGTGGGCGAAATGGGCAAAGCGCAGGATCGCGAAGATCAGCGAGATGCCGATGGCACCGAGGGCGTAGATGCCGCCGGTGACAATACCGTAGATCAGGAGCTGCAGCAGTTCGGCCATGGCTAGGCCCCGCCGAGGAACATCTCGGCGATATCAGGATGGGCCAGCACCGCCGGGCCCGCATCCTCGAAGCGGTTGGCCCCGCCCACCAGCACTACGCCACGATCCGCCATGGCCAGCGCCTTCTTGGCGTTCTGCTCCACCATCAAAATCGCCACCCCCTCGCGGTTGATGGCACGGATGCGCTCGAACAGCAGGTCCACAAAGCGGGGCGACAGGCCGGCGGTGGGCTCGTCCAGCAGCAGCAGCCGCGGGCGGGTCATGAGCGCGCGGCCGATGGCCACCATCTGCCGCTCGCCACCGGACATGGTGCCGGCCCGCTGGCGCCGGCGCTCGGCCAGCACCGGAAACAGGGCGAAGACGCGCTCCATGTCGGGGCGGATGTCGTCGCGGCGGACATAGGCCCCCATCTCGAGGTTCTCCTCGACGGTGAGGGAGGGAAAGACGTTGCGCTCCTGGGGCACATAGGCGAGCCCCAGGGGCACCAGCCGCTCCGGCGGCAGGCCGGTGATCTCGCGCTGATCGAACACCACCCGCCCCGCGCGCAGCCGCACCAGCCCGAAGATGGCCTTCATGGCGGTGGACTTGCCGGCCCCATTGGGGCCGACGATCACCACCAGCTCGCCGGGCGCCACCCGCAGGTCCACCCCCTGGAGGATGTCGACACCGCCATAGCCGCCCCGGAGACCATGCGCCACCAGCAGGGTCATGGCGCCGCCTCCGCCCCGAGGGTGCCGCCGAGATAGGCTTCGATCACCTGACGGTCGCGGCGGATGTCGTCGAACCGCCCCTGGGTGAGCACCGTGCCCTCGGCCATGACGATCACCGGATCGCACAGCCGCGCCACCAGATCCATGTCGTGCTCGACGATGCAGAAGGTCCAGCCTTCCTCATGGGCGAGCTCGGCGATCAGCCCGGCAAGCCGGGCCATGAGGGTGCGGTTGACGCCGGCGCCGGGCTCATCCAGCAGCACCGTCCGGCAGGGCGACATGAGCACCCGCCCGAATTCCAGGAGCTTTTTCTGCCCGCCCGAGAGCTCGCCCGCGAGGGCATCGCGCAGGCGCCACAGCCCCAGCCGCTCCAGCACCTCGCCGGCGCGCCGCACGATCTCGCGCTCGCGGCGCACCACCCGCGGCCACAGAAACCAGCTCACCAGCAGATTCTCGCCCGGCTGGTGGGGCGGCACCACCAGCAGGTTCTCCTCCACCGTCATGCGGGCGAAGATGCGGGGGATCTGGAAGGTGCGGTAGAGGCCGAGATGGAAGCGCCGGTGCGGCGGCAGCGGGGTGATGTCGCGCCCGTCCAGCAGCACCCGGCCGCTGTCGGGTCGGGTGAAGCCGGCGATGATATCGAACAGGGTGGACTTGCCGGCACCGTTGGGGCCGATGAGGCCGGTGATGGTGCCCGGCTCGACGGTAAGGCTGCAGTCGCGCACCGCCCGGATGCCGCCGAAGGCCTTGGAGACGTTCCGCACCTCGATGCGCACAAGGCATCCTCCCGCGCTGCGCCGGGAGGTCGAGCACGTCGGGCCGCCGCCGTCAACGGCCGAGCGCCGGCGGTGGGACCAGGACCCCAGCGCTTCCCCTGCCGCGCAACGCCCAGCTCCCGGCTGCCTCGCACCGGCACGTGAAGCATCGTGTCCGCTCGCGCTACCAACGGCCCTGGTCCGTGTCCGCGTCACCCCCGCGCGGGGTCTCCGTGGGCGGTCGGCACGCGCTGGCCGGTCGACACCGGCGCCACCTCCGCGCGGGGCCCGCAGGGACGGTGGGCAGCTGGGGCGGATCGGCACCCGCGCCGCTGCGCCCGTACGGACTCATCGCCAGTCCGCACCGGCCGCCGCCGGCACCACCCGCGACATCCGCGGGGAGCATGCGACCATCACCGGGCCGCCCATCCCCGCCGCACCGGCGCCCCGCAGGGTGTCGGATGCGGGTGGTGGGGTGTCGGCGCAGAGGCCTTAGATGTCCTCGCCATTCAGGCGCGCCAGCACCTGGCCCAGGTGCGGGCGCGGCACGCAGATGGCTTCGCGGAAACGCCAGCCGGCGTGCTGTCGCTCGAAGTCGGGGGCCGCACGCATGGCCGCCACTGCACAGGCCGTGGGTGATGCCCAGCTCTGGGCGTGGACGAAACCGCGACAGCCGAGGGATGAGTCGGGTTGGCCCGCGAGACAGACGACGATCACGAGTGCCAGCATGGTCCGGTCTCCGGTCACGGGGTTGCCACCATCGGGCTCTCCGCCCCGTCGCCCCGACTCGCGATCGTCCCGCCATGCTCCCGCCAGGCGCAACCGCTGGCGGCAGCCTGGAGTCGGTTTCATTACGACGGTCGGTGGCGCCACCACAAGACCCGATTGCTTCCAATCTCGCGCAATTTCGCCTCAGATGCCGGCCAACAGCGCGGCACGCCCGGCCCATGCGGCTGACCCCGGCGGCGGGTGGGCCATATGGACAGGGCAGGGCGCGCAGATGACGGATGGCTGCGGGTGAACGGATCGGCCCTCGGCATTCTCTTGGAGATCGCGGCGGCGGCAGCGTTGTTGCTGTGGGCGGTGCGGCTTGTGCGCACCGGCATGACCCGCGCCCTCGGCGCCCAGTTCCGCAGCCTGGTGGCGCGGGCGGCCGCCTCGCGCCTGCGGGCGGCGCTCACTGGCGCCTTCGTCACCCTGGCGCTGCAGAGCGCCACCGCCACCACCCTGCTGGTGGCCTCCCTCGCCGGCCGCGGGCTCATCGCCACCGCCCCGGCGGTGGCGGTGGTGCTGGGGGCGGATGTGGGCTCGACCCTGGCGGTGCAGGTCTTCTCCTTGGGCCTGCAGCAGCTGGCGCCGTTGCCCATACTCCTCGGAGTGGTGCTCTATCTGCGCTACGATGGCGGGCTCTGGCGGCACCTCGGCCGGGTACTGGTGGGGCTCGGACTGGTGCTGCTGGCGCTGCGCTGGCTCGCCAGCGCCACCGCCCCCCTCAAGCAGAGCGAGGGGGTGCAGCTGGTGGTGGCGGCGGTGGCGGCGGATCCCGCCCTGGCGCTGTTGCTGGCGGCCGGCGTTACCTGGCTGCTGCACTCGAGCCTTGCGGCGGTGCTGCTGTTCGCCGCCTTTGCCCGCCACGGCCCGCTGGACGATGCCACTGCCCTCGCCTTCATCCTCGGCGCCAATCTCGGCGCCGGGCTGCCGGCCCTGACCCTCACCGCCCGGAGCCACCCCGCCGCCCGCCGGGCGGTGGTGGCCAATCTCGCCCTGCGCGGCCTGCTGGCGGTGCTGGTACTGGGAGCACTTGCCGACATCGCCCCCTATCTGGCTGCGCTCACGGCCGATCCCGGCCTGCGGCTGGTGCACTTTCATACGCTGTTCAACCTGCTGGTGGCGGTGGTGGGGCTGGTGCTGCTGACGCCCCTCGCCCGCCTGCTGGAACGGCTGCTGCCGGCACCGCCCGAGCGCGTCGATGAGGCCGCGCCGCGCTATCTTGATCCCGAAGCGGTGGAGGTGCCGCGGGTGGCGCTGGCGGCGGCCGCGCGCGAGGCGCTACGGATGGGGGATGTGGCCCGGGAGATGCTGGCCCGCAGCCTCGAGGCGCTGGCCCACAACGACCTGAACCTGGTGCGCCGGATCCGCCTGCGGGACGATGTGCTCGACCGTCTGCACGAGGCGGTGAAGTTCTATCTCATGAAGATCTCCCGTCAGGAGCTGGACGAGGAGGAGAGCCGTCGCTACCAGGAAATCCTGGTGTTCATCACCAACATGGAGCACATCGGCGACATCATTGACCTCAATCTCATGGAGACCGCCGAGAAGAAGGCCCGCGAAAATCTGAGCTTTTCGCCGCAGGGTTTCGCCGAACTCCGCGCCATGCACCAGCAGGTGCTGGAACACTTCGATCTGGCGCTGGCCATCTTCACCAATCGCGACGTGGAGCTCGCCCGCCGGCTGGTGGCTGCCAAGGCGGAGATCCGCGAGCTCGAGCGCCGTGCCTGGACCAGTCACCTGCGGCGGCTGCAGGCGGGGGTGCCGGATACGGTGCAGACCACCGCCCTGCACCTGGACGTGATCCGCGACCTCAAGCGCATCAACGGCCATATCACCGCCATCGCCTACCCCATTCTGGAGGAGGCCCGCGCCCAGGGACGTCCGGACGCACCGGCCCAGGCGGCCCGGCGCCCCGAGGCCGAGGCCCCCGAGCCCGCCGGCGGGGCGGCGGAGTGACAGACGGGCCGGCGCCTGTCGGGCCCCGCAACCTTCCGCAGGTATTGCACCCGACCGCCAGCACCTTGCACCCCATCCCTGCCCGCGGCGCGTTGAGCTGATGGCCGGAGTCACCCCGCGTGAGGATCGTCGAGCGCCTGTCCGTGGCGTACGCGACCTCGGCACTTCGCCTGCAATCCTCCGACCCTGATGACGACTTCGGGCAAAGGCGGGGAGATTCTATCCCAACCGCCGAACTCCCAGTTGGGATACCCATAACCAGCGGCGACTGCCAGCAAGAGGCGAAGCATCGGCGATGGTCGCCTGCAGGTCCTTTCCGTTCATCTTTCGCTGACGATTTCACGTCGTCGCAAGCAAGAAAGACGGACGCCGAGCGCCCCACTGGCGGCGAGCCCTGCGCTTCCGACAACACTCTGCCCAGATTCCGCACCAATGTGCAGTTCGTACGGCGCGCCAATTTTTACGATGGTAAAAAGTTCTTCTTATAATGATTAACTACTTGATTAAACTAACGCTCTTGCAAAGGTAAATCAGCTACATTAATAAATTATTTTCAATTAATG
>WFXL01000116.1 GCA_015490605.1 Rhodospirillales bacterium
GGGGTGTGGTCGCGCACCACGCCAAGGCCCTCGGCCGCCACCAGCACCTCGGCCGGGGCGGGCGCGGAAGGGGGGCGAACGGGGCTAGTCTCCACCGCCGGTGCGCTCATGACCCCCAACCTAGTCCCGTGGGAGGACAGCGGAAAGTGTGCCGATGGATCGCTTGCTGGGTGCGCCGCTGGCGGCTGGTGCTGGCGGTGGGTCTGCTGCTGGCGGTGACGGGGCCGGCCCTGGCAGCGCCGCCGCGGCTGGTGGCCACGATCCTGCCGCTCCATGGCATCGCCGCTGCCATCGGGGCGGGCCGGCTGCAGCCGGAGCTTCTGATCCCGCCCACCGCCTCGCCCCATCTGCACCCCCTGAGCCCCGGCGAGGCGCGGCGGCTCGCGCGGGCGGAGCTGGTGCTGTGGGTGGGGCCGGAGCTGGAGACGGCGCTGGTGCGGCCGCTTGCGACCCTCGCGCCCCGGGCCGAACGCCTCACCGCCCGCGATCTTCCGGGTGTGCGGCTGTTGCCGCTGCGGCTTCCGCGGGCGGAAGAAGAGCCGGATGCCGGCCACGGCACCATCGATCCCCATCTCTGGCTCGATCCTTTCAACGGGCTTGCCATCGCCCGGGCGCTCACCGACCGTCTCGTCGCCCGCGATCCCACAGGCGCAGCCCTTTATCGGCGCAATCTCGCGCGGTTCGAAGCCCGGCTTGCGGCGCTGGTGGAGGAGATCCGCCAGCGGTTGGCGCCGGTGCGCACACGTCCCTTCATCCTTGCCCATGACTCGCTGCAGTATTTCGAGCACGCCTTCGGCCTGCGCGGCCTCGGCGCCATCGCCGTCTCGCCCGAACTGCCACCGGGCGCACGGGCGCTCATGGAGCTGGTGGCCCGCACCCGTGCGGCCGGCGTGGTCTGCGTCTACGCCGAACCCCAGCTGGATCGCCGGCGGGTGGAGCTGCTGGCGGCGATGCTGGATGCGCGCATCGGTCTGGTGGATCCGCTGGGCGGCGATATCCCGCCGGGGCCGGAGGCCTATTTCACCCTGTTGCGGCGCATTGCCGAGTCGGTGGCCGCCTGTCTCGATGCCGGATGAGGAGCGGGGCCGATCACGCCAGCTGCCGGGCGGATCGCGGCGCGTACCTGCACATCGCAGGGAATGAAATCGCCGGCAGCATCATCGCGGGCCTTGGGACGGGAACTTGCGGTGCCGGGTACCTTCTCACGCGAGCACCGCCTCCACCAGATAGGGCCCCTCGCAAGCGGCGGCACGGGCAAGCGCCGCCCCCAGCTCTTCCGCCGTGGCCACCCGTTCGCCCGGCACGCCGAAGCCGCGGGCCACCGCCACCCAGTCGATGGCGGGTTCGGTGAGCGCCAGCAGCCGCCGGCTCGCGGGGCCGGGCTTGCGACGCGAGCGCTCCAGCTCCCGTTCGAGGATGCGATAGCGGCGGTTGGCGCACACCACGGTGGTGATCGCAAGCCCCTCGCGCGCCTGGGTCCAGAGCGCGGCCGGCAGATAGGCGAGGCTGCCATCGGCCTCGAGGTGCAGCACCCGGCATCCGGGACGCGCCAGCGCCGCGCCGATGGCGAGTGCGCTGCCCGCACCGATGGCGCCACCCGTGAGTGCCAGCTGGGTGTGGGGGGCGGCCGTGCGGGCGAGCTCGGAGAAGGGCCAGGAGCTGGAGACGGCGGTCAGCACCACCACGCTCTCGGGGGCGATCGCGCCCACGCAGGCAGCCGCCAGGGTGCGCGGATTGAGCGCGCCGGTGGGCGCGGGCGGCGGTTTTTCCACCTCGAAGGATGGGGTCTGCGGTGCATCGAGCCGCTCGGCCAGGGCCGCCAGTGCCGCCACCACCGCCTCGCCCGGGCGTGCCAGCACCCGGCGGCCGGGGTGGCTCTGGAGAAAGCGGCTCGGCTGGTCGGGCCAGCCGAAGAAGGCCACCGGTTCCCTGGCACCTGCCAGCAGCACCAGGTCGAAACCGTCAAAGAACGCCTGGGCGCGCTCCGGGTCATAGGGGATGCGCACAAGTGGCGGCAGGCCGCGGCCCGTCTCCAGCCGGGCGAAGCCGGTAGGGGCCGCCAGCACCGCGCCGGTGGCCGCCGCCACCCGCCCGGCAAGCCGCAAGCCCTCGCCGAAGAGCGCGGGGCCATCCAGCAGCAGACACGGCCGCCGGGCCTGGGTGAGGGCAACGGCCGCTTCCCGGATCACCTTCTCGGCCACCGGCGCGGGCGGATCCGGCGCGCGCACCGTCACCGTCCCCGCGATGGTGGCCAGTTGGTGGTCGTGGGGGAACACCAGGGTCATCACCCGTCCGCCGCCGCCGCGGGCGAGGGCGATGGACTCCGCCATCCAGAAGGGCGCATCCTCCGGCCGACGGATGGTGAGCACCGCATCGCTGGTGGTTCGCGCCGCCGCCTCCAGCGCCATCGCCAGCGGCGGATCGGCCGGGCGATGCCAGCTGGCGTGATCGCCCACGAGGGCCACCAGCGAACTGTGCCCCTTGCGGGCATTGTGGAGATTGGCCATGCCGTTGGTGAGACCGGGACCGGTATGCAGCAGCGCCAGCGCCGGCCGCCCGGCGAGGCGCCCCCAGCCATCGGCGGCGCCGGTGGCGACATTCTCGTGGAGACAGGGCACCGGCCGGATCGCGGCGAGCCGGTCGAGGGCCAGCACCAGCGGGAGTTCGGTGGTGCCGGGATTGGCAAAGCAGATCTCCACACCTGCCGCCGCGGCCGCCTCCAGGGCCGCGAGCGCCGCACTGCGCCGCTCGCCGGTCATCACCTTCCCCTTCGCCTGTCCCACCCTCGATAGGCCAGCCGCCGGCCGCCGTCGAGCACCGGCGGCATGGCGCCGCTTCCGGGGGCCGATCTCATGACCGGCAGTGTCGGTTTCCGGCTGGAGCCGCTGCCCTGGCCGCGGGAGCAGCCGCCGCGGCTGCTGCTGGTGGTGGACACCGAGGAGGGCTTTGACTGGCATGCGCCGCTGCTGCCCGCCCGCCACGACGTCTCGCCGGTGATGGAGCTCCCGCGGTTGCAGGAGCTGGCCGAACATCATGGGATCGTCCCCTGCTATGTGGTCACCTGGCCGCTCCTGGCCGATGATCGCGCGGCACGCGTGCTGGCGGAGCTGGCGGCCGCCGGGGCGGTGCTGGGGGTGCACCTTCACAGCTGGATCACGCCGCCCTTTGGGCCGGCAGAGGTGGAGGTGCTGGGCTTTCAGGGGTGGCTGCCAGCGGAGCTGGAGGAGGCCAAGCTTGCGCGCCTGGTGGCGCTGTTCCGCGAACGCCTGGGGCGGCCACCGCGGATCCACAAGGCCGGGCGCTACGGTCTCGGGCCCTGGACCGCGCGGGCGCTGCGGCGGACGGGACTGTATCTCGACCTCAGCCCCGCACCGGCCTTCGACTATCGCCATATCGGCGGTCCCGACTATCGCCGCGCCCCGCCCGGTCCCGCGCGGCTGGTGGGGGCCGATGGCAGCAGGCTGCCGGTGCTGCCGGCAAGCGGCGGCTTCGTGGGGCCGCTCAGGGCCCTGGGGCCGCGTCTTTTTGACGAACGGCGGCGGCGGGCCCGTACCGCCCGGGCGCTGGGGCAGCGCAGCCGGCTGGTCCGCCGCCTGCGGCTGTCACCCGAAGGCCATACTGTCGGCGAGATGCGAGCGCTCGCCCGCAGGCTCCTCGCCCGCGGCGTGGGCTGTCTCACCGTGACTCTCCACAGCCCATCGCTGGCACCCGGCTGGACCCCCTATGTCCGCGATCGCGCCGCCCGCAGCCAGTTGCTCACAACCCTCGATCGCTTCCTGCGCTGGGCGCGCACTTGCGGGCTGGTGCCAGACGTGCCGCTGGCGGTGGCAGGAATCGTTGCCGACACGCCCGCAGCTGGAGCTAAGGGAGAGGGTGATGGCCCCGCTGTCGGTGCGACTGGCGCCCCTTGAGGATCCCGAGGCGCTGGGCCGACACTGGCAGGTGCTGGCCGGCGATGCGGCGCCCACCGCCTTCACCAGCTGGCCGTGGATCGCTAGCTGGCTCCACGAGCTCGCCGTCCGACCATGGCTGGTGGAGGCCCGCCGCGGCCGGGAGACGGTGGGGCTCGCCCTGGTCTGCTGCCGCCGTCACTGGCGCCACGGGCTGCTGCCGGTGCGCACCGCCCATCTGCATGCCACCGGCGACCCGCGGCGCGATGCCATCACCATCGAACACAACGACCTGCTGGTGCGACCCGATGAGGGCGAGGCGGTGCGCCGGGCGATGCTGGCGACGCTTCTGGCGAGGCCGCGGGCGGAGTTCCTGGTGGATGAGCTCTGGCTTCCGGGTTTCGCCGGTCGCAGCGCGCCCGACCCCGGCCTGCCCGCGATCCGCCGGCTGTATGCGCGCCGCCCCTCGGCCCGGATCGAGCTCGCGCGACTGCGCGGCCCCTATGTGGAGGGGTTGCGGTCCGGGGTGCGGCGGCGGTTGCGCCGCGCCATCCGTCTCTATCGCGACCGCGGCCCGCTGGTGCTGGAGCGGGCCGAGGCGGGCTCACAGGCGCTCCGTTGGTTCGACCAGCTGGCTGCCCGCCATGTGGCCAAATGGCGGGCGCGTGGCCGTGAGAGCGCCTTCGCCTGGCCCCATTTCCTCCGCTTTCACCGAAGGCTGCTTGCCACCGCGCCCCATGTGGCCCGGCTCTACCGCTTGCGCGCCGGGGCGGAGGTGGTGGGGATCCTCTATTTCCTCTGCTGGCGGGACCATGCCTTCTTCTATGCCGGCGGCTTTGCGTTCGAGCACGACAACCGCCTCAAGCCCGGGCTTGTGACCCATGCCTTTGCGGTCGAGCGCCTGCGGGAGGAAGGCTTTGCCGTCTATGACCTGGGGGCTGGGGCCGAACCCTACAAGCTGGAGCTGGGCACGCCGGGCCCGGAGCTGGTCACTTGGGTGCTGGCGCGGCCAAGCCTGCTGCTTCGGGGCGAACACGCCCTGCGTCAGCTGCGTGCCCGCTGGCGCAACCGCACATCCGCAGCGGGGGGTGCCGCGTCTGCCGGCTGAAGGCCGCCCCGGGCCTCGGCCACCAGCCGCCGGGTGGCCTCCTCGATGCGTGCTTCCAGGAGCTCCTGGAAGCGGCGGCGCTCGAGCCCCGGCGGGATCGGCTCGAGGAATTCCACCACGATCCGCCCCGGTGCCTTGAGCCAGCTGCGACGCCCCCAGAAGAGGCCGGAGTTGAGCGCCACCGGCACGCAGGGCACGCCCAGGGCGCGGTAGAGCGCCACCACCCCGGGCTTGTAGTCGGGCGGTGCGCCGGGCGCGCGGCGGGTGCCCTCGGGGAAGATGAGCACGCACTCCCCCCGCGCCACCGCCCGGCGGGCGCCCGCCACCAGTGAGCGGATCGCCCGCTGGGGGCTGTCACGGTCGATGGGAATGCAGCCGGCCTTGAGCAGATAGCGGCCGAACAGCGGGATGCGGGTGAGCTCGCGCTTAAGCCCCACCACCAGATTCGGCACCAGCAGGTGGAAGGTGAGGGTCTCCCAGGCCGACTGATGCTTGCTGGCGATGAGGGCGGGCCCGGACGGCAGATGTTCGCGCCCGCGCACCTCAAACGTGAGCCCCACCAACAGCCGCAGCAGCCGGTGAATCCCCCGCTCCCAGAAGCGGGCATAGGCGCGGGTGCGGGCCTCGTCCCAGAAGGGCAGCCACGGCAGGCCAGCCAGCGCCAGCACCGCCGTCCACAGATAGAAGGCGAGGTTGAAGGCGCTCGCCCGCAGCAGCATCGAGGGGGTGGCGCGCATGCTCCTCCTCCGGCACTTGCGATCGGCGCGGCAGGCGGGATCCCCCACTCCCGGGTACGTTCCCGGCTTTCGTCGCCGGCGCCCCGCGCCTATGTGGGAGGGGGCCTGGGATATCGCCACCCGTGACCCTGCTCGATCTCGACACCCTCGAGTCCGGCACCCGCCTTGCGACCCGCATCGCCATCGTCGGCGCCGGGGCGGCCGGCATCACCCTCGCTCGGGCGCTCGCCGCCCGCGGTCTGGATGTGGTGCTGCTGGAGGGGGGCGGTCCCAGGCCGGAAGAACCCACCCAACGGCTGCACGAGCTGGTGTCGGTGGGCTATCCGCTGCGCCCGGGCCACGTCAACCGCGCGCGTGAGTTCGGGGGCAGCTGCAATCTCTGGGCCGGCCGCTGCATGCGCCTCACACCCTTCGACCTGTCGCGACGGCCGTGGGTGGCGGAGGTGGGCTGGCCCATCGGCCCCGAGGCGATCGAGCGGTGGCTGCCGGAAGCCGCAAAACTTTTGGGCCTGCCGGATCCCGCCGCGTTTGCCCTCGATGCGCACGTCCCCATCCTCTCGGCCCATGAGCGGCGGCTTTTGGAAGCGGGGCCCTTCGCCCCGATCCTCTCCCTCTGGGCGCGCAGGCCGCAGCGCTTTGCCCGGCGCTTTCGCGCCGAGCTCGCGCGCTCGGAGCGCATCCGCGTGGTGCTCCACGCCAATGCGGTGGAGCTCGAGACCGATGCCGGCGGCAGCCGGGTGGTGGCAGTCCGCTGCCGCAGCCTCTCGGGGCGCGAGCTCCGGGTGGAGGCGGAGGTGGTGGTGCTCGCCTGCGGCGGCATCGAGGTGCCGCGGTTGCTGTTGCTCTCGCGCCGCCACCGACCCGCTGGCCTCGGCAATGAGCATGACCTGGTGGGCCGCTTCTTCATGGATCATCCCCGCACCGCCTTCGGCCGGGTGCGGGTGCGCGCTGGCGTGGCGCTGCCGCTTGCGCGCGGCTGGCCGCTTCGGGATGGCCGGGTGCAGCTGGGATTCGCGCTGCCGCCGGCGGTGCAGGCGCGCGAAGAACTCCTGCACCACTACGCCACCCTCGAGGAGGAGCACTCGGGCTATACCGAGCAGCACTATCAGACCGCCATCGAGCTGGGCAAGGTGCTGCTGCGGCGCGGCCATGCCGGCTCGCGCCTCGATCTGGGCCGCATCCGCCAGGCGGCACGGCTCGACTCCCTGGTCTATCTGCTGCCGCCCAAGGAGATCCTGCCGTTTCCACTGTGGCGCGCCTGGCGCATCCTCAAGAGCCGGCTCGAGTCCCGCCGGCACGAACGACGCTATGTGGTGGTCTATTTCTGCGAACAGCCGCCGCTGGCGGAAAGCCGGGTGATGCTGGACGACTCCCGCGACGCCCTGGGGCTTCCGCGGGTGCGGCTGGACTGGCGGATCCCCGACTCGGTCCACGCCAGCCTCGAACGGCTGCAGCACCATCTGGCGCGGGCCTTCGCCGCAAGCGGTCTCGGCACCCTCGAGCCGGGCACGGGCACGCCCCACTACACCGATGCCTCCCACCATCTGGGCACGGCGCGGATGGCGGCGAGTCCGCGCCAGGGGGTGGTGGACCCGGACCTGCGCCTGTGGTCGGTGCCCAATCTCTATGTGGCCTCGAGCGCGGTGTTCCCCACCGGCGGCCACGCCAACCCGACCCTCACGCTGCTGGCCCTAACCCTGCGCCTTGCGGACCATCTCGCCCGGCGGCTGCAGGCAACGCCTGAGCCCGGCCGCAGCCGCCCTCGCGCCGCTCCTCAGCCGGCAAGGCCGTAGGGTTCGCCGTGGATGTAGCTCTCCGCCTCGTGGAGGTCCTCTTCAAGGCTCCGCCGCACCGCCTCATAGAGGTCACGGATCGACACCACCGCCAGCACCCGGCCGTCCCGGTCGACCACCGGCAGATGGCGGAAGTGGCCGCTGCGCATCTTCTCGAGGGCATCGAGGGCACGCTCATCGGGCCGCGCGATGACCGGATCCGGCGTCATCACCGCCTCCACCGTCACCGTTGCGGGATCACGCCCGTCTGCCACCACCCGATAGACGATGTCACGCTCAGTGATGATGCCGAGCAGCCGCTCCTCACGCATCACCAGGAGGGCTGCCACATGGCGCGCGCGCAGGGTGCGTGCCGCCTCGTGCACGCTCGCATCCGGCGAAATCCGTGCAACCTCGCGCCGGCCATCGACGATGTGGGGTACGATCCGCCGCTGCATCTGCCTTCCCCGACGTTGTGTGATGATGGGACAGCATGCGGATTCCCGCGCGAGCGGTCAACCCAGAGGCACAGCGCCGGCCGGCGATGATCGCCCGGCGGCATTTCGATGTACCCGGGTGCTCTGGTCGACCACGGGTGCCAGCGCTATAGCTGGGCCCACGGGGCGATCCGGGAGGATGGCCGTGGTGGAGCGGCTTGAGAAGCGCGATGAGGAATGGCGCCGGGAGCTCCCGCCCGAGGTCTACTGGGTGACCCGCCGGGGCGGGACCGAACCGCCCTTCTCCGGCGCTTACTGGCAGACCAAGACCCCGGGCACCTATGTGTGCCGCTGCTGCGGCCTGCCGCTGTTCTCGAGCGAGGCCAAGTTCGACAGCGGGACCGGCTGGCCCTCCTTTCTCGCGCCCATCGACCCCGGGGCGGTGGCCACCCGCGAGGATCGCAGTCACGGCATGGTGCGCACCGAAGTGCTGTGTGCCCGCTGCGATGCCCATCTGGGTCACGTCTTCCCCGACGGTCCGCCGCCCACCGGGCTGCGCTACTGCATCAACTCCCTGGCACTGCGGCTGGTGCCGCGGCGGGAGGGAGCGAACCGATGAGGCTGGCGCGAGGACGCCTCATGGTGCTGGCGCTGCCGCTGGTGCTGGCCGCCTGTGTCACCACTGGGCCCTCACGCCCGCGCGATCGGGTGGTGGTCCGGCCGGAGGCTGGGGCGGAGGCCGCCCTGGATCGCCGCTGGCGCGCATGGCGCCTGGCGGATCGCAGCGACTTTCTGCGCTGTCGACTGGAGGACGGTCGCATCCGCATGGATGGCAAGTGGCGCCGCTATGAGCCCGAGGTGTTCGTGGTCATGCGCAGTCAGACCCGGCGGATCCGGGTGGTGCGCGAGGACGGCCGGCGCGGCCGCTTCCTCTGGGTGCGCTATCGCGGCCATGGCCGGGTGGTGAAGCTCTGCAGCGTGCCGCCGGAGGATGCGCCGCGCTCGCGCTGCATCGCCCTCAAGGCCGACCACCGCCGCGCCTTCCGCCATGGGCTCACTGGCGTGCTCTCGGCCAAGCGGGCCTTTCGCCAAGTCACCTTCACCTGCCGCTGGCCCCAGCGCAAACCCCCTTTCGAGCTGGTTTTCGGGCCGGACACGTGAGTGGCTCGGCCGGGTAGAGCCAGCCTTCCACCGGGCGAGCCGGCCGGCTGGCGCCGGTGCGCGCCTTGTGCCGGCTCCGCGACCGGCTATGATCCATCCGGTCGCGCAGGGATCGCGGTGGGGGATGGTGGAGGACTCGGAAGAACGCTACCCCGGTGAGGCCCGCGGCCTCGCCCTCTTCCTCGCCCACATCCGCCCGGAGAGCGAACGCCTGCTCGGTGGCGACTCCATGCTGACCCACGCCATCCGCCGGGCGCTGGCGAGCCGCTCGCTGGCCCGCCTG
>WFXL01000117.1 GCA_015490605.1 Rhodospirillales bacterium
CCTCAGGTGTGGTGAGGGCCAGCGGTGCCGGCAGCAGCACCGTAAGGGAGATGAAGCTGGCATCGCACACCACCAGCTCCACCGGCTCGGGGACGTGGGTGCGGTCGAGATAGCGGGCGTTGGTACGCTCCAGCACCACCACCCGGGGATCCTGCCGCAGCCGCCAGTCCAGCTGCCCATAGCCCACATCCACCGCATAGACCCGCCGGGCGCCATGGTGCAGCAGCACATGGGTGAAGCCGCCGGTAGACGCGCCCACATCGAGGGCGATGCGGCCGCCGGGGTCGATGCCGAACACCTCGAGGGCATGGGCGAGCTTGTCGCCGCCGCGGGAGACCCACCGCCGGGGCTGGCGCACCTCCAGCGGCAGATCCGGCGGCACCAGCATCCCCGGCTTCTCGAGCCGCCGTTCGCCCGAGAACACCCGTCCCTCCATGATCAGCGCCCGCGCCCGGCTGCGGCTTTCCACGAGACCGCGATCAAGCAGCAGCTGGTCGAGGCGGATGCGGCCCATGATAGCGGCTGATTCTCAACGGGGAGACGAGCCGGTGGAGGTCTGGGTCGGGAGGCCTTCTTCCTCCGCCGCCACTTCGGCCGGCAATCCCAGCAGCGCCAGGATGCGGCGGGTGATGCCGGCGGCATCGAGCCCGGCGGCGGCGAGCTGGGCCTGCTGGCTTGCGTGTTCGAAGATGCGATCCGGCACATGGAGGCTGCGAAAGCGCAGCCGGCCATGATCCAGGACCCCACTCTCCAGCAGCAGTGCCTGCACCTGGGCGGCGAAGCCGCCGATGGACCCCTCCTCCACCGTCACCATCACCTCATGCTCGCGCGCAAGCCGCAGCACGAGCTCGCGGTCCAGCGGCTTGGCAAAGCGTGCATCCGCCACGGTCACGCCGATGCCGCGGCCGGCGAGGGTATCGGCCGCCTTCAGAGCATCCCCGAGCCGGCTGCCATAGGAGAGGATCGCCACCCGCTCGCCCTCGCGCACCACCCGCCCGCGGCCAATCTCGAGCCGCTGGCCGCGGGCCGGTCGCGCCACCCCCACCGCCGCACCGCGCGGATAGCGCAGGGCGATGGGGCCTTCATCATAGGCCGCGGCGGTGGCCACCATGTGCACGAGTTCCGCCTCATCTGCCGGCGCCATCAGCACCATGCCCGGCAGCGTGCCGAGATAGGCGAGGTCATAGAGGCCCTGGTGGGTGGCCCCATCGGCGCCGACAAAGCCGGCCCGGTCGAGCACGAAGCGCACCGGCAGCCGCTGCAGCACCACATCATGGACGATCTGGTCATAGGCCCGCTGGAGGAAGGTGGAATAGATGCAGCAGAAGGGCCGCATGCCCTCGGCGGCAAGGCCGGCGGCGAAGGTGACGGCGTGCTGTTCGGCGATGCCCACATCATAGGTGCGCTCGGGAAAGACCCTGGCGAAGCGGTCAAGCCCGGTGCCCGAGGGCATGGCGGCGGTGATGGCGAGAATACGCGGATCGTGCCGCGCCTCCTCGATCAGCGCCTCGGCAAAGACCGCGGTCCAGCTGGGCGCATTCGCCCGGGCCTTGAACTGGCGGCCGGTGGCGAGGTCGAAGCGCACCACGCCGTGATACTTGTCGGCGGCCGCCTCGGCCGGCGGATAGCCCTTGCCCTTACGGGTGACCACATGCACCAGCACCGGTTTGTCGCCGGGATAGTCGCGCACATTCTCCAGCACCGGCAGCAGATGGTCGAGATTGTGGCCGTCGATCGGGCCGATGTAGTAGAAGCCCAGCTCCTCGAACAGGGTGCCGCCGGTCACGAGCCCGCGGGCGTATTCCTCCGCCCGTTCCGCCGCCTCCCTCAGCGAGCGCGGCAGCCGTCGGGTGAACTGTTTGGCGGCATCCCGCAGGCTGCGGAAGGTGCTGGAGCTCACCACCCGCGAGAGATAGGCGCTCATGGCCCCCACCGCGGGGGCAATGGACATGTCGTTGTCGTTGAGGATCACCACCAGCCGCGTGCGCATGGCGCCGGCATTGTTCATGGCCTCATAGGCCATGCCGGCACTCATGGCGCCGTCGCCGATGACGCAGATCACCCGCCGGTCAATGCCCTGATGTCTGGCCGCCTCGGCCATGCCCAGGCCGGCCGAAATGGAGGTGGAACTGTGGCCGGCGCCGAAGGGATCATAGGGGCTCTCGCTGCGGCGGGTGAAGCCGGAGAGCCCGCCCTCCTGGCGCAGCGTCGGCATGAGGTGGCGGCGGCCGGTGAGGATCTTGTGGGGATAGGCCTGGTGGCCAACGTCCCAGATGAGCCGATCGTGGGGGGTGTCGAACACATAGTGAAGCGCCACCGTGAGCTCCACCACGCCGAGGCCGGCGCCGAGATGGCCGCCCGTGAGCGACACCACCTCGATGGTCTCGCGGCGCAGCTCCTCGGCCAGCTGGGCCAGCTGCTCGCGGGGAAGCTGGCGCAGATCCGCAGGTTCACGCACCCGATCCAAAAGCGGCTTGGGGCTGCGGTGGACGGTACGGTCACTCATTGCCGGCGCTCGATCACGAGGTGGAAGAGCTCCTCAAGCGATCTCGTCTCGAAGGGGAGTTCGGCAAGGGCTGCCCGGGCCTCCTCCTGGAGCTGTCGCAGCCGCCGCCGCGCCCCCTCGGCTCCCAGCAGTGCCACCAGGGTGGCCTTGCCGGCGGCGGCATCGCGGCCGGTATCCTTGCCCACATGGGCGCTCGCGCCCTCCAGATCGAGCAGATCGTCGGTGATCTGGAAGGCGAGGCCGAAGGCCTCGGCATAGCGCGCGAGAGCGCTCTGGATTGGCGCCGGGGCCTGCTGGAGGATCGCCGGCGCCTCCACACAGAAGCCGAACAGCGCTCCGGTCTTGAGCCGCTGTAGCCGCTCCACCGCCGCCACCCTCGTCGCTGCAGGATGAAGGTCCAGATACTGGCCGCCACACATGCCCACAAGGCCTGCCGCCCGCGCGAGTGCTGCCACCAGCCGGCTGCGGGCCTCGGGCGGGGCCGGCCAGTCCTCCCGCGCCAGCACCTCGAAGGCCAGCGCCTGCAGGGCATCGCCTGCGAGGATCGCCACATCCTCGCCGAAGGCCCGATGCACCGTCGGGCGGCCGCGGCGCAGGGCGGCATCGTCCATCGCCGGCAGATCGTCGTGCACCAGCGAATAGGCGTGGAGCAGCTCGACCGCCGCCGCCACCCGCAGGCGCGCCGCGGGCGCAAGCTCGAGCCCTGCGCCCACCAGCTCCACCAAAAGCGCCCGGATCCGCTTGCCGCCGCCCAGCAGCGCATGGGCCACGGCCTGCCGCAGCGGCTCAAGATCTTCGGCCACGGGCGGCAGCAGGGCTACAAGCTCCTGCTCAAGCGCCTGGCGCAGGGCTTCCCAGCGCGCCTTCAGGGTGGTGCTCATCCCTCGGGCTCGAAGGGTTCGGCCCCTACCGGCCGGCCCTCCTCATCGAAGGTCAGCCGTTCTACCCGCAGTCGCGCTTCCCGCAGCTTGGCCTCACAGTGGCGCCGCAGCTCGGTGCCGCGCTCATAGGCGGCGATGGCGCCCTCGAGGTCGAGCTGGCCCCGCTCCAGCTGCTGGACGATGCGCTCGAGCTCCTCGAGCGCCTCCTCGAAGCTCATACTCGCCACCGGCCGGGCAGCAGCCTCCGCCTGTGGCGTTTTGGCCTGTTCCTCGCTCACCGGGTTTCATCCTCCCGTCGCTCATCCGGCAAGGGCGGCGAGATGGGCCCGCACGCTCGCCGCCAGCGCCGTGAGATGGTAGCCGCCCTCGAGCACCGAGACGACCCGCCCCTGGGCGTGTCGTTCGGCGATCTCCACAAGCCCCGCGCTGATCCAGGCGAAATCCTCTTCCACAAGCAGGAGTGCGGCCAGCGGGTCCTGGGCGTGGGCGTCAAAGCCGGCCGAGATCATCACCAGCTCCGGCTCGAAGGCGTCGATCGCCGGCAGCATGTCGCGCTCCACCACCTGCCGCCAGCGGGCGCCGTCGGTGCCGGGCGGAAAGGTGCGGTTGAGGATGTTGCCGGCTGCGCCCGTCTCCTCCTCGCGGCTGGTGCCCGGATAGAGCGGCCACTGGTGGGTGGAACAGTAGAGGGTGTCGGGATCGTCCCAGAAGATGTCCTGGGTGCCGTTGCCATGATGGACGTCGAAGTCGAAGATGGCGATCCGCTTCACCCCATGAACCGCGCGGGCATGGTGCGCGCCGATGGCGATGTTGTCGAACAGGCAGAAGCCCATGGCGCGGCTGCGCTCGGCATGGTGGCCGGGCGGGCGCATGCAGCAGAAGCTGCGGCACACCTCGCCCGCCATCACCGCATCCACCGCCGCCACCGCAGCACCGGCGCTCAAAAGCGCCGCCTGCCAGCTCCCGGGCGAGACCACCGTATCGGGGTCCAGGTGCCGCAGCCCCTCGCGCGGGATCGCCGCCCGCACCCGCTCAATGTGGGCGCGCGCGTGCGCCCGGGCGATCTGTTCCAGGGTCGCCGGCGGCGGCTCGCGCCAGACGAGGCCGGCAAGCGGTGCCCGCGCCAGATGATCGCGGATCGCCACCAGCCGTTCCGGGCGCTCGGGATGCCCGCGTCCGGTGTGGTGTTCGAGGGCGGCGGGATGGTACCAGCAGAGCAGCATCGGGCCTCGCTCTCCTCGGGCTCCTGAGATCATAGGTGCGCGCGCCCGGTCAAGGGAGGCAGGGGGGTGCCGGGGACAAGACCTGCTGCTCCTGTGATGCGGAGCCGTCCCTACAGCCGCCGCCGGCGGGCGAGGTCGGCCATGAGGTCCCGAAGCCCGTAGCGCCAGCCGGGGATGGTGCCGGTGTGGCCCACGCGGTTTTCCAGCATGCCCAGATGATCGCTCCGGATCCGCACCCGATCGCCGGGGTGGTGGGTGAAGCCCATGCCGGCGGCCTCGCGGTCCTGCACCGGCGCGAACATGGTGCCGAGGAACAGCACCACGCCGTCGGGATAGCCGTGGTGCGGGCCTATGGTCTGGGCGATCAGCTCGGCCGGCGGGCGGCCGATCTCCGCCAGCGGATGGCGGTCGTGGAGGTGGAAGCCATCTTCACCCATAACTTCAAGTTCCACCTCCACCTCCATGAGTTTCGGCTCGAAACGGAACTCATCATCGAACAGCCGCAGAAACGGCCCGACGGCACAGCTGCCGTCATTGTCCTTGGCCTTGCCCAGGAGCAGCGCCGAGCGCCCCTCGAAGTCGCGCAGATTGACATCATTGCCGAGGGTGGCGGCCACCGGCCGGCCGTCAGGGGCAATGGCCAGCACCACCTCGGGCTCGGGATTGTTCCAGCGCGATTCGGGACGGATCCCGACCCACGCCCCGGGGCCCACCGCCGCAAGCGGTGCCGCCTTGGTGAACACCTCGGCATCCGGCCCCAGGCCCACCTCGAGATACTGGGACCATAGCCCTTCCTGCTGCAGCCGTGCGCGCACCTCCAGGGCCTCGGGCGATCCCGGGCGCACATCCTGAAGCGTGCCGCCCAGGAGCGCTTCCAGCTCTGCCCTCAGCTGCGCGGCGCGGGCCGGGTCGCCGCGGCTGCGCTCGTCCACCACCCGCTCCAGCAGGCTGCGGGTGAAGGTGACGCCACAGGCCTTGACCGGCTGCAGGTCCACCGGCGCCAACAGACAGCTGCGGGGCGATCCGGGCCAGGCGAGATCCGGCGGTGCCAGCAGCGCCTCCACCGGTCCCAGATCCTCCCCCTCAGCCGCCCACAGGCCAGCGGGATCGGGATGGCGCAGGAGATCGGCGATGGTGGGCACGGTGGCACCGATGTCGATGGCCCTCCCGGCGCGCACCGCCACCACCGTGGGCAGGCGCAGATCGGCCCGCCACACCCGGCCGATGAGCCGCGCCCGGGCGGCATCCTGAGGCAGCAATGCGTCCATCGCCTCCCCCTCATCTGACACCGCCATCCTCCTAGCCCCACACCATCGCACCCGCCAGTGCCGACGTGGACAGCGCCGCCGCCAGCCCCTAGCTTCGCGGCGTCGGGCCGGGTCGAGGCATCATGTCAGGTTCCTTCTTCACACTTCTGCAGAACACCTTCCAGCACCACGCGGATCGCATCGCCCTTGAAGAGGTGGAGCGCGGGCGCGTGTTCACTTTCGCCGCCCTCGAGGCCCTTTCGGCCCGCCTTGCGCGCCTGCTGGTGCGGCAGGGGGCTGGGCGTGGCGATCGCCTAGCGGTGCAGGTGGAGAAGTCGCCCGAAGCGCTCGCCCTCTATCTGGCGGCGCTGCGGGCGGGGCTCGTGTTCGTGCCCATGAACCCCGCCTATCGCGCCGGCGAGGTGAGCTGGATCCTGGAGAATGCTGAGCCGGCGCTGTTCGTTGTGGATCCCGCGCGGATGGAGGAGCTGCGGCCCTTGGCCCAACGCGCGGGCGTGCGTGCGCTCTTGACCCTCGATGCCCAAGGGCGTGGTAGCCTTACCGAAGAGGCCGCGGGCGAGCCGGCCGAATTCCCGCCGGTGGCGGTGGCGGCCGAGGATCCCGCTGCTATGCTCTATACCTCCGGCACCACCGGCCGGCCCAAGGGGGCGCCTCTCTCCCACGGCAATCTCGCGAGTAATGCCAGGGTGCTGGTGGAGGCCTGGGAATTCACCGCCGATGATGTGCTGCTGCACGCGCTTCCCATCTACCACGCCCATGGCCTGTTCGTGGCCGCCCACTGCGCCCTCCTTGCCGGCGCCACCATGCTGTGGCTGCGCAAGTTCGATGCCGCCCGGGTGGTGGAGCTGCTGCCGCGGGCGACGGTCTTCATGGGCGTGCCCACCATGTACGGGCGCCTCTTGGAGCGGCCCGAGCTCGACCGCGAGCGCACGGCCGGCATGCGGCTCTTCATTTCGGGCTCGGCCCCCCTCTCGCCCGAACTGTGGCGGGCGTTCCGCGCGCGCACCGGCCATGAGATCCTCGAGCGTTACGGCATGAGCGAGATCCTCATGCACACCGGCAACCCCTATCGCGGCGAGCGCCGGCCCGGGACGGTGGGGCGCCCGTTCCCCGGCTCGGAGGTGAAGATCGTGGATGATGCCGGGCGCGAGCTGCCGCCGGGCGAGCCGGGCCATGTGCTGGTGCGCGGGCCCAATGTCTTTCGCGGCTATTGGCGCCTGCCGGAAAAGAACCGCGAGGAGTTTACGCCGGATGGCTGGTTCCGCACCGGCGATCTCGGCTTCCTCTCGGAGGACGGCTATCTCACCCTGGTCGGGCGGGCGCGTGATCTCATCATCACCGGCGGCCTCAATGTCTATCCGCGCGAGGTGGAGGATGTGATCGACGCGGTGCCGGGGGTCCGGGAGAGTGCCGTGATCGGCCTGCCCCATCCCGATTTCGGCGAGGCGGTCACCGCCGTGGTGGTGCGCGAGCCGGATGCTCAGGTGGACGAGGCCGCCATTCTCGCCGCCTGCCGCGAGCGTCTCGCCAACTACAAGGTCCCCAAGCGGGTGGTGTTCGTCGAGGAGCTTCCGCGCAACACCATGGGCAAGGTGCAGAAGCGGCTGCTGCAGGAGCGCCTTGCCACACTCTATGGGGCCACCGGCAGCGGGGAGGGTGGCACGTGATCTACGAATTCGACGGCATCCGCCCCCAGATTCACCCGGAGGCTTGGATTGCGCCCACCGCCGTGCTCATCGGCCGGGTGGAGGTGCGCCGGGGTGCCAGCATCTGGTGGGGCGCGGTGCTGAGGGGTGACAATGAGCCCATCATCGTGGGCGAGGACAGCAATGTCCAGGATGGCTGCGTACTCCACACCGATCCCGGCTTTCCGCTGGAGATCGGCCCTGGCGTCACCGTAGGGCACCAAGCCATGCTCCACGGCTGCACCATCGAAGAGGGGGCCCTCATCGGCATCGGCGCGGTGGTGCTCAATGGCGCTCGCATCGGTCGCGAGAGCCTGGTGGGGGCCAAGGCGCTGGTGCCCGAGGGGCGCGAGATCCCACCCCGCAGCCTGGTGATGGGGATTCCCGCGCGCATCCGCGGCGAGCTGCGTCCGGAGCAGATCGAACGCATGCGCCGCGGCACCCAGGTCTATGTGGCACGCGCCCGCCTGTGCCGCGAGCGGCTCCGCCGGCTCGATCCCTGAGCCCAGGGCCACAGCATCGCCGGGATGCGCCCGCGCGCTGTGGGCGTGGTGAGGGCCAGGGCCAGATGGGCGGCAAGGAAGGCCGCCAGCGCCCAGGCTGCCGTCAGATGGATCCGTGCTGCCAGCTCATCGGCCCAGCCCCGCGCCCCATCGGGCCCGGAGAGCCGCACCTGCGCCATCAGGGCCAGACCTGTGACCGCCAGCAGCGGCAGTAGCCCCAGCACCACCAGCCGATAGACCAGCGCCCGCAGGGCCCCCACCGTCGAATCCTCAAGCTCTGGCTCAGTTCTGCCCAACGCGCACAAGGCCGTCCTGAGCCCACCCGTGAGATGCCAGCGGGCAAGTCCGCCCCGGGCAGCCGCCTGGGCCAGCAACCCGAGGAGCGCTCCCCAGAGCCCTAGTCCGGCGGCCAGATGGAGCCCATCCGCCAGGGCGAAGCCGACAAGGCCGAAGTGCAGCACGAGCCCGCTCGCCAGGAGCAGCAAGGTCGCCAGCACCGTTGCCGCATGCCAGCGCCGGAGCCAGGGTGGAGCCTCCGGCGCCAGATCCAGCCGCCGACGGAGCCACCAGGGGCTCAGAACGCCCACGAGCACCAGCAGGCTGCCTGCCAGATCCAGCCGCCATGGGCGCTCGGCGCCGGTGAGCCAGCCAGGAAGCTCGAAGGTCGTCGCCGGCGGAATCTCCGAGGCCGGCGGTGCCCCGCCGCCGGCGAGCGCGTGGGCAAGGCGCGGGATGAGGATGGTGGGCCGGCCATGGCAGCGGCGGCAGGGCGTGACCTCAGGTGCGGCCGGCAGGGTGTGGGAGATGGGATCCTCGCCACGGGCGGTGTGGCAGTCACCGCAGCGCACCCGCCGCAAATGGAGCCGCGGGCGCGCCAGGGCGGCATGGGCGGCCACCGGATCGGGCCGGAGCGGGTCTGTGAGCGTCCCCCTGGCCGTGGAATCATGACAGCCGAGGCAGAGGGTCCGCCCGGCCCGCACGGCAGCAGCCACGCTCTCGGGACGGCTGGCGCCGGCGCGGTGGGGTTCGTGGCAGGACTCGCAGGCAAAGCCGGCCAGTTGCCCATGGGCCGATTTCTCCACCTCCCGGGCCAGACGTTCGAACGGAAACCGCTCGCGCCTCTCGCGGCGGGGATGGCAGTCGCGGCAGCGACGCGTCTCGCGCTGGCGTGGCGGGTGCGGGAACAGGTCGAAGCGGCCCACATGGCACGTGCGGCAGGCGAGCCGGCCGTGCCAGGAACGGCGCTGCAGGCCCAGCGGGATGGCGATGTCGCGCACCCTGCCGGTGCGCACATCATGCACCAGCCGCGGCCCACCGCCGTGGCAGCCGGCACAGCGCACATCCGGCACCCGCGCCATCACCGTGCCAGCCAGCGCCACCATCACCACAGTGAGTGGCAGGATCCGGCGGACCATCACCTCTCCCCGCGCCCGCCCCTCAGCGCCTTGCAACCCGCGACGGGGGCCGCTCGACAGGGCCGTGGCGCCATCCTAGGCTCGCGCGCGCCTTCGGGGGAGGTGCGTGATGTGTGCCAACCGGCTGCGCGAGCTGTGGGCCGCGGGCCAGCCGACCGTCAACGGCTGGTGCGGCCTGCCCAGCCCCTTCGCCGCTGAACTCCTGGCCCATCAGGGGTTCGACAGCCTCACCATCGACCTGCAGCACGGGCTCATCGACTATGCCACCGCGGTGGCCATGCTGCAGGCCATCAGCGCCACGCCGGCGGTGCCGCTTGTGCGCATTCCCTGGCGCGAGCCGGGGATCACCATGAAACTGCTGGATGCGGGCGCATGGGGTGTGATCTGTCCGATGGTCTCCAGCCCGCGCGAGGCGGAGGAGCTGGTGGCCTTCGGCCGCTATCCGCCGCGGGGGACCCGCAGTTTCGGCCCGCTTCGAGCCTCCCTAGTGGCGGGCGCGGATTATTTCGCCCGCGCCAATGAGGAGGTGCTGCTGCTGGCCATGATCGAGACCCGCGAAGGGGTGGAAAATCTGGAGGCGATCCTGCAGGTGGACGGGCTCGATGGCGTCTATATCGGCCCCTCGGACCTCGCCATCGCCCTCGGCTACGGTCCCGGCTTCGACCATGAACGGCCCGAGCTGCTGGCGGTAATCCGCCGCATCGCTGAGTGCGCCCGCGCCCACGGCAAGATCGCCGGCATCCACACCATGAGCCCGGCTTATGCCCGGCGCATGTGGGAGCTGGGCTTCCATTTCGTGTCGCTGATGACCGACAGCCGCATGCTGGCGGCCAAGGCAAGGGAGCTTCTTGAGGCGCTCCGCGGGCCGCACGAGCGGGCCGATGGGTCCGGCTATTAGGGATCCCGTGCGAGGAGGTGGGCCATGGCGCATGTGGTGGTCCTCGGGCGGATCCACGAGGCCGGGCTGGAGCTGCTGCGGGCGCGGGCGGATGTGACCTTCGAGATGGTGGATGAGCCCACCCGGGCGCGCATCCTCGAGGCGGTGCGGCGGGCCGAGGCGGTGGTGCTGCGGCCGGTGCCCTTTGATCGCGAGATCATCGAGGCGGCGCCGCGGCTTCGGGTGGTCTCACGCCATGGCGTAGGCTTCGACAGTGTCGATCTCGAGGCGCTCTCGCGCCGCCGCATTCCGCTGGCCGTCACCAGCCGCGCCAATCGCGTGGCGGTGGCCGAACACACGCTGTTCCTGCTGCTGGCGGTGGCCAAGCGGGCACTCCTTTACCATCAGGCTGCGCAAGCGGGCGACTTCGCCGTGCGCGAGCGCCTGCCGACCCTCGAACTCCACGGCTGCCGCCTGCTGCTGGTGGGCTTCGGCCGCATCGGCCGCGAGGTGGCGCGGCGCGCCGGGGCCCTGGGCATGCAGCTGCTGGCCTTCGACCCGCATCTGGACGATGCGGTCTTCGCCGCGGCCGGGGTGGAACGCGTGCTCGAGCTGGATGCCGCCCTGCCGACGGTGGATGTGGTCTCGCTCCACCTCCCCTACCGGCCGGGCTCACCACCGCTGTTCGACCGTGCCCGCCTCGCGCGCCTGCGCCCAGGCGCCATTCTCATCAACACCGCCCGCGGCGCACTGGTGGACGAGCACGCCCTCGCCGAGGCGCTGCGTGAGGGGCGCCTCTTCGGTGCCGGCATCGACGTCTTCAGCCAAGAGCCGCCACCGGCCGACCATCCGCTGCTCCATGCCCCTCATGTGGTGCTGAGCCCGCACGCCGCCGCCTGGAGTGCCGAAGCCATGCGCCGCATGGCCGTGGAGGCGGTGGCCAATGCCCTGGCGGTGCTCGACGGCCGTCTCGATCCCGAGGTGATCGTCAATCTCGAGGCCATCACCCGGCCGCGCGCGGGCGGCGGGGCTTCGGGTGCATCCAGCTGAGCCTTGCGCTTGTGCGCTGCCCGCGGGCGCGGCATGCTGGACCGGGAGCCTGCTCGGCATGTGTGGGGAGTTCTGCGTCCGTGTGCGGGATCGTGGGCATCGTCGGCACCCGTCCGGTGGCGCCGCTGTTGCTGGAGGCCCTCCGGCGGCTCGAGTACCGCGGCTATGACAGCGCCGGGATCGCCACGCTGATGAACGGCCGCATCGAGCGCCGGCGGGCGGCGGGCAAGCTCAAGAACCTCGCGGCCGAGCTCGAGCGGGCACCTCTGGGTGGGGTGATCGGCATCGGCCATACCCGCTGGGCGACCCACGGGGCCCCCACCGAGCGCAACGCCCATCCCCATGTGAGCGGCGGCGTAGCGGTGGTGCACAATGGCATCATCGAGAACCATCCGCAGCTGCGGGCGGAGCTGGTGGCCGCCGGCCACCGCTTCGAGACCGACACCGACACCGAGGTGGTGCCCCAGCTGGTGGCCTACTATCTCGCCCGCGGTGCCGATCCGGTGGAGGCGGCCTGGCGCACGGTGGCGCGGCTTGAGGGCGCGTTCGCGCTGGTGATGATGTTCGAAGGCCAGGACGATCTGCTGGTGGTGGCCCGCCGCGGCAGCCCGCTCGCCATCGGCTATGGCGATGGTGAGGTCTATGTGGGCTCCGATGCCCTGGCGCTGGCGCCGGTGGCCGAGCACATCCAGTATCTGGAAGAGGGCGATTTCGCGGTGCTGCGGCGTGCGGGTGTGGTCATCCGCGATGCCGGCGGCCATGAGGTGGAGCGGCCGATCCTGCGCACCGAGCTCTCGGGCGCCATGATCGGCAAGGGCAACTACCGCCACTTCATGCAGAAGGAAATCTTCGAGCAGCCCACGGTGGTGGGCGACACGCTGCGCGCCTTCACCGATCCCACAACCCACCGCATCGCGCTGCCGGAACTGCCCTTCGATCCCACCCGGGTGCCGCGCCTTGCCGCCATCGCCTGCGGCACCGCCGCCTATGCCGGGCTGGTGGGACGCTACTGGTTCGAGGCGCTCGCGCGCCTGCCGGTGGACTGGGACATCGCCTCGGAGTTCCGCTATCGGGAGACCCCCCTGGCCGAGGGCGAGGCCGGCGTGTTCATCTCCCAGTCGGGCGAGACCGCCGACACGCTGGCCGCGCTGCGCCACATGAAGGCGCAGGGGCATCCCACCCTGGCGGTGGTGAATGTGCCCCACAGCACGCTTGCACGCGAGGCCGACGGTGTGCTGCGCACCCTCGCCGGCCCCGAGATCGGGGTCGCCTCCACCAAGGCCTTCACCACCCAGCTTGCCACCCTCGCCTGCCTCGCCATCGCCATGGCCCGCGCCCGCGGTCTCCTGGATGCGGCGCGGGAGGAACGCTTGGCCCGCGCCCTCGACGAGGTGCCGGCGCGGATGCTGCAGGTGCTGCGGCTGGATGGCGTGATGCGGCGCATCGCCGAGACCCTCGCGGATGCCCAGAGTGTGCTCTACATCGGCCGCGGCACCGGCTATGCGCTGGCGCTGGAGGGGGCCCTCAAGCTTAAGGAGATCAGCTACATCCACGCCGAGGCCTATGCCGCCGGCGAGCTCAAGCACGGCCCCATCGCGCTGGTGGACGAGACCATGCCGGTGGTGGCGGTAGCCCCGCGGGATTCCCTGTTCGAGAAGACCGCGAGCAACATCGAGGAGGTGCTCTCGCGCGGCGGCCGGGTGGTGCTGCTGTCGGATGCCGAGGGCTGCGCCCGCTTCGGCGATCGGGTGATGCACGCGGTCCAGCTGCCCCAGGTGGACCCGTTCGTGGCCCCGCTGCTCTATGCGGTGCCGGTCCAGCTGCTGGCCTACCACACCGCCGTCCACAAGGGCACCGACGTGGACCAGCCGCGCAATCTGGCCAAGTCCGTGACGGTGGAGTGACGCCACCTGCGCTTGACCCCGCGGGTGCGGGCGCCGACAAGGGCGGCGGAGCTGCGCGGGAGTGGCGGCGTGGTGCAAGGTGGCTGGCGGCGGGCGGTGATGGCCGCCCTGTTGGTCGGGACAATGGCGATGAGCGCACGGGCGGCCGCCCCCGACGGTGCCTTCGCCATCCGCGGAATCGGCACCGGCACATGCCAGCAGCTCACTGCCGCGGTGGATGCCCGCTCGCGCGAGGTGGCCTGGTTCGCCCAATGGCTCGACGGCTACATCACCGCCGTCAACCGCTATCGTGCCGACACCTTCGACATCGCCCCCTGGCCCGGCACCCGGCTGCTGGTGATGCTGATCGACGCCCACTGCCGCGGCAATCCCGACCAGCCTCTCTATGACGTCGTCCACGAGCTGGTGGTGCTGCTCGGCACCCAGCGCCTGGTAGAGGCTTCGGAGCCGGTGGAGATCAAGGTGGGCGAGCGCCGCCGCCAGCTCTACCGCGAGGTGGTGCGCCGGCTGCAGCTGGCGTTGATCGAACGCAAGCTCCTCAAGGGCGGCGCTGACGGCGTCTTCGGGCCCAAGACCCGGGCTGCCCTCGAGGCCTTCCAGCGCAAGGCCGGTCTTACCCCCACCGGTTTCCC
>WFXL01000118.1 GCA_015490605.1 Rhodospirillales bacterium
CGGTCATGTCGTACACCCCGGCCGATGCTGCCAGCCGCGAGGGACGTCCGGTCGAGCCCGCGGGGCCGATGCTCTATGATGTGGCCGCCGTCCAGACCCTCTACGGTGCCTCTCGCGCCCATGCGGGCAACGATATCTGGCGCGTCTCCGCCCGGTCTCCCGAACTCCTCACCATCTGGGACTCGGGCGGCCACGACCGGCTCGATGCCGGCAACCAGCGCCTGCCGGTGGTGATCGATCTGCGCCAGGGCGGCTGGTCCAGCATCGGGCCGGCCGCGGCCGGTGCCGAGGTGCCGGCCCGGGCCAATGTGGTGATCGCCTTCGGCAGCCGCATCGAGGATGCCCGCGGCGGCCGCGGTGACGATCGCATCCACGGCAATGAACTCGCCAACCGACTCATGGGCGGGCGCGGTGATGATCTGCTGGTGGGTGCTGGCGGCGACGATCGGCTGGTGGGCGGCCGCGGCCATGACCTCTTGGTGGGAGGTCCCGGCCACGACCTTCTGCGGGGCGGGCGCGGGCTCGACCTGGCGGTGGTGGAGGGGCGCTTTGCCGATTTCCTGCTGGAGGGCCGCGGCAAGCGGGCGTGGCTGGTGGACCTGGAGCCGGCCGACGGCGATCTCGGCCGCGACCGTCTGGTGGGCGTGGAGCGGGTGCTGTTCGACGATGGCGTGGCAGAACTCACCCGCGCGGGGCCGGTGTTCCATCCGGCAGAATCCACCATGGCCGAGCGCCTGCTGGCACCCTTCGACCCGCTGGCGCTGGCCGGCTGAGGCTCAGGGGGTGGCCGGCTCCGGCACCGCCCGGCGCATGGCTGCAAGACACAGCACCGCCACCAGCAGGAGCCCCGGCAGCGCCAGCAGGTTCATGAGCTGCCAGCCCAGCAGTTCGTGCAACATGCCCGAGGTGGTGGCCGATAGGGTGACGCCGGTGAACAGCAGCAGATCGTTGAGCCCCTGCACCTTGGCCTTCTCCTCCGGGGCGTGGCAAGCGGTCAGAAGGGTGGTGCCGCCGATGAACAGGAAGTTCCAGCCCACCCCCAGGAGGAACAGCGCCACGAAGAAGTTGGCCACCGCCACCCCGGCCTCGGCCACCGCCACCGTCGCCAACAGCAGCGCCACGCCCGTGAGGATCACCCGATGGGCCCCGAAGCGGGCGATGAGGTGGCCGGTGATGAAGCTCGGCAGGAACATGCCCACCACATGCGCCTGGATCACCTGGGCGGTATCGCTGAAGGCGTGGCCACAGGCCATCATGGCCAGCGGCGTGGCGCTCATGAGCAGGTTCATGGTGACATAGCCCACGAGCGCCGCCGTCACGGCGGTGACGAAGCCCGGGGTGCGCACGATCTCGCCGAGCGGCCGGCCGCCGCCGGCACGGGTGCGGGCCGGGGGGCGGGGAATGCGGAGGCCGGCCAGCACCAGGAGCGACAACAGCCCCACCGCCGCCACCACCAGATAGCTACCGAGGAACAGATAGGGCGGCACCAGTTCGCTGGTGACACGGGCGATCTGCGGCCCGGCCGCACCCGCCACCACGCCGCCCGCCAGCACCCAGCTGATGGCGCGCGCCCGGGCCCCATCGCGCCGCGGCGACTCTACCACATCAGCGGCATCGGCGGCGGAGAAACGGTAGTATTGAGCAGTGGCGGCGAACACGCCATAGAGCAGGCTCGCGCAGGCGAACAGCCAGAAGTCGGCGCGATAGACCGCAAGCGCCATCAGCAGCCCCGCCACCAGGCCGAAGGCCGCCCCCAGCTGCAGCCCGGCGCGGCGGCCAAAGCGCTGCATGAAGAAGGAGGCCGGCATGGTGGAGGCCATGGTGCCGAGGAACTGGGCCCCGAGCGGCACGGTCGCGAGCCACGGCGCGGGCGCATATTGCAGCCCCACCAGCGAGGAGGTGCTGATCATGGTGGTGTTGGCGATGAAGAACAGCGCCTGGGCCACCGCCAGCACCAGCACATTGGAGAGATAGCCCTGCACCCGCACCTTCGGTTCCGCCATGGCCCCAACCGCCACCACCCTAGGCCACGGGGCGCCCGCGGGAAAGGTGCCGCGGCTGCGACCGCCGGTCCCGCATCTGCCTGGGCTCAAAGCCGGCGAAAGCGCAGCGCTCCATCATCCGCCAGCTCCCAGGCGAGTTCGCCGCGTGCCGTCAGATGGTTGAGGTGGGCATAGGTTTCCCCCAGGGCGAAACCCAGCTGGCTCTCGTCGATGGTGAAGTCGAACAGCGCTGGCATCACCTCATAGACGGTGCGGGGTTCACTGCAGGCCGCCAGCGCCCGGGCGAGGCGCTCCTCGTGGTGGGCGGCGAGCTGGTCGAGGCGCCGGTGCAGCCCACGGAAGGGACGGCCATGGGAGGGCAGCACCAGAATGCCCTCATCGAGCGGGCGGTAGCGCTCGAGCGAGCCCAGAAAGTCCGCCAGTACATCCGCCTCGGGCATGCTCGGCGGCACGCTCACCACCGGGCTGATACGCGGCAGCACCTGATCGGCGGCGATCAGCACACCGGCCTCCTCGTCCACCAGGGTCACCATCTCCGGCGCATGGCCCTCGCCGATGATCACGCGGAAGCGAAAGCGGCCCAGCTGGAGGTGATCGCCATGGCGCAGGCGCCGGTGGGCTCCCGGCGGCGCCCCCGCCCGCCGCCGCCAGAGATTGCCGGCCGCCCGCCGGCGCTGGACCAGCTCTTCCGGCAGGCCCGCGCGCCGATCATAGTGCTCATACGCCCGGTCGAACTCCTCGCTGGTATCAAGCGCCAGCATCCGCGCCATCAGCCATTCGGCGCGGCTCGCCCAGAGCTCGGCCCCATAGCGGCGGCAGAGCCAGCCGGCGAGGCCGATGTGGTCGGGATGGTAGTGGGTCGCCAGCACCCGCACGAGCCGCCGGTGGGCGAACACCTGCTCCAGCACCCGCTGCCAGGCGCTCCGGGTGGGCGCATCGTCGAAGCCGGTGTCGATGGCGCTGAGCCCGCCGTCCTCCTCCTCGATCAGCCATACATTGACATGATCGAGTCGCAGCGGCAGGCGCAGCCTGAGCCACCACAGCCCCTCCAGCACAGGCACCGGCTCGCCCCAGGGCGGGCGCGGATGGGTGTAGGTAAGGGCTTCGGCGCGCTCGCGGCGCGCCCCCAAGGCCCCTTGCACCGATGGATCCTCCCCCGTCAGCCGGTGGCGAGCGGCGTGCGCGCCTCATACAGGCCAAACAGCCGGCCGGTGAAGTCCGCCACCGCCCGCAGCACCTCATCCGGCCGCTCGAGATGGGGCGCATGGCCGCAGCCCTCAAGCCGCAGCACCTCCACCGGGCCGTAGGCCAGCTCCTCCAGCGCTTCGGCATGGGCCATGGTGCCGTAGGGATCGGCCGTGCCCTGCACCACCAGCACGGGGATCCGGATGTAGGGCACATACTCCCTGAGGTCCCAGTCGCGAAAGCGCGGATCCAGCCAGGTGTCACACCAGCCGCGGAAGGCCACATCCACATGCTCGTGCCAGCGCGCAAGGCGCGCGCGCAGATCGCCCGACTCATAGCGCGCGCGGGTGGCGCGGATGGCCTCGAGGGTGACCTCCTCCACGAACAGGTGCGGCGCCAGCAGCACCAGCCCGCGCACCCGGAGATCGTCCACCCCGCCGCCATAGACCGTCGCCACCGAAGCGCCGTCGCTGTGCCCCAGCAGGATGCCGCGGCGAAAGCCGATGGCATCCAGCAGCTGTGGGAGGAAGGTCCTGGCCTCCTGCTCCATGAAGTCGAGCGGCCGCGGCAGCGCCACCGGATCGGACCGGCCGTAGCCGGGCCGCGAGAAGGCGAGGATGCCGAGCCCGGTGGCCGCCTGCAGGCGCGCGGGAAAATCGCGCCAGAGATCGAGGCAGCCCAGCCCCTCGTGCAGCAGCACCACCGTCGGCGCGTCCTGCGGCCGCGGCCCCCAGCGGGCATATTCGATCCCCAAGCCGTCGATCACAAGGCGTCCGCGTTCGGCTTCGCTCATCCCGCACGCTCCCCCGCTGTCGCCGCCCGCTCCCGCTCGCGCAGGCGGAACCGCTGGATCTTGCCGGTGGCGGTCTTGGGCAGCTGGTCGACGAATTCGATCCAGCGCGGATATTTCCACGGCCCCGCCACCGCCTTCACATGGGCCTTGAGCTCGTCCGCGAGCGCGGCCGAGGGCGTCCGGTCCTCGCGCAACACCACGAAGGCCTTGGGCTTGATCAGCCCGTTGGCATCCGCGCGGCCGATCACCGCCGCTTCCAGCACCGCCGGATGGGCCATGAGCGCAGACTCCACCTCGAAGGGCGACACCCAGATGCCGCTTACTTTGAACATGTCATCGGCGCGGCCGGCGTAGTGGTACCAGCCCTCCTCGTCCACCCGGTAGCGATCGCCGGTGCGGGTCCACTCGCCGAGGAAGGTGCGGCGGGACTTCTCCCGCTGGCACCAGTAGCCTTCGGCGGCGCTGGGCCCACGCACCCAGAGCTCGCCCAGCTCGCCGCGGGGCACATCGCGCCCGTCCTCGTCCACCACCCGGCACTCATAGCCCGGCACCGGCCGGCCCGAAGTCCCATAGCGCAGCGCATCGGGGCGGTTGGAGAGGAAGATGTGGAGCATCTCGGTGGAGCCGATGCCATCGAGGATGTCGACCCCTACGCGCTCACGCCAGCGCTCGCCCACCTCCCGCGGCAGCGCCTCGCCGGCGGAAACACACAGCCTGAGCCGTTTGGAGCCCGCACCCGGCCCCAGCTCCGGCTGCGCCAGCAGTGCCGCATAAAGGGTAGGAACCCCGAAGAACAGACTGGGCTGGTGCTCACGCAGGATCGCCAACACCGCCTCGGGCGTGGGGCGCTCGGGCCAGAGCACGCTGGCCGCCCCCACCGCCAGCGGGAAGGTCATGGCATTGCCAAGCCCGTAGGCGAAGAAGAGTTTGGCGGCGGAAAAACAGAGATCGTCCTGCTCAAGGTTGAGCACGCCACAGCCATAAAGGGCGGCGGTCCACCACAGGCTCGCATGGACGTGGCGTACCCCCTTGGGCCGGCCGGTGGAGCCGGAGGAATAGAGCCAGAAGGCCACCTCATCCGCATGGGTGTCGGCCGGCGGGCGGTCGGCCCGGGCCCCGGCCAAAAGCGGCTCCAGAGCCAGGGTGTCATCCGGCGCCTCCTGGCCGGTCACGATCACATGTCGGAGAGCGGGCAGTCTTGGGCGCACCTCGGCCAGCCGCGGCCACAGCGCTGGCGAGACCACCGCCGCCACCGCCCGGCTGTCGGCCAGGATGGTGTGCCACGCCTCGGCCGGCAGCAGGGTGTTGATCGCCACCGGCACCACGCCCGCATGGAGGGCGCCGTAAAAGGCCACCGGAAAGTCCACCGTATCCAGCAGCAAAAGCGCGATGCGCTGTTCGCGCTGTACGCCGAGCGTGGTGAGCCCATCGGCGAAACGCGCGACCCGTTCGGCCAGGGCGGCATAGGTGAGGCTCCTGGTGGGATCGCGGAAGGCGAGGCGCTCGCCGCGTCCCTCCTCAAGATGACGGTAGACGAAGAAGGTGGCGGCGTTCCAGCTGCCCGCCGGAGGCTCGCCCAGCCGGTGGGTGGTGGTACCATCGGCGGTGACGGTCATCCCTTCCCCCCTCGCTTGCTCATGGCCCGGCACCATGCGGCCGCCCACGGCGGCCGACGTCCGGCATTATTTTTCACCCTCTGGGGGCGAGCAAGAGAAATATGTTTCTTGCAGCCGTCAAACATCGCCGCTAGGCTTGCCGCCGTCGCGGTGCTACGAGCCGGACGACGGCACGAGCCGCCCACACAAACCATCAGAACGGTTCGGGAGACGAGGGATGCGGAAACGGTACCTGGCGGTGGCCACGGCCGCCCTGCTGGCGGGCACCACCGCGGTCGCGGCGCGGGAGTACAAGGTCGGGTTGCTGCTGCCTTATTCGGGGGTCTATGCCGCCCTCGGCAAGGAGATCCAGGCGGGCTTCGAGCTCGGGCTCGAGCACTATGCGGCCGAGCTCGGCGAGGACACCATCCGGCTCCTGCCGGAGGATACCGAGGTCAAGCCGGCAGTCGGCCTTACCAAGGCCAAGAAGCTGGTGCTGCAGGACAAGGTGGACGTACTGGCGGGGCTGGTTTCCTCCGGCGTGCTGGCGGCGGTGCGTGACTTCGTGGATGGCGCCAAGGTGCCGCTGGTGGTCGCCAATGCCGGCAATATCCACGCCACCGGCAAGCAGTGCAGCCGTTACATCATCCGGGTGTCCTTCTCCAACGCCCAGATCACCCGTCCCATGGGCCGCTACATGGCCGAGCGCGGCCTCAAGACGGTGGTGGCGATGGCCCCTGACTATGCCGCCGGTCGCCAGGACGTGGAGGCCATGCGGGGTGCGTTCGAGGCCGCCGGCGGCAAGGTGCTCAAGGAAATCTACACCCCCTTCCGCAAGACCAAGGACTTCGGGCCCTATCTCACCGAGGCGCAGGCCACCGGCGCGGAGGCACTGTTCGTCTTCTACGCCGGTGGTGAAGCCATCAGCTTCATGAAGCAGTACGCCTCCTTCGGCCTCAAGGACAAGTTGCCGCTCTATGCCGCCGGCTTCCTCACCTCGCAGCTCTACCGCAACGCCATCGGCGAGGCGGCGCTGGGCTCCATCAACAGCCTCCACTATGTCACCACCCTGGACAATCCCGAGAACGCCCGCTTCCAGCAGGCCTTCCAGCAGAAGTACGGCCGCGTGGCCTCGGAGTTCGCCGTCCAGGGCTATGATGCGGCGCGGCTGATCGTGGCCGCGCTGGCCGCCTCCAAGGGCGACAAGGAGAAGTTCGTGGACGCCGCCCGCACCACCACCTTCGCCAGCCCGCGCGGCCCCTGGCGGATCGACCCCGCCACCAACAACATCGTCCAGAACATCTACGTCTATCAGATCGTCCAGGGGCCCGACGGCCGGCTGGTGGAGAAGGTGCTCAAGGTCTACGAGAACGAGCAGGACCCGCCCAACGGTTGCCAGCTGGCCGGCTGATTCCACCTCTTGCCGACGATGATGCGGGACGGGGCGACCCGTCCCGCACCGCTCCCGGGAGGGCGCACCGGTGACCGCGGCCTACTGGCTCACCCAACTGCTCAACGCGCTGCAGTATTCGATGCTGCTGTTCGTGCTGTCGGTGGGGCTGACGGTGGTCTTTGGGCTGATGAACTTCGTCAACCTCGCCCACGGCACCTTCTATGCCCTCGGCGCCTTCATCGGCTGGAGCCTGCTGCGCGCGACGGGCAGCTTCTGGCTGGCGCTGGTGGGGGCGCCGCTCCTGGTGGCGGCCATCGCGGCCGTGCTCTATGGTGCCATGATCGCGCGCATGCAGCGCGCCGGCCACCTCGCCCAGGTGCTGGCCACCCTCGGGCTGGTGTTCATGGGGGTGGAGGTGATGCGCATCATCTGGGGTGATTTCGCGCTGGACTTCGCCGCCCCGCCCCTGCTCCAGGGCCATGTGCAGCTGTTCGGGCTGGTCTATCCGGCCTACCGGCTGTTCGTCATCGCCCTTGGACTTCTGGCCATGGTAGCGCTGTGGCTGCTGCTCGAGCGCACCGCCCTCGGCGCCATGGTGCGGGCGGCGGTGGACCATGCCGACATGGCGGCTGCCCTGGGCGTGCGGGTGGACCGGCTGTTCTTCGGCATGTTCTGCTTCGGCTGCGCGCTGGCGGCGCTGGCCGGGGTGGTGGCGGCCCCCATCTTCTCGGTCTATCCTGGCATGGGCATCGAGATCCTGATCCCCACCCTGATCGTGGTGGTGGTGGGCGGCCTCGGCAGCCTGAAAGGAGCCGTGGCCGGCTCGCTGCTGGTGGGCTTTGTGGACACCTTCGGCCAGGTGCTGCTGCCCCAGCTTGCCGGCATCGTGGTCTACGCCCTGCTGGCGCTGACCCTGCTGCTGCGGCCCCAGGGCCTGTTCCCGGCGAGGGCCTGAGCCGTGCTGCGCCTGTTCGACCCGCTGCGCACCCTCCTGGCTCTGCTACTGCTGCTGGCCGGGCTCTGGTGGGCCCGGACCGGCGACTATTTCGGCCGCGAGATCCTGGCCGAGATGGCGGTGTTCGCCATCGCCGCCATGGGCCTCGATCTGCTGGCCGGCTTCCCGCGCCTTGTGTCCATGGGTCACGGCCTGTTCGTGGGCATCGGCGCCTATGGCTATGCGGTTGCCACCGCCCTCTGGGGCTGGAGCTGGCCGGCGGCAATCCTGCTGGCGCTGGCGCTCTCGGCTCTGGCAGGGTTGCTGGTGGGGCTCGCCACGGTGCGCGCGCGTGATGTCTTCTACATCATGGCCACCCTCGCCTTCGGCCAGATGGGCTATGTGTGGGTGGTGCGCTCGGCCGAGCTCGGCGGTGATGACGGCCTTGCCGGCGTGCCGCGGCCCGAGCTTGCGGCGCTGGGGCTCGATCTTGGCGACAGCGCCACCTTCGCCACCCTGCTGGTGCTGCTGGCGGCTGCCGTCTATCTGCTGCTGGGGCGGCTTCTGGCCTCGGGCTTCGGCCGTACCCTCGTGGCCATCGGCCAGAATGAGCGGCGCGTGCGGGCGCTCGGCATCGCCCCGGGCCCCTATCGGGTGGCCGCCACCACCGTCTCCGGCACCGTCGCCGGCTTCGCCGGGGTGCTGGCGGCGATGCACAGCATGTACGTCTCGCCCGAGCTGTTCCACTGGACCTGGTCGGGCGAGGTGCTCACCATGGCGATCCTGGGCGGTGTCGGCAGCCTCGTGGGGCCCGCGCTGGGGGCGGCGGCAGTGGTCTGGCTCAAATATGCCGTCTCCGGCTGGACCGAATATTGGGGCCTGTTCCTGGGCCTGTTCCTGATCCTCGCGGTCTGGACCGGCGGCCAGGGTCTCTATGGCTATCTCGAGCGGCTGCGGGCGTGGCTTCTCCGCACCCTCACCCGCCAGGAGGAAGCGGATGCTCGAGGCGATCGAACTGGTCAAACGCTTCGGCGCTCTCACCGTCACCGACCGGGTGTCGCTGCAGGTGGCGAGGGGTGAGCGGCTGGCTGTCATCGGCCCCAATGGCGCCGGCAAGACCACCCTGTTCAATCTGCTGTGCGGCGAGCTGCGGCCCTCGGGCGGGATGATCCGCATCCAGGGGCGCGACGTGACCCGCGAGGATGCGGTGGCCCGCGCCCGCCGCGGCCTTTCCCGCTCCTTCCAGCAGAACACCCTGTTTGACGAGGTGCGGGTGCGCGACAATCTCGCCCTTGCGGTGCTCGCCCGCCGCCGCCGCAGCTGGGTGTTCTGGCGCGATCCCGCGCGCGATCCCGACATCGCCCGCGAGGTGGAGGATCTCGCCCACAGGCTTGCCCTCGCCGAGGTGCTTGACCAGCCGGTGGGCACCCTCGCCTATGGCACCCGCCGCCAGCTGGAGATCGCCCTGGCGCTGGCGCGCGAGCCCGAGGTGCTGATGCTGGATGAGCCCACCGCCGGCATGAGCCCCGAGGAGACCCGCGCCATCCTCGCGCTGGTCAAGCAGCTGCCCGAAAGCATGACGGTGGTGTTGATCGAACACGACCTCGACCTGGTGTTCGAATTCGCCCGCCGGGTGGTGGTGCTGGACTACGGCCGGGTGGTGTTCGACGGCACGCCCGAGGAGGCGCGGCGCTCGCCGGTGGTGCGCGAGATCTACATGGGGAGCGAGGCCTGAGCCATGCTGGAGGTGGAGGAACTGGCGGCCGGCTACGGCGAGACCCGGGTACTCCACGGCCTCTCCCTCACCGTGGCCCGCGGCGAGGTAGTGGCGCTTCTGGGGCGCAACGGCGTCGGCAAGACCACCACCCTGCGGGCGATCATGGGCCTGCTGCCGCCCGCCGGCGGGCGCATCCGGCTTCAGGGGCGCGATATCACCGGCCTTCCGGCCCATCGCATCGCCCGCCTGGGGGTGGGCTATGTGCCGGAGACCCGCGACATCTTCCCCTCTCTTACGGTGCGGGAGAATCTCGAACTCGCTTGGCGCCTCGGCCGGCGCGAGGGGCCGTGGGACCTCGAGAGCATCTACGCCTTCTTCCCGCGCCTGCGCGAGCGCTGCGACAATCCCGGCACCGCCCTCTCCGGCGGCGAACAGCAGATGCTGGCCATCGCCCGCGCGCTGGTGCAGAACCCGGATCTCCTGCTTTTGGACGAGCCCACTGAGGGCCTCGCCCCCATCGTGGTGCAGGAGATCCGCACCAAGCTGCGCGAGCTGATCGCCACCGGGCTCACGGTGCTGCTGGTGGAACAGAATTTCCGCTTCGCCACACCGCTGGCCTCGCGCTGCTACATCCTCGCCCGCGGCCGGGTGGCATGGCACGGGCCGGCGGCGGAGCTGGCGGCCTCGGAGGAGCTCCAGCGGCGCCTGCTGGCGGTCTGAGGAAGCATGGGGGAGGCGTGATGAGGGCGCTGGTGCTGCATCACCGCGACGGCGATGACGGCCTGAGACTCGAGGAGGTGGCACCACCACCGCGGCCTTCCGGCTGGGTGCGGCTGCGGGTGCTGGCGGCCGCCCTCAACCGGGTGGACGTCTACATGCGGCGCAGTGGCGCCGGCATCACCCACCGCCTGCCCATGATCCTCGGCCTCGATGCCGCCTGCGAGGTGCTGGAGGCGGATGCGGATTCGGGCCTGGTACCGGGCATGCGGGTGCTGCTCTATCCGGCCCTCTTCTGCGGCCGCTGCCGCTTCTGCCTGGCGGGTGACCAGCCGCTGTGTCTGCGGGTGCGCTACTATGGCGAGCACCGCGATGGTGTGTTCGCCGAGGAGATCACCGCACCCGCCATCAATCTGCTGCCGCTTGCGGACGATGCGGATGTGCGCGAAGCTGCCTGTCTACCCACCGCCTATCTCACCGCCTTTCGCATGCTCTTCGGCAAGCGGCCGCTTGCGGCGGACGAGACGGTGCTGGTGCAGGGCGTGGGCGGCGGCGTCTCGCTGGCGGCGGTGCAGCTGGCGCGGGCCGCAGGTGCGCGGGTGATCGCCCTCTCCCGCCGCGCGGAGGCGCTGGCCGTGGCGCGCCGGCTGGGAGCTGCGGCCACCTTCCGGCTGGGTCAGGAGGACGTGGTGGCGGCGGTGCTGGAGCTCACCGACGGCCTCGGCGTCGATCTGGTGGTGGAGAATGTGGGCGAGGCCACCTGGCCGCTGTCGCTGCGGATGGTGCGCCGGGGCGGGCGCATCGTCACCTGCGGCGCCACCACCGGCGGCCATCCCTCGGCCGAGCTCCAGCGGCTGTTCATCCGGCAGATCCAGGTCTATGGCTCCACCCTGGGCTCGCTCGACGAATTCCGCCGGCTGCTGGAACTGTGGCGGCGCGGCGCCTTCCGACCGGTGATCCACCGTACCTATCCCTTCGCCGAGGCCATCCGCGCCCTCGACGATCTCGAGGCCGGCCGCCAGATCGGCAAGCTGGTGCTGGAGCTTGCCAGCTAAGGTGCGCTAGACCCGCTGGAAGCCCTCGGTCAGCGTGTGCAGCTTCATGTCATGGCGCAGCGCCACCAGCGCCACCGCCATCTGTTCGGCCCATTCCTCCGGCGTCAGCTCCCACGCCCTGAGCTCCTCGGGATCGGCATCCTCCGGCCGGTGCGGCCGCAATACAAAGGCCGGCCCCTGCTCATACTTGGCCCGGGCGAAGGAGCCCGGTGGCAGGAAGTCGAGGGCCTGACGGTCGGGATCCTCGGCAAGCCAAGCCTGAAGCTCGGCCAACCGCACGAGCGCACCCTTGGCCATGATCATCACCTCCCCGCGGTCCTTTTCACCATATGGGGAGGCGGCAGGTGTGACGGAAGCGCTCAGCCTTCGGTGAACTCCAGCGCCACCCCACCCAGACTCTCGGGCGCGATGGCAAGACCATCAGCGATGGCGCGGAAGGCCACCCCCGCCTCCTCCAGCCGCCGGGCGAGAACCTCCAGGTCCGCCACCACCAGCTCGAGGGAGACGAAGCGCGGCGGCTGTTCGCCCTCCTCCGCCCGGGCCAGCGGGTGGAGCAGATGGGTGTCCTCCACCGGCAACACCAGAAGCCGCTCACTGCCCAGATGGAAGGCGGCCACATGGTCCGTCTGTGAACGGGTGGAACTCCCCAACAGCCGGTCGAACAGGCCGGCCACCGGCTCGGGCGGTTCTGCCAGCACCGACACGCTCATGAGGGCGCGGGCGCCGTTGGCATGCTGTCGCCAGGTGGGATCGGCCTCGCGTTCCGGGGTCTCGTGCTGACAGGCGAAGAGGGTGAGACCCAGGGTCTCGTCCGGCGGCAGCAGCACATTGCGGAAGCCCAGCGCCATCGTCCCATCAG
>WFXL01000119.1 GCA_015490605.1 Rhodospirillales bacterium
CGGCCACACCGCCGCCCACTGAGCGGCGCGGGATCCGCCATGATGTGGCCGCCCCCCTCGGCCGGCGACACGCTCAGACCTCAAGGTATTCCGCGACCGTGAGGATCCGGACGGAGCGGTAGCGCCCGAGCGCGAGCATCCGTTTGTCCCCGGTCACCACGGCACGGGCGCGTCCCGCCAGGGCGCATTCCAGGACGCGGTTGTCGGGGGCGTCGGCGAGGACGGACAGGCGCATCCTGGGCCGCACCATCAACGCGAGTTCGGTGAGGAACACCGCGGTCTCGGCCAGCAGCTCGGGATCCCGGGCGAACTTGCGGCTCAGCATGCCGAGGGTCTCCTCGAGGATCGCCGGAGACAGGACGAGCGCGTCGCGCTCCTCGACGATGCGCTGCAGGGCCTCGTCGGCCCGACCGCCGGGGAACACCAGGGCCGCCACCAGCACGTTGGTGTCGAAGACGACGCGCAGCGGAAAGGCTCCCTATCCCTGGTTGTCTTCCAGGCACCGCTCCAGGTCCCTCTCCGTCAGGATGCCGAGCCGGCGCGCCCGCGCCGCCCAGTAGCCCTGCAGGCCGCGCAGCTGGCGCCTGCGCTGCGCGATGCCGGCGGTGCGCAGGGCATCCGCCACGAGCGCGCTGAAGCTCCTGCCCTCGAGCCGCGCCCGGCGCTCGAGCGCCCGGGCGAGCTCGGCGGGCAGGGAGACGGTCTTGCGCACGGTCCGGGACATATTATGAAGATGGAAGCTCTGAAAAATTCGATTTTTCAGATGGTATGGACGCCGCCCTCCCGGCGCTGCCGGGCTGCGGCATCCTGTAGAGGGCGTGCCGCGCACCCGGCGTGGCACGACAAGCAGCGATGACAGATACAGGAGGGCGACGTCCATGGGTGAGGTTAGCGTGATCGGGCTCGATCTGGCAAAGAACGTCTTCCAGCTCCACGGGGTGGACGCCCACGGGCGGGTGGTGCTGCGCCGGCGGCTGCGGCGCAGTCAGATGGAAAGCTTCTTCGCCACGCTGCCGCCCTGTCTGATCGGGGTGGAGAGCTGTCCGGGGGCGCACCACTGGGCGCGGGTGCTCGGACGGCTGGGCCATCGGGTGCGGATCATGCCGGCGGCCTATGTCAGGCCCTACCGCAAGCGGGGCAAGAACGACGCCAGCGACGCGGAGGCGATCTGCGAGGCGGTCCAGCGCCCGGGCATGCGCTTCGTGGCGGTGAAGACGCCTGAGCAGCAGGGGGTGCTGGCGCTGCACCGGGCCCGAGCGCTGCTGGTGCGCCAGCAGGTGGCGCTGGTCAACCAGATGCGGGCGGTGCTGGCCGAGCAGGGGGTGGTGTTCGGGCGCGGGCGCCGGGTGGCGCTGCGCGGTGTGGCGCAACTGCTCGGCGATGCCGAGGCGGTGAGGCTGCCCGAGGGGGTGCGGGTGGTGCTGCAGGCGCTCGTCGAGGCGCACGCCGAGCTGGAGGCGCGGGTGCGGGTGTTGGAAGCGGCGCTGCGGGCCTGGCACCGAAGCTGCGAGGCGAGCCGACGGCTGGCGACGATCCCCGGCATCGGGCTGCTGACGGCCACGGCATTGGTGGCGACGGTGGGCGAGCGGGCCGCACCCTTTCGCTCGGGGCGGCACCTGTCGGCCTGGCTGGGGCTGGTGCCCGGCCAGCACAGCTCGGGCGAGCGTCACCGGCTCGGACCCATCAGCAAGCGCGGCGACGGCTACCTGCGCCGGCTGCTGGTGCTGGGCGCGCAGGCCCTGCTGCGGCAGGTGCGCCGGCGCATGGCCGCCGGCCAGCCGAGCGGGCTGCCATGGGCCGAACGCCTCCTGCGCCGGCGCCCGCCCAACGTGGTGGCCGTGGCGCTGGCCAACAAGCTCGCCCGCCAGGCCTGGGCGGTGCTGCACCGCGGCGAGCCCTGGCGGGCGCAGCCGGCCTGAGGCCCACCACCCGACCGAACGGACAGGAGGCGACAGGACAGACCGCTTCGTGATCCGCCGTCACGATTGCGCCAGCGGCTGAAGGCGAGACAGGTCGGACCGCGGCCGGGCAGACCCGGGGAATCTCTTGGGCCCCGAGCCCGCTGATCAGATTCGGGACCCTGCCGGCGGTTACCTTCAGGGCCCGGCACCGCGGCGAGGTGCCACCGACAGAGGCCGGATGTAAGCATGCAGCCGACCCCACTCACCTCAGCCCCTGGCAGGACGGGCGGCGTCCATGTAAGAGTTTCCTAACGCCTGTGCGGCTGCGCTACGCTGTAGCGAGGAGCCTGCGTGCGTCGCGCCACGGGAGGGTGGCATGACCGCCGACCATGGACCACGCCTCAAGCACCTCAGCCCCCCCGACGCCTGGCGCCTGCTGCAGGAAAACCCCGCCGCAGTGCTGGTCGACGTGCGCTCGACCATGGAGTTCCTCTTCGTGGGCCATCCGGTGGGGGCGGTCCACATCCCCTGGATCGACGAGCCGGACTGGAAGGTGAACCCCAATTTCGTGCGCGAGGTCCGCAAGCTGATGCTGGGCGGCCTGAGCTGCCCGGCCGGCGACTGCCCGCCGGTGCTTCTGATCTGCCGCAGCGGCAAGCGCTCGGTCGAAGCCGGCCAGGCCCTGCTCGAGGACGGCTTCCCGGAGGTCTACGTGGTGGAGGGCGGCTTCGAGGGACCCCTCGACGAGCACCACCACCGCAGCACCGTCGCCGGCTGGCGCTTCCACGGCCTGCCGTGGGAACAGTGTTAGGACACTCAGGGAATCCCTGATCTAAATTTCAGAGCTCGCGCGACCAAGGATGACCCCGGAACGGCCCATGCACGAGGAAATGCATGACCGGCCGAAGGAATCGGGATGGTCGTGAAGCGCTTCAGATTCGGGAGGATCCGCGCAGCGCTCGCGGATCGGATTCAAGGATACTCCTCAAAAGAGAACCGGCGCGGGGCCGGTTCAAGCGTTTGGC
>WFXL01000120.1 GCA_015490605.1 Rhodospirillales bacterium
AGCAGACACCTTAGCCTCCGCGCACCCGCACCTGCGGGCACAGGCACCGGGGGCCGCTGTCCGCCTGGGCGTGGGATGGGTGTGACGTGCCTGATCGGGATGGCGACCCGCGGATCCCGATGGACCTCGCAACTGCGGATTCCGGATGGAGCTCAGATATCGGAGCCCTTGTCCCGGGCCGGTTTATCACATATTGCTCATATACGGTCCGCCCCGGAGGATGCCGAACCATGAGCGAGCTCGTGCACGTGCCGGTCCACTCCTTCTACGATCCCGCCACCGCCACCGTCTCCCATGTGGTGGTGGAGCCCAACGGCCATCGCTGTGCCATCATCGATTCGGTGCTGGACTTCGACTATGCCTCGGGCCGCACCAGCACCAAATCGGCCGATCGCATCATCCATTTTGTGCGCGAGCGCGGGCTGGTGGTGGAATGGATCCTCGAGACCCACGCCCATGCCGACCACCTGAGCGCCGCGCGCTATCTCAAACAGCACCTGGGAGGTCGCGTGGGCATCGGCGCCCGGATTACCGAGGTGCAGCGGATCTTCCGCGAGGTGTTCAATCTGGAGAAGACCTTCAACACCGATGGCAGCCAGTTCGACCATCTGTTCGCCGACGGTGAGCGCTTCACCATCGGCACTCTCGAGGCGCGGGTGATGTACACCCCCGGCCACACCCCCGCCTGCTGCACCTATGTCATGGGGGATGTGGCCTTCGTCGGCGACACGCTGTTCATGCCCGACGGCGGTACCGCCCGGGCCGACTTCCCCGGCGGCGATGCCCGCCAGCTGTGGCGCTCCATCCAGAAGATCCTCGCCCTGCCCGAGGATACCCGGCTGTTCATGTGCCACGACTACTGTCCGGGCGGGCGCGAACCCCGCTGGGAGACCACCGTGCGGGAGGAGCGCGAGCGCAACATCCATATCGCCGGCAAGACGGAAGAGGAGTTCGTGCGGCTGCGCACCGAGCGCGACCGCACTTTGGGCATGCCGCATCTGCTCATTCCCTCGATCCAGGTGAATATCCGCGCAGGTGACTTCCCGCCGCCGGAAGACGACGGCCACGTCTATCTCAAGGTGCCGGTGAACAAGCTCTAGGCCGGGCCCGGGCCGGGGAGGCAGGATGGCACCGCGCAAGGGGCGCGGGGCCGGGTTCGATCCCCCCAACCGCTTCGATGGCCGCAGTGTCGAGCCGTTCGACGATGGCTGGGGATCCCTCGCCGAGCTGGCGACCGACCCGCCGCCGCCCACTGAGGTGCTGCCGGAGCGGTCGAAGCGGGTGATCACCCACAATCGCTCACCCGATGTGCCCTTCGACCGCTCCCTCAACCCCTATCGCGGCTGCGAGCACGGCTGCATCTACTGCTACGCCCGCCCCGGCCACGAGCGCTACGGCCTCTCCGCGGGGCTCGACTTCGAGACCCGCATCTTCGCCAAGCATGACGCCGCCCGGCGGCTGCGGCAGGAACTCGCGCGCCCCGGCTACCGGCCGGCGCCACTGGCGGTGGGCGCCGACACCGACCCCTATCAGCCGGTGGAACGGCGCCTTCGCATCACCCGGCAGGTGCTGGAGGTGCTGTGGGAGACCCGTCATCCCCTCACCCTCACCACCAAGTCGGCCGGGGTGCTGCGCGATCTCGACCTGCTCACCCGGCTGGCGCAGGAGGAGCTCGTGCGGGTGGCGATCTCGGTGACCACCCTCGATCCTACCCTCGCCCGCCGCCTCGAGCCGCGCGCAGCCGCCCCCCACCGACGCCTTGCCGCCATCCGCGCCCTCGCCGAGGCCGGCGTGCCCACGGTGGTGCTGGTGGCGCCGGTGATCCCCGCCCTCAACGACCATGAGATGGAGCGCATTCTCGAGGCGGCAGCGGCCGCCGGGGCCCGCGGCGCCGGCTGGGTGCTGCTGCGACTTCCGGGGGCGGTGGCGGCGCTGTTCCTCGACTGGCTCGAGCGTCACATGCCGGAACGCAAGACGCGGGTGCTGGCGCAGTTGCGACGCCTGCGCGGCGGAGTGCTGTCAGATCCGCGCTTCGGCGTGCGACTGCGCGGCGAGGGACCCGAGGCGGAACTTCTGGCGCGTCGTTTCACCCTCACCTGCCGTCGCCTCGGCCTCGACCGCCCGCTGCCACCGCTTCGCTGCGACCGTTTCCGCCCGCCCGGCCCCCATCAGCTGGACCTGTTCGGCTGAGGCATGGCTGCCGGCGCGCGCCCGTGGCCCGCATCCGCCACCGCCGGCGCCTCCTCGGCGGGGAACTCCTTGTAGCCGGTGATCATCGCCTTCACCAAATTGACCCGCTCCCGCAGACTGGTGAAGAGCACGCCCGCCAGGTGCAGCCCTACCAACGCCAGCAGCAGGTTCACCAGATTGGCGTGAAGCTCCTCGACCCAGTCCTCGCCCCAGAAGGCATCGAGGGTCATCATCCAGCCGGAGATACCGATGGCCAGCAGGATCGTGAGCAGCGCCACCACCATCAGCCCACCCAGGGGATTGTGGCCGAGGCTGGGGCCTTCCCGCCCCTGCAGCAACCGTCGCCCATAGTCCCACACCTCACGCGGGCTTTTGACGAAGTCGGCGAAGCGGGCGTGGCGGGTGCCCACGAACCCCCAGAGGATGCGCAGCACCACCATGGCCAGCACCACATAGCCCGTGAATTTGTGGAGATTCCTCCAATCGGTAAAAACGTAGGCAATGAGACAACCACTGACCACAGTCCAGTGAAACACACGCACGAACGGATCCCACACGTAGATGCGCACGGTCTCACGGACGTGCTCAACGGTTCTCGCGAGCATGGCGACCTCCTGCTGAATGAGGGGATCGGGCAGGTGTGGGATGAGGGGACCGGCGGATGCGACCCGCCGGTCCCACGCGGATCACTCGACGTACTTCTGCACCACTTCTCCGGTCCAGGGATCGATGTAAATCTCCACCCGTTCGCCATTCTCGTAACCGTAGATCTCATAGCATCCGCCAGAAGAAATTTTCCACTTCTTGATCTCGATCCCCTTCTCCTCGTACATCTTCTGCACCTTCTCCTCGGGCAGCTTCTCGCCCTGACCGGTGCAGGTGGGCCCTGCCAGGGCCGCTCCGGAGGTCAGCGCGAAACCGAGCATCGTCGCCGCAAGCATCGTCTTCCGCATGGCGCCACATCTCCCTTGTATGAACGGACCCGACTCATCGGGGCGCGGTTCCCCGTGGCGCCCCCCATATCGGGAAGGAGGGTTGCGGCAGGCTTGCGCGAAGCTTGCGTGAAGCTTGAATTCTACGCGGATGCGGAATTGTGCACCGGGATATGTAGTTCGAACACGGCGCCACCGCCCTCCCGTGGCCGCGCCTGCGCCACGCCGCCATGGATCTCCGCCACCTCGCGCACGATGGCGAGCCCCAGCCCGGAGCCGCCGGGATCATCTCCGCGTGGGCGGCGGCGGACGAAGGGGCGGAACAGCTCCTCGGGTTCGATCCGATCGAGGCCGGGGCCGCGGTCGAGCACCGCAATGGTGCCGTCGGGTGCAAGCCGGAGGGTCACTTCGCCATCCGGCGGTGAGAATTTGACCGCATTTTCCAGGAGATTGACCACCGCCCGCTGGAGCGAGTCGCGATGGACCCGCGCCCTCACCTCGTCCTCGGGCAGTTCCACCGCAAGATCGCACCCTCGGGCGGCAGCCAGCGGCGCGAAGTCCTCGGCCACCTCCCGCAGCAGGGCCCGCAGGTCGACATCCTCGTCCGGCGCCACGAGGCCGCTTTCGAGTCGGGCCACCGCCAACAGCTGATCCACCAGTCGCGCCATGCGATCGATGGTGCGCACCAGCGGCTCGCGCTCGGGCAGCTCTTCGGGCAGGCCATCGA
>WFXL01000121.1 GCA_015490605.1 Rhodospirillales bacterium
TCATCAGGGCGAGTGGCTAGAGGGGAATCAATGAGGAGGATCAGTAAAGCCACAGTACGGTCTTAATCCCTTTTTCATCAGGGCGAGTGGCTAGAGACAAGTTCATCAAGAATCCTTCCTCTTTCACAGACGTCTTAATCCCTTTTTCATCAGGGCGAGTGGCTAGAGACACTGGGGGCCATCCCCGTGGTCCGAAAGGACTACGTCTTAATCCCTTTTTCATCAGGGCGAGTGGCTAGAGAAATATTTCTCCCTCGATGACGTGGAGAAGTATGCCGTCTTAATCCCTTTTTCATCAGGGCGAGTGGCTAGAGCCAAGATTTTCTTCCTTCACGCAGGATGAACTTATGTCTTAATCCCTTTTTCATCAGGGCGAGTGGCTAGAGTTGGGGATCCACCTTCAAGACTATCGCTCAGAAGGTGGAGTCTTAATCCCTTTTTCATCAGGGCGAGTGGCTAGAGATATGCAGGTTCCGTTATTCTTATCTTCCTGAAGCCTGGTCTTAATCCCTTTTTCATCAGGGCGAGTGGCTAGAGGGACCCCACCCGAAAAAGGGCTCTGTGTCAAGGGGTTGGAAGCAGGGGCCGCCAGAAAAAATTCCACAGTAAAAGTTTGGCAAAGTTCGCGCGGCGCGCGAACCCGAGAAGGTAGCGCTCACACACCTGGTCATGGGCTCCACCATGTCACAGAACACCGCCAGCCGCCGCCGGCCATCCTTTCGTCTTTTCGCTAGCATGGGATCGGGACCGTGTCCAGCAGCCGGAACCGTGTTGGAGGGGCTCAGCCGGTACGCCCTGATGGATGGTTGTGGGATGTGGCCGTCGGCGCGGGCGGGGTTTCGGAGCTCCGACTTTGACTTTCCGCTTGCCCCGGGGTGGATATTGTGACTTTTGGCGTTTCCGGGTCTCGGACCGAGGCCCGGGAATCGGCCTCCGCCGTGGCGGCTTGGGTGGTGGTCCTGCGCCGGCGCCGGCGGCGGGCCAGCTGGTTGAGGCCTTCCACCAGGGCGGAGAAGGCGATGGCGAAGTAGAGATAGCCGCGCGGGATGTGGAACTGCAGGGCTTCCGCTACCAGTGCCACCCCCACCAGCAGCAGGAAGGCCAGGGCCAGCATCTTCACCGTGGGGTGGGCCAGGACGAAGCGCCCCACCGGATCGGCCGCCACCATCATCACCAGGATGGCCACCACCACCGCCGCCACCATCACCTCCACATGTTCGGCCATGCCCACGGCGGTGATGATGGAATCGAGGGAAAACACCAGATCGAGCACGGCGATCTGGGCGATGGCGGCACCGAAGCCGAGGTGTGCGCGCACCTGGCCGGTCTCTTCGGCCCCCTCCACTTCGTGGTGGATTTCGAGGGTGGCCTTGACCAGCAGGAACAGGCCGCCTGCCAGCAGCACCAGATCGCGCCAGGAGAAGGCATAATCGCCGAAGGTGAAGATCGGTGTGGTGAGACGCACGATCCAGGCGATGGAGAACAGCAGCAGTACCCGCAGCACCAGTGCCAGCGTGAGGCCGAATCGACGGGCGAAGCTGCGGCGCTCTTCCGGCAGGCGGGCGGTGATGATGGAGATGAAGACGAGATTGTCGATGCCGAGGACGATCTCGAGCGCAGCGAGGGTGAGGAAGCTGGCCCAGACGGCCGGATCGGTCAGGAGTTCCATCAGCCCGAGCCGTCCTCCTGTGGACGCCGGCGCAGCATGTGGGGTGTGGTAAAGCGCATCACCGGCTCATCCTTCTGATTGTAGACGGTATAGCGGATGGTGACGAAGCCGCGATCGGGCATGCTCTGCGATGGGCGCACCGCCACCACCTCGCCCACCACATGGAGGGTATCGCCCGGCCGTACCGGCCGCAGCCAGCGCAGCTCGTCCATCCCCGGCGCTCCCAGGGAGGCGGCGTTGATGATGCGCTCGGCGTGGATCAGGCGAAAGGCCACCACCAGCGTCTGAAAGCCGCTGGCAATGAGCCCGCCGTAGGGTCCCCTCTCGGCGGCCAGGCGATCGATGTGGAACGGCTGGGGGTCCCACTGCCAGGCGAAGTCGAGGATCTGGGATTCGGTCAGGGTCGCCCCGCCGGTGCGGAAGGTCTGACCCACCTCAAAGTCCTCAAACCAGAGATCGCGCTGCATGGTCACGCCGCGTCCCCACAGAGCTCATCCCGTGCGCTCCGGTATTCGGCCTCGAGCCGGTCCACCAGTACCGCCACCGGCGGAATGTCGGTGATGGCCGCCACCCCCTGGCCGGCCGACCAGATATCGCGCCAGGCGCGCAGCTCGCCGCGGGCGAGTTCGGCCTCGATGTCCCCCGGCGGCCGCTCATGCAGCCGCGACGGATCGAGCCCGGCGCGCACGAGGCTGGGTTTGAGGAAACTTCCAGGAATGCCGGAGATGCGATCGGTATAGATGATGTCCGAAGCCCCCGCCTCCACCAGCATGTGCTTGTAGGCCTCGGGTGCGCGCGCCTCGCGGGTGGCGATGAAGCGAGTGCCCATATAGGCGAGGGCCGCACCAGCCGCGCGCGCGGCGAGAATGTCACGGCCGGTGGAGAGCGCGCCTGCGAGGATCAGCGGTCCGGCAAAGCGCCGGCGGGCCTCGGCGAGGAAGGCGAAGGGGTTGAGGGTGCCCGCATGGCCACCGGCACCGCCGCACACCAGCACCACCGCATCCACCCCGGCATCGGCCGCCTTCTCCACATGCCGGGGTGTGGCCACATCGTGGAACACCAGCCCGCCGTAGGCGTGGACCTCCTGCACCAGATCCGGCACCGCCCCGAGGGAGGTGATCACCACCGGCACCCGGTGGCGCACCACCAGTGCCAGATCCTGATCCAGCCGGCGGTTGCTGCGGTGGACGATGAGATTGACGCCGAGGGGGGCGGCCCCGGGCGCGGCCGCAAGCGCCTCCTGGATCTGGCCGAGCCAGGCGTCGAGCTCGCTGGTGGTGCGGGCATTGAGGGCCGGGAAGGTGCCGAGGATGCCGCTCCCACAGCAGGCCGTGACCAGCTCAGGCCCCGAGACCAGGAACATGGGGGCCGCCACCAGCGGCAGGCGCAGCCGGGCCGTGAGTTGGGCAAAGCCGGACATGGCGGGGCTCCGGGGACCGGCGGCGTGATAGCCGGCCGCAGCTTCGGCGCCAAGGGCATGTCGCCTTGACGGTGGCTTGCGGGTGATGAGTCTCGCGGGCGGAGCCAGCTCAGGGAGCGGGACATGGCCGGGACTGTGGCGGCGGTGAATGTGGCGGCCAATCTCGCAGAGGTGCGCCGGCGCATCGCCGAGGCGTGCCGCGAGGTGGGGCGCGATCCCGCCGAGGTGACGCTGATCGCCGTCAGCAAGGCGCAGCCGCAGGAGCGCATCGTGGCGGCGCTGGAGGCGGGCCAGCGGGTGTTCGGCGAGAACTATGTGCAGGAGGCGGCCCGCCGCTGGCCGGAGCTGCGCCAGCGCTATCCCGGGGTGGAGCTGCACATGATCGGTTCGCTGCAGAGCAACAAGGCGGCCGATGCGGTGGCGCTGTTCGACCTCATCCAGACGGTGGACCGCGAGCGCCTGGCCCGGCGGCTCGCCCGCGCCATGGAGCGGCTGGGGCGCCGGCTGCCGGTGATGGTGGAGGTGAACACCGGCGAGGAACCCCAGAAGGCGGGGATTGCCCCGCGCGAGGTGGATGGCTTCGTGCGCCTGTGTCGCGAGACCTATGGACTCGAGGTGGTGGGGCTGATGGCGATCCCGCCGGTGGGCGAGGATGTGGCGCTGCACACGGCGCTTCTGCGCAAGCTGGCGGCGCGCAACGGCCTTCGGGCGGTGTCCATCGGCATGAGCGAGGATTTTGAGGTGGCGGTGCGGTTCGGCGCCACCCATGTGCGGGTGGGCACCGCCATCTTCGGCCCACGCCCGCCCAAACCTCAGCCCGGCAGCGGGTCCGAGCCGGGCAGCGGCTCGTAGAGGGTGCGGGCCTCGGCCGCAGGGCCACGGCGCAGCCCCAGCGCCACCACCCGCACGAGATAGACCCGCCCGCCCAGGGCAAGGGTGAGCACGTCGCCGGGGCGCACCGGCCGGTGGGCGCGGGTGACGATCTCGCCGTTGAGCCGCACCCGCCCGGCTGCCACCAGGGCGGCCGCAAGTTCGCGCCGGCGAACGAAACGGGCATGCCACAGCCAGCGATCGAGCCGCAGGCTCTCGGCACTCACGGCTGCGGATCCACCAGCTCACGCAGGGGGGCGAAGGGCGATTCGTCGCGCGGGCCTCCGCCCCGGCAGCGGCTGCGCGGGCGCCTTCGGGGCCGCACCAGCAGTTCCTCACCGTCGCGCCGGATCCGGCGAAAGCCGAGCGCCCGGGCCACGCGGGCGAGCTCCTCGCGGCTGAGCCCGGCTTCGGCCGCAAGGGCGCCATCCAGCGCAAAGGGGCCGGAACGCGCCCGCGCTCGCAGCCGCTGGGCCAGGCGTTCGGCGATGTCCACCCGCAGCGCAAACCGGTCGAAGGGAACGAAGCCGAGGCCCACCACCAGCGCAGGGA
>WFXL01000122.1 GCA_015490605.1 Rhodospirillales bacterium
CTGTTCGCCCGCAACATCCACGAGCCGGCACAGCTGCAGGCGCTGGACCCGCCCGCCCTCCTGGTCGACAAACAGCCAGGCCTCGGGCACCAGCGCCCGCAGCTCCGCCACCAGCGCCTGCAGCTGTGCCGGCTCGTGGATGTTGCGGGCGAACAGGATGAAACCGGCGGGCGGCAGGCGGGCGAAGAGCTCCCGTTCCTCGGGCAGGAGCGCCGGGCCGGCAAGGCCCACCACCGCCGCCCGCACTTCTCACCTCAATCGGATGGGGCCGGCCACCAGGCACTGGCCACCGGCCTTGCGGATCTGCCCGCAGGCGGCGCGGGCCTGCTCGCGGCGGGTGAAGCGGCCGAACTGCAGCCGATAGAGCTCACGCCCGCGCACCGTCACCGGCACCAGCACCGGCTGGGCCTCGCCCAGCACCGCGCCGAAGCGGCGGCGGGCACGCTGCCAGGCAGCCAGAGCCGATCCCCGGCTGGCATAGGCACCAAGCTGCACCCGCCAGATGCGCGCAGGGGCGGTGGCCGGCTCGCGGCGGGCGGGTGCCGGCGCGGTGGCCTCAGGCGCTTCGGCGCGCGCCTTGACGGCCGGCGGCGGAGCAGCGGCCGGGGCCTTGCGGTCGGAAGCTGCAGGTGCCGGGGCGCCGGCCGCCTTGCCGCCGGCAGGCGCCTTTTCCGCAGCCTCCTTCCGCCGCACAGGGGCGGTCGCCGGCGACTCACCGGCCGCCGTCCTGTCGCCATCGGCGGCTGTCGGCGGCGTGCCCGGTGCCGTCTTTTGGCGCTCCGTAGGCGAGGGTGCCGGTGCCTCGGTGGCGGCGGGGGTTTTCGACGAGGCCTCCGTCCCGGCCGCCGGGGCGGCGGCTGCCGGCGGCTTCGACGTGGTGGCGGTCGCCGATGGCTTCGGCGTGGCGGTGGTGGCCGTCTCGGCAGAGGCCGCAGCGCCGCTCTCTTCGCTGGGGCTTTCCGGCGTGGGTGCCGGGCGCAGCGGTGGCGGAATCAGCAGCACCGGCTCAGCCGGCGTGGCCGGCGTCAACCGCTCCCGCGGGCGCGCCGGGCCGGTGTCGTCGGCTGCCACCTCCACCTCGCCGGCCTCGGGCACCACCTGGGCCTGGGGCGGTGGTGCCTCGGTGCGGGCCGCCTCCGCCTCCACCCGTGCCACCGGCGGGCGGATCAGGGTTACGGGCGGCTCCTCGGTGCGTCCCTCGAGCACGGTGGTGATGGGGGCCGACTCATTCACCACCGGCATGCCCCCGGGATCCTCCGGCGGCACCTTGTAGGGGCCCACCGGCGCGGTCACCAGCGGTGGCTCGGAGGCCAGCAGCACCCGACCCTCGCGGTAGGCGTACCAGACCACCGCGGCGAAGGCGAGGAAGGCCACCAGCACCACCAGCGCCGCCAGCGCCTTGGCGAGGGGACGCGGGCGGCGCGGATCGGCGGGTGCGGGTGAAGCGGGGGCGGGGGACGATGCGGCCTGCACGGCTCGCTCTCCTCGGCTGGGAACGGTCGGCCTCAGTGGAGTTCCTCCACGGGTTCCACCCCCATGATCCCGAGCCCGTTGGCGATCACCCCCCGCACCGCCGCCAGCATGGCGAGCCGCGCCTGGGTGCGGGCGGGATCGTCCGCCAGCAGAAAGCGCAGCGTGGCGTCCTCCTTGCCCCTCGTCCACAGAGAATGGAACGAACCGGCGAGATCGTGCAAGTAGAAAGCGATGCGATGGGGCTCACGCGCCCGCGCCGCCGCCACCACCACCCGCGGCCATTCGGCCACCAGCCGCACCAGTTCGAGCTCACCGGGATCCTCGAGCCGGTCGAGATCGGCGGCGCGCAGGCTGTCGGGATCCACCGCATGGCCCATCTCGACGGCATGGCGGAAGACCGAGCAGATCCGCGCGTGGGCGTATTGGACGTAGAACACTGGATTGTCGCGGCTCTGCTCGACCGCCTTCTCGAGGTCGAAGTCCAGCGGCGCATCATTCTTGCGGGTGAGCATCATGAAGCGGAACACATCCCGCCCCACCCGCTCGATCACATCCCGCAGCCGCACGAGAGTGCCGGCGCGCTTGGACATGCGCACCGGCTCACCGCGTTCATAGAGGTGGACGATCTGGCATAGCAGCACCTCAAGCCGGGCGCGTTCCTCGGTGAGGGCCGCCACCGCCGCCTCCATGCGGCGCACATAGCCGCCGTGGTCGGCCCCCCAGACGTCGATCAGAGTGGTGTGGCCGCGCCGAAACTTGTCGAAGTGATAGGCCATGTCGGCGGCGAAATAGGTCCAGGCGCCATTGGATCGCCGCAGCGGCCGGTCCACGTCGTCGCCGAAGGCGGTGGCGCGGAACAGCAGCTGCGGCGTGGGCTCCCAATCCTCCACCGGCCGCCCCTTGGGCGGTGGCAGCGTGCCCACATAGACCAGCCCGCGCGCCTCCAGCGCGGCGATGGCCTCCTCGATCCGCCCCGCCTCGATCAGCGCCCGCTCGGAGGTGAACACGTCGTGGCGCACGCCGAGGCGCTCCAGGTCCTCGCGGATCAGCGCCATCATCGCCGCCACGCCGCGACGGCCGAAATGGTCGAGCCACGCCTCCTCGGGCTGGCCGAGCCAGCGCGCGCCCTCCTCCTCGACGATGGTCCGCGCCACCGCCACCAGCTCCTCCAGCGGATAGAGCCCCTCCGGCAGCGGCCCGGGATCATCACCCAGGAGCTCGCGGTAGCGATGGTAGATGGAGCGCGCCAGCGCCTCGATCTGGCCGCCGCCGTCATTGATGTAGTACTCGCGCGTCACCTGATAGCCGGCGAAGGCCAGGAGATTGGCGAGGGCATCGCCCACCACGGTGCCGCGGCCGTGGCCCACGTGCAGCGGGCCGGTGGGATTGGCGGAGCAGTACTCCACATTGACCCGCTCGCGGCGGCCGAGATCGGTGCGCCCATAGTCGTGGCCGAGCTCGAGGACGGTCCGCAGCTGTCGGCGCCAGACGTCATCGTGCAGCACCAGATTGACAAAGCCCGGCGGGGCGGTGCGGGCGCTGGCCACCTCCGGCAGGGCCGCGAGCTCGCCCGCCAGCAGCTCGGCGATCTCCAGCGGCCGCCGGCGCGCTTGGCGGGCCAGCACCAGGGCGGCATTGGTGGCCATCTGGCCGTGGGCGGGATCACGCGGTGGCTCCACGGTGATGCGCGAGGTGTCGAGTCCGGCGGGCAGCTCACCCCGCTCGGCGAGACGGGCGAGCGCCTCGCGCACCCGTTCCAGCATGGTCTCATAGAGGTTCATGGACGGTCCCAGCGCGTGCTGCAGATGCGTTCGTGTTCGCGCGCGGCATAGCGGTCGGTCATGCCGGCGATATAATCGCGCACCACCGCCGCCGTCCCGGCCGAGCCCGGCCGCTCCGCCATCCTCCGCCAGTCGTCGGGCAGGCACTCGGGATGGGCATGGAGGGTGCGGAACAGCTCACGGACGAGACGGTGGGCACGGTGGCTTGCGCGGCACACCCTGTAGTGCCGATAGACCCGCTCGTGCAAGAAGGTACGGAGTCCATCCAGCGCTTCGCGGGTTGCCGGCGAGAAGGCGATCAGGGGCTCGTCGATGCGCCGCACATCATCGAGACTTTCGGGCTTCCAGCGCGCGAGCCGACGCTCGCTCTCGGCAATCAGGTCCGCCACCAGACGGTCGATGGTGCGCCGCACCGTCTCATGGGCAAAGCGCGGGCGTGCAAGCTCGCCCCATTCCCGCCGTACCGCCTGCGCCAGCGGCCCCACCAGCGGAAGGTCCAGAAGTTCCCGCGGCTGGATGAAGCCGGCCCGCACCCCATCGTCGATGTCGTGGCTGCAGTAAGCGAGATCGTCGCACAGCGCCGCCAGCTGGCCCTCGAGATGGCACGGCCGCTCCAGCTCCAGCGCGTCGGCCAGCGGATGGGTGCGAATCGGCGCCGGCACGTCGCCCTGCAGGGGGCCGTTGTGCTTGACGATGCCCTCGAGGGTCTCGGCGGTGAGATCGAGCCCGTCGAAGCCGGCATAGCGGCGCTCCAGCACGGTGACGATGCGAAAGCTCTGGAGATTGTGGTCGAAGCCGCCCCAGGGCGCCAGCTCCTCATCGAGCGCCTGCTCGCCGGCATGGCCGAAGGGCGGATGGCCCAGGTCGTGGGCCAGCGCGATGGCCTCGGCCAGATCCTCCTCAAGCCCCAGCGCGCGGGCGACGGTGCGGGTGATCTGCGCCACCTCGAGGGTGTGGGTCAGGCGCGTGCGGTAATGGTCGCCCTCGAACGCCACGAACACCTGGGTCTTGGCCTGCAGTCGGCGGAATGCGCTGGAGTGGATGATGCGGTCGCGGTCCCGCTGGAACGGGGAGCGGAAGGCGTGTTCCGGCGCTCCCGAGGCGCGACCGCGGGAGCGGGCGGGATCGGCGGCACAGGCACGGCGCATGGCGGCTCTTCCGCGACCGCTTGGAAGATGGCACCGGGGGGCCTACATTCCAGCAGGGCGAACGGGAAGCCCGGGCCATGGAAGTCGCCACCAGCGCCGAAGCGCCCGTGCGGCTGTCCGAGCGGGCGGTGCAGCGGCTGAAGCAGATCTATGCGGCCGACGGCCGCGCGGGCGTGTTCCTGCGGCTGTCGGTGGAAGGCGGCGGCTGTTCCGGCTTCCGCTACCGTTTCGATCTCGACGACCGCCCGCGGGAGGACGACCTGTTCGTCGAACGCGACGGCGTGCGGGTGGCGGTGGACGGCATGGCGCTGCTGTTCCTGGTGGGGGCCGAGCTCGACTTCGTCGAGGATCTCACTGGCGCCTATTTCCGCGTCCACAACCCCAATGCCACCGCCTCCTGCGGCTGCGGCCACAGTTTCGCCGTCTGACTCTCTCCGATCCCCTCAAGACTCCGCCGCAGGCGCGCTGAGCGCCTCGAACAGCGCCACCAGCTGGCGGGCCTCGCCCACATCGTGCACCCGCAACAGCCGGGCACCTCCCATCATTGAACAGCACCGCCCGGAAGGCTTGCGGATCGCTGCCCGCTCGGCGCCTTTGGGGGGGCGGGGTTCTACCAGGTGCCCACATTGGGCATGGAGACCCAGGGCTCGCGCGGTGGCAGCGGCTCGCCCTTCTGCAGAAGCTCGATGGAGATGCCATCGGGCGAGCGGATGAAGGCCATGCGCCCGTCCCGCGGTGGTCGGTTGATGGTCACACCGCTTTCCATCAGCCGCTGGCAGAGGGCGTAGATGTCGTCCACCTCATAGGCCAGGTGGCCGAAGGCGCGGCCGATGGTGTAGTCCTCGGGATCCCAGTTGTAGGTGAGTTCCAGAAGCGGCGCCCGCTCCTCGCGCGCCCGCGCCACATCCTCGGGGGCTGCCAGGAACACCAGCGTATAGCGGCCCCTGGGGTCCTCGCGGCGCCGCACCTCCACCAGCCCGAGCTTGTTGCAGTAGAAGTCCAGGCTCTCCTCCAGATCCCGCACCCGCACCATGGTGTGGAGATAGCGCATGCCACACCTCCCACGCCGCCCGGCCAAAAATGTACCGGCGGCCGCCGCCGCAGCGCAACCGCCCGGCAGCCGCCTTCCCACCGCCGCCCGTGCCGTGTAAGCAGGCGCCGGCGCCGCACGGCCCCATCGCGTCACATCCCCGGATCCGTCGGATTGACCATGGATAGGCTCGAACGCTTCGTGCGCCTCGTCGACGGCCTCAATGAGCGCGTCGGCCGGGCGGTGAGCTGGCTCACCCTGGCGATGGTGCTGGTGACCTTCTTCGTCGCCGTCATGCGCTACGGTTTCGCCTGGGGGCAGGTGTGGATCCAGGAAAGCTATGTCTGGATGCACGGCCTCGTGTTCATGCTGGGAGCCGGCTACACCCTGCTGCACCAGGGCCATGTGCGGGTGGACATCTTGTATCGCGGTGCCTCGCTGCGCTTTCGCGCCTGGGTCGACCTTGTGGGTTCGCTGCTGCTGGCGCTGCCCATGATGGTGACGGTGTTCGTGGTGAGCTGGCCCTATGTGCTCGAGTCCTGGCTCAAGCTCGAGAGCTCGCGCGAGGCCGGCGGGCTGCCGGGACTGTTCCTGCTCAAGACGGCGCTGCTGCTGTTCGCTCTGTTGGTAGGGCTGCAGGCATTGGCGCTGGCGATGCGGGCCTGGTTGGCGCTCAGGGGCCGCCCCCAGCTCTATCAGACCCACGGGCAGGAGGCCGGCTGATGGGTGCCGAGATCCTCGCCATCCTCATGTTTCTGGTGGTCTGCGGGGTGCTGCTGCTGGGCTATCCGGTGGCCTTCACCCTGGGTGGGACCGCCCTCGCCTTCGCCTTTGTGGGCGATCTCGCCGGCGTCTTTGACCTGCGGCTTCTGGGCGGGCTGCCGTCGCGCTACTTCGGCGTGATGGTCAATGAGGTGCTGGTGGCGGTCCCGCTGTTCGTCTTCATGGGCGTGGTGCTGGAGCGCTCGGGCCTGGCCGAGCAGCTTTTGGAGACCATGGGGCTCCTGTTCGGCCGGCTTCGGGGCGGGCTTGCCTATTCTGTGACCATCGTCGGCATGCTGCTGGCGGCCGCCACCGGCATCGTCGGCGCCACCGTGGTGACCATGGGGCTTTTGAGCCTGCCGGCCATGCTCAAGGCCGGCTATGATCGCGGACTTGCCTGCGGCACCATCTGCGCCTCCGGCACCCTCGGCCAGATCATTCCGCCCTCCATCGTGCTGGTGATTCTCGGCGACATCCTCCAGGGCGCCAACACCGAGGCCCAGCTGGCGCTGGGCAATTTCGCGCCGGAGCCGGTGTCGGTGGTGGACCTCTTTGCCGGTGCCATGATCCCCGGCCTCGTGCTGGTGGGGCTCTATCTGCTTTATGAAGCGCTGGTGGCCTGGCTGCGGCCGGCGGCGGCCCCGCCGCTGGTGGAGGCGGGCGAGCGGGTGGAGCATCTCGGCCGGCGGGTGCTGGTGGCGGTGCTGCCGGCGGCGATCCTGATCGTCGCGGTGCTGGGCTCGATCCTGGTGGGCCTCGCCACGCCCACCGAGTCGGCCGCCATCGGCGGGGTCGGCGCCATGCTGCTGGCAGCCGCGCGCCGGCGTCTGTCGCTCGCCATGCTGCGGGAGGTGATGCGGGAGACCACCAAGATCAGCTCGATGGTGTTTGTCATCCTGCTGGGGGCATCGATCTTCTCGCTGGTGTTCCGCGGCTTCGGCGGCGATCAGATGGTGCGCGATCTGCTCCACAATCTGCCCGGCGGCGAGGTGGGAGCGATCGTCTCGGTGATGCTGCTGATGTTCCTGCTGGGCTTCTTCATCGACTTTATCGAGATCACCTTCGTGGTGGTGCCCATCGTCGGCCCGCCGCTGATCATGCTCGGCTATGATCCCATCTGGCTCGGGGTGATGATCGGCATCAACCTCCAGACCAGCTTCCTCACCCCGCCCTTCGGTTTCGCGCTGTTCTACCTGCGTGGGGTGGCACCACCGGAGGTGACCACCGCCGACATCTATCGCGGCATCATCCCCTTCGTCGCCCTCCAGCTGGTAGGGCTCTTGCTGGTGGGCCTGTTCCCCCAGCTCGCAACCTGGCTGCCGCAGGCGCTGTTCGGCTGAGATGGGCCATCGGCTGGGCCGCCGGAGGCCGCACCAAGGTGCGCTGTCACCGCCCCCAGCGGCGGATGCCGACAAGGCGCGAGCTTGGCGGAAAGAGCGATCCGGCGAGGCCGGCGCCGGGGTTGCAGCACCACGGCGGCTTTCACCGGGCGCACCGGAAAAGCCAGACGGTCCGTCTGCGCGCCCGCTGCCGGGCGGGCTCCGCGCCCGCTGTGCCTGCGGGCGGGTGCTCTATTCGGGCGGTACCGGGCGCGGCCGGCGCTGATCGTCGATGGCGACGCAGGTGAAGGTGCCCTCGGTGACCTTGACGCTCTCGCCGGTGCGCCCGCGCTCCACCCACACCTCCACATGGAGGCGGATGGAGGTGCGCCCGACCCGCACCACCCGGGCGTAGCAGCTCACCACATCGCCGACGAACACCGGCTGGTGGAAGCTCATGGCATCCACCGCCACGGTGGCCACCCGGCCGCAGGCGCGGCGGGCGGCGACGATGCCGGCGGCGATGTCCATCTGGGCGAGCAGCCAGCCGCCGAAGATGTCGCCGGCGGGATTGGTGTCGCCCGGCATGGCGAGGGTCCGCACCGCCGGCTCGAAGGACGGCCGCTCACCCACCCCGGCTCTCCCGCTCTCCGTCGTTTCGATGACGCCCCTGCCTCAGCCCGCGCGCGACCTCCGGCGGGACCCGCAGCCGTGTCCTCAGTCCTCGCGCCCGAGGGGCTGCTCCGGCACCGGCTCGGCCCGCCGCACCCGGATCACCACATCGATGCGGTCGATCACTTTGCCCGGCGGCGGCGCCGGCAGGCGCGCGAAGGCGATGGCATCCTCGGGAATGTCGAGGATCTCGCCGGTGGTCTTGTCGAAGAAGTGCCAGTGCGACCCCACATGGGTGTCGAAGTAGCTCTGGCCGCTGCCCACCACCACCTCGCTCAGGAGCCCCGCGCGGGTGAACTGGTGGAGGGTGTTGTAGACGGTGGCCAGCGACACCGACACGCCTGCCTGGCGCGCCTCCTGATAGAGCTCCTCCGCCGCCACATGGCGATGGCCGCGGCCGAACAGCAGCTTGGCCAGTGCCAGCCGCTGGCGTGTCGGCCTCAGCCCCCGCGCCTTGAGCTGCCGCGCGAGGTGCTCCTCCTCTTCGTCCCTGTGGGTCTCATCCACCATGGCGAGGTCCCCCCTCGGGGCTTGCGCCGGGAACTGGGACCGAACTGGTCCCTTTTTGCCGCCGCGTCAAGGCCCTGTACGCCTAGCGGCCGCTGAGGATGCGCTGGACAAGCTGTCGCACCGTGGGAATGAAGCCGTTGGCGTAGAACGGGTCCTGGGCGAAACGATAGACGTTGTGGCCGGCGAACATGAGCTCATGGTCCACGTGGTTGCGGCCGTGGGCGATGTTCTGCAGCGTCTTCTGGATGCAGAAGCTGCGCGGATCCGGTGGGCGGCCGGTGGTCCAGGGCTCGCTGTGCTTCCAGCCGCTGAACTGGCAGTGGGAAAGACAGCCCATGCAGTCCGCCTGATCGCGCCGGATCTCGCGCGCCTTCTCGGGGGTCACGAAGATCAGGGTGCGCTCGGGTGTGCGCATGGGTTGGGTGAAGCCGTCGCGCTGCCAGCGCTCCACCCGCTGGAGGTCGTCCGGCTTGAGCCACACCCCCCGTCCCCGCCGGCCCAGGGGGAACCAGGCGGTGAAGCCGGCCTCGGCGTCCGCCTCCTCGCGGAAGGGCACCTGGCGCTGCGAACGCTCATAGAGCTCCCGCAGGAAAGCGTTGTAGACGGCGGAGGAATAGAAGCCCGTGGGGCTGAAGCGGTGGAGCCGGACGTCCCCGGGTTTGAGCCGCAAGAGCTTCTGTTTCCAGGCCTCGGGGATGGGACTTTCGCGGGTGAGCAACGGGCGGGTGCCGAACTGGAAGGCGATGGGCCCGAGCTCGGGATTGTCGATCCAGTCCTTCCATTCATCCAGCCGCCACACCCCGCCGGCCATGATGATGGGGAGCTGGCCGAGGCCGATCTCCCGCAGGAAATCGCGGATGGCCTTGACCCGCGGGAATGGGTCCTCCGGCCGGTTGGGGTCCTCGGCGTTGGAGAGGCCGTTGTGGCCGCCGGCGCGCCAGGGGTCCTCATAGACCACCGCCCCGAGCCATTCGGCGAATTTGCGATAGGCCCGCTTCCACAGGGCGCGGAAGGCGCGAGCGGAGGAGACGATGGGATAGTAGTAGACCCGATAGCGCGCGCAGATCTCGGCCAGGCGATAGGGCATGCCGGCGCCGCAGGTGACACCGTGGATGAGCCCCCTGGCCCCTTCCAGCACGCCCACCAGCACCCGCTCGCAGGCCGCCATCTCCCACAGCACATTCATGTGGATGCGGCCCTCGCCGCCGCGGAGCTCGTGGGCGATGCGCGCCTGGCTGATGGCGCCACGGATGGAGTACTGGATCAGCTCCTCGTGGCGTTCGCGCCGGTCGCGCCCGCGGAAGACCAGCGGCACATATTCGCCATTATCGTCCACCAGATCGGCATTGACCCCGGAGAAGGTCCCCACGCCGCCGGCGCGGGCCCAGGCCCCGGCGCTGCGGCCATTGGAGACCGCAACACCCTTGCCGCCCTCCACCAGCGGCCAGACTTCGGCGCCGGAAAGGCGCATGGGTTGTACGCAGATGGTCATGGTCCTGTGCGCGACTCCCTAGCCATGGGATCCGGGGCCGGGGCGACGGGCCGGGGCCGGTGAAAGCCGGCCCGCAGCCACGGTGCCTGCGGCCGGGGCGGGTGCGGGCGCCTCATCCGGTGCGCCGCCGCCGGCCCGCCGGCTGGCCACGGGCCGGCGCGCCCTTGCGCTCCACCCGCCGTTCCTCGCCGGTGGCCTGGTCCACCGCCCGCAGGCTCAGGCGGATCTTGCCGCTGCGGTCGTCGAACTCCAGCACCTTGACCTTCACCACATCCCCCGGCTTGACCACGTCCGCCACCTTGTCCACGCGCCGATCGGCCAGTTCGGAGATGTGGATCAGCCCCTCATAGCTGCCCCAGAGTTTGACGAAGGCGCCAAAGTCGGCCAAGCGGGTGACGGTGCCCTCATAAATGCGCCCCACCTCGGGGGTGGCAGTCAGGCCCAGGATCCAGTCGGCCGCCTTCTTGGCCCCTTCGGCATCGGCCGAGGCGATGCGCACGGTGCCGTCGTCCTCGATGTCGATGCGGGTGCCGGTGCGCTCGGTGATCTCGCGGATGGTCTTGCCGCCGGGGCCGATGACCATGCCGATCTTGTCCGGCGGGATGTGGACCACGGTAATCCGCGGCACCGTCTCGCGCATCTGCGGCCGCGGCATGCCCAGGGCCTTGGCCATCTCGGCGAGGATGTGGAGGCGACCGCGCCGCGCCTGCAACAGCGCATCGCGCATGATCTCCTCGGTGATGCCGGCGATCTTGATGTCCATCTGCAGGGCGGTGACGCCCACCTCGGTGCCGGCCACCTTGAAGTCCATGTCGCCCAGATGGTCCTCATCGCCGAGGATGTCGGAGAGGACGGCATAGCGCTCGCCCTCCTTGATGAGCCCCATGGCGATGCCCGCCACCGGCCGCTTGATGGGCACGCCCGCATCCATCAGCGCCAGCGAAGCGCCGCAGACGGTGGCCATGGAGCTGGAGCCGTTGGACTCGGTGATCTCCGACACCACCCGGATGGTGTAGGGGAATTCCTCCTTGGAGGGCAGCAGCGGGTGGGTGGCGCGCCAGGCGAGCTTGCCGTGGCCGATCTCGCGCCGCCCGGGCGGCCCCATGCGTCCCACCTCGCCGACGCTGTAGGGCGGGAAGTTGTAGTGCAGCAGATAGTGCTCGCGCAGATCCCCCTCGAGGGCGTCGATGATCTGCTCGTCCTGGCCGGTACCAAGGGTGGTGACCACCAGCGCCTGGGTCTCGCCGCGGGTGAACAGGGCGCTGCCGTGGACCCGCGGCAGCACCCCCACCTCCGCGCGGATCGGGCGGATGTCCTCGAGACTGCGGCCGTCGATGCGCCGGCCGGTCTCGACGATGCGCCCGCGCACCACCTCCTTCTCGAGCTGCTTGAAGAGCTCCGCTACCGCCGCCGCCTTCTCCAAATCCTCGCCGGCGAGCTCGGCGATGGCCTCATAGCGGATCTCCTGGATGCGGTCGTGGCGCACCTTCTTCTGGGGCTCCTCATAGGCGGCGGCCACCTTGTCGCGGAACCTGGCGCGGAGCTCCTCATAGAGCGCCGAATGGTCCGGCGTCTCCAGCGGCCACGGCTCCTTGGCCGCCTCCTGGGCGAGCTCGAGGATGAGGTCGATCACCGGCTGGAACGCGCGGTGGCCGAACAGCACCGCCGCCAGCATGGTCTCCTCGGGCAGCTCGTGCGCCTCGGATTCCACCATCATCACCGCATCGCGCGTGCCCGCCACCACCAGGTCCAGCTTGGATGCGGTCTTGACCTGTTCGATGGTGGGGTTGAGCACGAACTCGCCGTCGATGTAGCCCACCCGGCAGGCGCCGATGGGCCCGAGGAAGGGGATGCCGCTCAGGGTGAGGGCGGCCGAGGCGCCGATCATGGCCACCACGTCGGGATCGGTCTCGCCGTCGTGGGCCAGCACCGTGCAGATGACCTGGGTCTCATTCTTGAAGCCGGGGGCGAACAGCGGCCGGATGGGCCGGTCGATGAGGCGCGAGGTGAGGGTCTCCTTTTCGGTGGGCCGGCCCTCGCGCTTGAAGAAGCCCCCGGGGATCTTGCCAGCGGCGAAGTACTTTTCCTGGTAGTTGACCGTGAGCGGGAAGAAGTCGATTCCCGGCCGCGGAGTCTTGGCGGCGACGGCCGTGCACAGCACCACCGTCTCGCCCAGCGAGGCCAGCACCGCGCCGTCGGCCTGCCGGGCGATGTGCCCGGTCTCCAGCACCAGCCGCTTGCCGCCCCAGTCGAGTTCCTTGCGCTTGATGTCGAACATCTCCTCTGCCTTCCGGTTGTGGCGGGACGGCGGGCCCGCCGCCTCTGGGCGGCGGACCGCGCGGCCGTCCGGTTCAGCGACGCAGGCCGAGTCGTTCCACCAGCCGCCGGTAGCGCTGCTCGTCCTTGCGGCGCAGATAGTCC
>WFXL01000123.1 GCA_015490605.1 Rhodospirillales bacterium
GACCCACGCCATCCGCCGGGCGCTGGCGAGCCGCTCGCTGGCCCGCCTGCGCCAGGCCCGGCGCCTGTTCAACCGGCTGCCGCGGGAGCTGCGCCGGCGGCTGGTGGAAGCGGCGGTGATGCGTGAGCGGGCCTGTCACACCTCGGCCGGCCACCGGGAGGCGGTCACGGCGGGCGAGGGGCGGCCGGTCTCCGCCTGCTGGCGCCCACATCCGGCTGCGGGCGAGGTGGTGGTGGCGCTGCCGCGGGGTGGGGTCTCCGGCGAAGGGGGATCGCGGCGCCGCTTGCTGGAAGATGCCGCCGGCGATCGGACCCCGCGGTCCTGAGGCCGAGGCGATCGCGGGCCCAGCGGCATGAGCCGCGGCCTCCGCCTGGGTGGTCGCGGCTCAGTGGCATCGATGTCCACGAAGGCATGGGATGGGAGGGTTCTATGGCCAACCGATTTTCTGTCGGCGAGAGCGATGTTCGGCCGTGGGGACGCTGGGAGGTGCTGGACGTCACCGACCACAGCTGTATCAAGCGCATCCGGGTGGAGCCGGGCCAGCGACTGTCGCTTCAGCGCCATCGCCACCGCCGCGAGTTCTGGCTGGTGCTCTGCGGCCGGGCGCGGGTGGAACGGGACGGTGAAGTGCGCGAGCTCGGCCCCGGCGAGCATGTGGTGATCCCACAGGGAAGCTGGCATCGGGTCGCCAACCCCGGCCCCGATCCCCTGGAGTTCGTCGAGGTGCAGACCGGTGAGGTGCTCGATGAGGACGACATCGAGCGGCGCGAGGACGACTACGGTCGCGCCTAGCGAGCCGATCAAGCGCGGCGGCGCCGGCGTGCCGTCGGCCGGAACTCTCGTTCCTGGGACCTGCCTTGCAGGTGGGCGCCGTTTGCCGTGACCACGGCCACGACAGGGACAGCTCCCTTCGGAACGACTTGGCCCAGGCGCACGTTTCGCGACCTGACGCACACGCCAGCCACCGCCGTGCCCTCCATGTAGCGAGGGGGCGTTCCCCTGGAAAGACGGTGCGGTGGCGGGGCGGCAGCTTGACGCCGGCCGGACCGCCGTGCCACGAGGGGGTGTGGGGATGGTTCCCGCGCTGGGACGAAGAGGGAAGCCGGTGGGAATCCGGCGCTGCCCCCGCAACTGTGAGCGGCGAGCCGAGATCCGACATGCCACTGGGGTGGTTCCCGGGAAGGCGGATCGAGGCGGTGACCCGCAAGCCAGGAGACCTGCCATCCCCCGGATCAACGGGGCGGGGTGCCCCCAAGGAGGAGGTGTTCCATGCTGGCGCGTTTCGCCTTCGCCGCCGTCCTCGGCCTCTCCACTGCGGCCGGGGCGGCTGGTCTTGAGGATCCGCTCAACCGTTATCTGTTCGTTCCCAACCGCGCCTCGGCCGATGTGGCGGTGATCGACACCCGGAGCGACACGGTGGTGGCCCGGCTGCCGGTGGGCAACGTCCCCCATCAGGTGGCGGTCTCCGACACCCTCGGGCTGCTGATCGCTTCCAACACCGAGGATGACACCGTCTCCATCGTCGATCTCACCAGCGGTGAGACGCTGGCCACCCTGCAGCTGGATCGCACGCCCGAGCACATGGAGCTCTCACCCACCGGCGAGCTCGCGGCGGTGGGCAACATCGAGGGCGGCAGCGTGTCGCTCATCGACCTGCGGGCGCGGCGCGAGATCGCCCGGGTGGAGGGCCTGTATGAGCCCCACAACATGACCTTCTCGGCCGACGGGCGCTACATCTTCGTCGGCAATCTCGGCGCCGATCGGGTGTCGGTGATCGATGTGGCCACGGCCCGGGTGGTGAAGGAGATCCCGGTGGGCGAGCCCAAGCTGGTGGCCTCCCTCGGTGACAGCGAGTATCAGGGCGTCATCAATGTCACCGCCACGCCCGACCGGCGCCTCGGCTTTGCCGCCTTCGGCGAGGGCGATAGGATGGCGGTGGTGGATCTGCGCACCGCTGAGAAGATCACCACGCTGCCCTTGGGGGATCTGCCCTGGCGCGCCTACACCACCGCCGACGGCCGCTACATGATCGTGCCCAACAATGGTGATGGCACCGTCTCCATCATCTCCACCAGCGAGCTTCGCGAGGTGGCGCGGCTCAAAGGCGGTAAGGACATGGTCGGGGTCAACACCGGCTGGTTCGAAACCACCGCCTTCGTCATCGCCCGCGGCGAGAACAAGCTGGTGGTGCTGGATCTTACCACCATGGAGAATGCCGGCGAGATCCCGCTTCCGGGCACGCCTGAGACCGGTGTCACCACGCCCGATGGGACACGGCTCTACCTCTCCATCTCCTCCACCAATCAGGTGGCGGTGATCGACACCCGCAGCCGCAAGCTGGTGAAGCTCATCGACGGCGTGGGCGAGGAGCCCTGGGGCACCTTCATGGTGGGTGCGCTCAACTATTGCCACTGAGATGCGCGGGCGCGCCCTCGGGCTCGCCCTGCTGCTGGCGGCCCTCGCCGGGCGACCGGCGGGGGCCGCGGCCCCCTTGACCGAACTCCTGACGGACCTGCCGCTCACACCCGCACTCCGAGCCGAGCTCGTACGCCGCTGCGGTCAGGACCATCTCTGTGCCGGCCGGCTGCTGGTGGCCCGCGCGCCCCGCCGCTTCCGGCTGGAGCCGGCGCCGCCCTATGACACCGACCGCATCCGCTGGGTGGTGCATCAACCTTCGCTGGTTCGCCGGCAGGAGTTGGGGGATGGGCGCGTGCTGGTGGCGCTGCGGCGCTTCGGCCGTACCCTCTGGCGCGAGCTGGCCGCGGCCGATCTCGCCGGCCGCCGGGTGGTGCTGGACCTGCGCGGTCATGCCGGCGGCGATCTGCGTCGGGCGCTGCGGTTGGTGGCGCGGCTGATCGGACCCGCCCAGGCCCGGGTGGTGATCCAACAATCCGACGGCCAGGTGATTCGGCTTGCGGCCGATCATCCCGCGCCCATTCCCCGCTTTCAGGTGGAGGCGGTGCTGGTGGACGGTGCGACCGCCAGCAGTGCGGAGGTGGTGGCCGCGCTGCTGGTGCGGGCGGGCGCACACCTGTGCGGTGCCCCCAGCCGCGGCAAGGACTGGATCGAGGCGGTCTATCCGCTGGCCCAGGGCTGGCGGCTGCGGGTGGTGACGGGGTGGCTGCGTCTGCCACCCGGCGAAGCAGTGGCCCCGCTCAAGCCCAAGGTGGACGCTACCGCCTGTTTGCCGCTCACGGCTCGCCGCTCCCCCGCCTGAGCGCGGCTCCATGTGCGCCGGTTGTGTGACGCCTTGACCCTCGACAAGCGAGGTGCGGGCGCGATCTTGCGGCGCGTCCCCACCAGCGCAAGGGCGAGTCATGACCGAACGCGTCCTCATCCTCGACTTCGGCTCCCAGACCACCCAGCTGATCGCACGCCGCCTGCGCGAGCTGCGGGTCTACTGCGAGATCCACCCCTGCACCGTCGACGACGCCTTCATCGAGGACTTCGCTCCCCAGGCGGTGGTGCTCTCAGGCGGGCCCGCCAGCGTGACGGCGGGGGAGAGCCCGCGGGCGCCGGCGGCGGTCTTCCGCCTGGGCGTGCCGGTGCTGGGGATCTGCTATGGCATGCAGACCATGGTGGCCCAGCTGGGCGGCCGGGTGCGGCCGGCGGCGGTGCGGGAGTTCGGCCGGGCCGAGATCGAACTGCTGCGGGAATCACCCCTGTTCGACGGGATCCTGCGGGTGGGTGACCACGCGCGGGTGTGGATGAGCCACGGCGACCGGGTGGAGGCGCTGCCCGCGGGTTTCGTGCCGGTGGCCCGCAGCGAGGGCTCGCCTTTGGCGGCGGTGGCGGACGAGCGGCGGCGCTTCTATGGTGTCCAGTTCCACCCGGAGGTGGTCCACACCCCCATCGGCCGCCAGCTGTTCGAGAACTTCTGCTTCCGCATCGCCCGGCTTGCCGGCGACTGGTCCATGACCGCCTTCCGCCAGCAGGCGGTCGCCCGCATCCGCGCGCAGGTGGGAGATCGGCGGGTCCTGTGCGGCCTCTCGGGCGGGGTCGACTCGGCGGTTACGGCCCTCTTGGTGCACGAAGCGGTGGGCGAGCGGCTCACCTGCGTGTTCGTGGACACAGGATTGCTGCGCAAGGGTGAGGCGGAGGAGGTGGTGTCGCTGTTCCGCGGCCACTTCAACATCCCGCTGGTCCATGTGGAGGCGGGAGAGATTTTCTTTGCCCGCCTCGCGGGGGTGACGGATCCCGAGCGCAAGCGCCGCATCGTCGGCGAGACCTTTATCGAACTGTTCGAACGCGAGGCCGAACGGCTCGGCGGTGCCGACTTCCTCGCCCAGGGCACCCTCTATCCCGATGTCATCGAGAGCGTCTCCTTCCGCGGCCCCTCGGCCACCATCAAGACCCACCACAATGTCGGCGGCCTGCCCGAGCGCATGCGTCTGGCGCTGGTGGAGCCGCTTCGGGAGCTGTTCAAGGACGAGGTGCGGGAGCTCGGCCGCGAGATGGGGCTGCCGGAGCATTTCGTCGGCCGTCATCCGTTTCCGGGGCCGGGGCTGGCGGTACGCATCCTTGGCGAGGTGACGCCCGAGCGGGTGGCGATTCTGCAGGAGGCGGACCGCATCTTCCTCGAGGAGATCCGCGCGGCCGACCTCTATGACCGCATCTGGCAGGCCTTCGCGGTGCTGCTGCCGGTGCGCACCGTCGGCGTGATGGGTGATGCCCGCACCTACGAAATGGCCTGTGCGCTCAGGGCGGTGGTGAGCGAGGACGGCATGACCGCCGACATCTTCGCCTTCGAGCCCGAGTTCCTCGCCCGGGTGGCAACCCGCATCGTCAATGAGGTCCGCGGCATCAACCGGGTGGTCTATGACGTCACCAGCAAGCCCCCCGGCACCATCGAATGGGAGTAGGCGGGGGTGCTGCTGCAGGCTTGGCCGCGGTGGCTGGCGGCGATAGCATGCGCCTGCCGGCCGCCGGGCCGGTCCGGTCCATCGGCGGGAGACGGATCCGCGCCATGTCCCTCACATCCTGGCGCACCTGGGTGGCCGTCGGCTGGGCGGTCGGCTGGGTGGTGATCACCGTGCTCATGCTCATGCCGGTGCCCGACGTGCCCCAGGTCTCGAGCCGGCTGGCGCACTTCGTGGTGTTCCTGGTAATGACCGGCGCTGCCCTGGCCTTCTGCCTCACCCATCGGGCGTTGCTGGTGGTGACGCTCCTAGCCGGTCTCTTCGCGCTGGGGCTGGAATATGCCCAGAGCCTCGTGCCGTGGCGCCATTTCGACCTCATGGACCTGGGCGCCAATGTGGCGGGCGTGCTCTCGGGCTATGTGCTGGCGGCCGCCCTGCTGCTGACCTCCCCCTCGCGCACCGGCTAGGCCCATGCGGTGGCGCGGCTGGCTGGCCACGGGGCTGCTGCTCCTCCTGCTGTTGGCGCTGCCGTTTGGGGCGCTTGCCCGCGGCGATCTCGCGCAGCTGGCGCGTGCGCTGGGTCTTCGGGATGTGGCAGGCTTTGTCGAGACGGTGACGTGGGTGTGCCGCCGGGGCGAGCTGCCACCCTCCTACGTCACGAAGCGGGAGGCGCGCCGGGCCGGCTGGCGGCCGGGGCGCGATCTCTGTCGCATCCTGCCGGGGCGGGTGATCGGCGGCGATCGCTTCTTCAACCGCGAGGGGCGGCTTCCCGAGCGGCCCGGCCGCATCTGGCGGGAGGCCGATCTGGACTATGCCTGCGGCCGCCGCGGCCCCAGGCGGCTGGTGTTCTCCAACGACCGGCAGGTCTATGTGACCCTCGATCATTATCGCAGCTTCATCCCCGTCCCGTGTCCCGCGCCCTGACCGTCCGCATCGGCCCCACCGTCCGCAGCCGTCGGGAGGTGATCGCCGCCATCGCCCGTGCGCTCGAGGCACCCGCGTGGTTCGGCGACAATCTCGATGCGCTCTACGATCTGCTCACCGGCATCGCCCCCGGGCCCATTCGCCTGTGCTGGGAAGTGGATGCCGCCACCCGTACGGCCCTTGGGGCTGACTATGAGCGGCTGCGGCGCCTGCTCTTGGAGGCGGCGGCAGAACGCGACGATCTGGTGGTGGAGATCTGCGAGCGCTGAGGCTTCAGTCGGCGTCCACCTGCGGCCGGTGGGCCGCCTCCAGCATCGGCCACAGGCGCGAGAGGTCGTAGCCCGCCCGGGCGGCGGCCTCCACCAGCCGTGCCGGCTCCTGCTCGCGGGCACAGGCCAGCGCCCACAGCTGGCATGAGCGGCTGCCGCTGCGGCAATAGAGCAGCCACGGCCCCTCGGTGGTGGCGAGAATGTGGCGCAGCGCCTCCACATGGTCGGGGAAGATGGCGCCCGAGACCACCGGCAGATGGACATAAACCAGCCCGGCCGCCTCCGCCGCCGCCTGGGCTGCCTCCGAGGGCAGCTGGTCGGGCGCCTCGCCGTCGGGCCGGTTGTTGATCACCGTGCGAATACCGAGCTCGGCCGCCGCCCGGAAGTCGTCGGCGGCCAGCTGCGGGGCCACCCAGACCTGCTCGGTGAGGCGGCGGAACTTGGGATGGCGGACGCCGTCGATGGCCATGCGGTGTCTCCCTCGCCCAGCCTGTATCTACCGGGGCACGGCGCGCCGGTCCACCGGCCAGAATGTCCCGCAGCTTAGCCCACCTTGAGGGCGGCGAGGAAGGCCTCCTGCGGGATCTCCACCTTCCCCACCTGGCGCATGCGCTTCTTGCCCTCCTTCTGGCGTTCCAGGAGCTTGCGCTTGCGGGTGACATCGCCGCCATAGCATTTGGCGGTCACATCCTTGCGCAGGGCGCGAATGCGCTCGCTTGCGATGATGCGCGAGCCGATCGCCGCCTGAATGCGCACCTCGAACAGCTGCCGCGGGATCAGCTCCTTGAGCTTCTCGCACATGGCGCGGCCGCGCTGTTCGGCCATGCTGCGGTGGACGATCATGGAGAGGGATTCCACCGGCTCGCCATTGACCAGGATGCGCAGCTTGACCAGGTCGCTTTCGCGATAGCCCTCGAGCTGATAGTCGAAGCTGGCATAGCCGCGGCTTACGGACTTGAGGCGGTCGTAGAAGTCGTAGACCACCTCGTTGAGCGGCAGCAGATAGACCAGCATCGCCCGGTTGCCCACCCAGGTGAGCTCCACTTGTTCGCCGCGGCGCTGTTCGCACAGCTCCAGCACCCCGCCGAGATACTGTTCCGGCACCAGGATGGTGGCGCGGATATAGGGCTCCTCGATCCGCACGATGCGGGTGGGATCGGGATAGTCGGCCGGATTGTGGAGCTCCTTGACCGCGCCGTCGGTGAGGTGGACGCGATAGACCACCGAGGGAGCGGTCACCACCAGATCGAGACCGAATTCCCGCTCGAGCCGCTCTTGGACGATCTCCAGGTGCAGCAGGCCGAGAAAGCCGCAGCGAAAGCCCAGGCCCAGGGCGGTGGAGGTCTCGGGCTCATATTCGAAGCTGGCGTCATTGAGCCTGAGCTTGGCGAGGCTTTCCCGCAGCTGGTCGTAGTCCTTGGAATCGACCGGGAAGATACCGCAGAAGACCACCGGATGGCTGGGCTTGAAGCCGGGCAGCGGGGAACTCGCGGGGCGGCGGTCGTCGGTCACCGTATCGCCCACCCGCGCATGGGCGATCTCCTTGATGCCGGCGGTAAGAAAGCCGATCTCGCCGGGACCCAGGTCGCTCACCTCCCTGGGCTTGGGGGTGAAGACGCCGACCCGATCCACCGTATAGGTGGCGCCGGTGCCCATGAAGCGGATCTTCTGGCCGCGGCGCAGCACGCCGTGCTTGACCCGCACCAGCGTCACCACCCCCACATAGGGATCGTACCAGGAGTCCACCACCAGCGCCTGCAGCGGCGCCTCCGCTTCGCCCTCGGGCGGCGGCAGGCGGTGGACGATGGCCTCCAGCAGCTCATCCACCCCCTGGCCGGTCTTGGCCGAGATCATCAGCGCCTCGGAGGCATCGAGGCCGATGATGTCCTCGATCTGCTGCTTCACCCGCTCGGGCTCGGCCGCCGGCAGGTCGATCTTGTTGAGCACCGGCAGGATCTCGAGGTCGGCGTCGATCGCCTGATAGGCATTGGCGAGGGTCTGGGCCTCCACCCCCTGGGTGGCGTCCACCAGCAGAATCGCCCCCTCGCAGGCGCGCATGGAGCGCGAGACCTCGTAGGAAAAGTCCACGTGGCCCGGCGTGTCCACCAGGTTGAGCACATAGGTCTCGCCGTTCTGCGCCTCGTAGACCAGCCGCACCGTCTGGGCCTTGATGGTGATGCCGCGCTCGCGCTCGATGTCCATGGAATCGAGCACCTGCGAGGTCATCTCGCGCGGGTCGAGCGCGCCGCAGCGCTCGATCAGGCGATCGGCGAGGGTCGACTTGCCATGGTCGATGTGGGCGACGATGGCGAAATTGCGGATCCGCGAGAGATCGGTCATGGGCGGCGGCTGTCGCGAACCTCCTCAGGATGCGCCGCGCAGCACCGCTCCCAGGCGGCGCGCGGCCTCCTCGACGATATGGGTGGCCACCCGCTCGATTTCCGCTTCCGTCAGGGTGCGATCAGGTGCCTGCAGCCGCACCGCCACCGCCAGCGACTTCTTGCCCGCGGGCACACCCTTGCCGGCATAGACGTCGAACAGCCGCACCTCGCGCACAAGCCGCCCGCCGGCTCGCCGCACCACCTCCAGAAGCTCGCCGGCGGCCACCGATTGATCCACCAAAAAGGCGAAGTCGCGTTCGGCCGGCGGATAGGGCAGGGGCTCCAGCGGCGGGCGGGTGCGCCCCTTGCGCGCCTTTGGCTGGGGCAGATCCTCGAGGTCGAATTCGAAGGCGCAGACCGGCACCTCGATCTCGAAGCGCTCCAGGATCAGGGGGTGGATCTCGCCGAAGGCAGCCAGCACGCGCTGGCCCAGCGCCACCACCGCCGAACGGCCGGGATGGTACCAGGCGGGGGCCTCGCGCCGCACGCTCAGGGCCTCGGTGCGCACCCCCAGATCCCGCAGGATGGCATAGAGATCGCTCTTGGCGTCGAGGGCGTCCACCGGCCGTTTGGGTTCCGACCAGTGGCGCGGGGCGAAGTCGCCAAAGCGCAGGCCCGCCAAGGTGGTGCGCTGGGCGCCGGGGCGGCCCTCGAGAAAGCGCGGGCCGAGCTCGAACAGGGCGCCGCGCTCATGCTTGCGGGCGAGATTGCGGGCGGCCGCCTGCAACAGCCCCGGCAACAGCGATGGGCGCAGGGCGTCGAGCTCAGCGGAGATGGGATTGCGCAGCCGCACCGGCTGCGGTGCGCCGAACCGTTGGGCGTGCTCGGCCGGGATGAAGGACCAGGTGACCGCCTCCAGCAACCCCTGAGCGGCGGCGGCACGGCGGGCATCGGCCCGAAGCCGCTGGGCCGGGGTCAGGCGCACCGGCGAGACCGCCTCTACCCGGGTCACCGGCACCGGCGGGATCCGGTCGAAGCCGTGGATGCGGGTGAGCTCCTCGACGATGCAGGCCTCACCCTCCACATCGCGCCGCCAGCTAGGGACGGTGATGCGATAGACCTCGGGACCGCCCGCCAGCTCAAAGCCCAGGGCGCGCAGAATGCGCTCGATCTCCGCCGGCTCCAGGCTGATGCCGCCAAGGCGCGGGAGCTGGCTTGTGCGGAAGTCGAACGCGCGCCGCTCCTGGGGCACCCGCCCGGCCACCACCGCCGGCCCCGGCTCGCCGCCGCAGAGCTCGAGGATGAGGCGGGTGGCATATTCGCAGCCGGGCATCACCATCGCCGGGTCGAGCCCGCGCTCGAAGCGGGTGCGGGCGTCGGATTCGAGGCCGAGGCGGCGGCCGGTGCGGGCAATGCGCACCGGGTCGAAGATGGCCACCTCCAGCAGTACGTCAGTGGTCTCCTCCGTCACGCCGGTGCTCTCGCCGCCCATGATGCCGGCAAGGCTGATGGGACCGGTGTCGTCGCAGATGACGATATCACCATCCTCGAGCTCATAGGTGCGGCCGTCGAGGGCCACCAGCCGCTCGCCGCGGCGGGCATAGCGCAGCACCAGATCGCCGCGGATCTTGGCAGCATCGAACACATGGAGCGGCCGGCAGAGGTCGAACATCACATAGTTGGTGATGTCCACCAGCGCCGAGATGGGCCGGAGCCCCACCGCCCGCAGCCGCCGCTGAAGCCAGGCGGGGCTCGGGCGATTCCGCACACCGCGGATAATGCGGCCGACGAAGACAGGGCAGGCCACCTCCTCCTCGCCCGCGGGAAAGGCGCGGTGGATGGCGGGGCCCGGCCGCCCCACCGAGGGCACGTCGTGGATCTCTCGCGGGCGGAAGGTGCCGAGACCAGCTGCCCCGAGATCGCGGGCGATGCCCTGCACGCCGAAACAGTCCGCCCGGTTGGGGGTGACCGCCACATCAAACACCGGCCCCTCGAGCCCCAGCGCCACCGCCGCCGGTGTACCGATCTCCCATGGGCCCTCGAGCTCGATGATGCCGCTGTGGTCCTCGCCCACGCCCAATTCATGGGCGGAGCACAGCATGCCGCAGCTCTCCACCCCGCGGATCACCGCCCGCTTGAGCACCTGGCCGGTGGCCGGGATCACCGCCCCTTCGGGGGCGAAGATGCCGTAGATACCGGCACGGGCGTTGGGGGCACCGCACACCACCCGGAAGGTGCCGTGGCGGGTGCGCACGGTGCACAGCTTGAGGCGGTCGGCATTGGGATGGGGCTCGCACGCCTCCACATAGGCGACGGTGAAGGGGGCGAGGCGTTCGGCCGGGTCCGCCACCGCCTCCACCTCGAGGCCGATCATGGTGAGGGTGTGGGCGATGGCGGTGGCATCCGCATCGGTGGCGAGATGCTCCCGCAGCCAGGGCAGGGTGAACTTCATCGCGACAGACCCGCGAAGGTGGTGGGCACGTCCAGGGGCAGAAAGCCGTAGTGGCGCAGCCAGCGCAGGTCGGCCTCGAAGAAGGTCCGCAGATCAGGAATACCGTATTTGAGCATGGCAAAACGGTCGACCCCGAGGCCGAAGGCGAAGCCCTGCCACACGTCGGGGTCGAGGCCGACCATCTCCAGCACCTTGGGGTGGACCATGCCACAGCCCAACACCTCGAGCCAGTCGTCGCCCGCGCCCACCACCAGCTGCCCCTGGCTGCGGCGGCAGCCCACATCCATCTCCGCCGACGGTTCGGTGAAGGGGAAGTAGCTGGGGCGGAAGCGCACCGGGATGTCGTCGCGCTCGAAGAAGGCGCGCACGAAGTCCACGAGACAGCCCTTGAGGTGGCCCATGTGGGTGCGGCGGTCGATCAGCAGCCCTTCCACCTGATGGAACATGGGCGTGTGGGTCATGTCATAGTCGCGCCGGTAGACCCGGCCGGGGGCGATGATGCGGAAGGGCGGCCGGCCGGCCTCCATGGTGCGGATCTGCACCGGGCTCGTGTGGGTGCGCAGCAGATAGGGCTCGCCCTGCGCGTCGGTGGTCTCGAGGAAGAAGGTGTCCTGCATCTGCCGCGCCGGATGGGCCGGCGGGATGTTGAGGGCGGTGAAGTTGTGGAAGTCGTCCTCCACATCCGGCCCCTCGGCCACGGCAAAGCCCATGTCGGCGAAGATGGCGACGATCTCATCCAGCACATGGCTCACCGGATGGAGCCGCCCCTCGGGGCGCTCGCGCGGCGGCAGGGTGACGTCCAGCCGCTCCTCCCTGAGCCGCCGTTCCAGCGCCTCGCGGGCCAGCACCTCCCGGCGCGCGCGAATGGCCGCCTCGAGCTCGCGCTTGAGGGCATTCACCGCCTGGCCCACTTCGCGGCGCTGCTCCGGCGGCAAACGGCCGACGCCCTTGGCGAGTTCGGTCACCCGCCCGCGCCGGCCCAGCGCCTCCACCCGCACCCGCTCGAGCGACTCGGAATCCGCCGCCGCCTGCACCGCGGCCAAAAAGCGTTCGCGCAGCTCCTCCACCTGCCGGCGTGCCTCGCTCATCCTCCCGCTTCTCCCCTGGCGACGCAAAAAGGGGCCGGCGCGGCCCCTCCTCGCGATGCGCGGAGCCGGCGCGGCGGCGCCGGGCTCACGCGGCGAGTGCGGCCCGCGCCTCCTCCACCAGCCGGCCGAAGGCGGCAGGGTCACGCACGGCCAGATCGGCCAGCACCTTGCGGTCGATCTCGATGCCCGCCTGTTTGAGGCCGTGCATGAAGCGGCCATAGGTAAGGCCCTGTTCGCGGGCGGCCGCGTTGATCCGCTGGATCCACAGGCGCCGGAAGTCGCGCTTGCGCTGGCGCCGGTCGCGATAGGCATACTGCCAGGCGCGGAAGACCGCCTGCTTGGCGGTCTTGAAGCAGTTCTTGCGGCGTCCGTAGTAGCCCTTGGCGAGCTTGATGATCTTCTTGTGCCGCGCGTGGGCGGTGACGCCACGCTTCACTCTCGGCATCGTCGCACCCCTCGGCTAGGCCGGATCCCTGGAGACTCGTCAGCGCCCATAGGGCAGCATGGGCCGCACCAGCTTGACATCGCCCGGGGCCAGCAGGGTGGTGCCCCGCGTCGCCCGCTTGGTCTTGCGCGAGCGATGTTCGAAATTGTGGCGATGATACGCATGGGCGCGCCTGATCTTGCCGGTCGCGGTGAACTTGAACCGCTTGGCGGCGGCGCGCTTGGTCTTCAGCTTGGCCATGGATCGCGCTCTCCGAAGTCCCGGCGCCGCGGCGGGCCGCGGCCGGTCCGAACCGGTGGCCTTCTAGCCGTGCCCCATCGGGCCCGCAACCGGGATGGCGGCGGAAGGCGCCGCGCATATGGCCCGCGCAAGCGCGCCCGTCAAGCGGGGCCCGGGCGCACTCCATGTCTCCCGCTTGCCGCTTCCTCCGCCCGCCACCATCTCGGCGGCGGTGTCGGGAGGACGGCCTGACCATGCGGCGCTTCGGCTATGCCCTGGGTTATCTGCTGCTGGTGCTGGCGGCTGCGGCCGCCTTCGCCCAGCTGCTCATGATCTGGGCCACCGGCGGCTACGAGCCGGTATCCCTCGGCAAGATCTGGTACAATGTCCACGCCAACAGCCTCGTGGGCTTCCAGGGGCTGGTGGAGCGCACGCTGGGAAGCCTCGCCTGGGTGCCGATCCGCTTCCTGCTGTCGCTGCCGGCCTTTGTGGTGCTGCTGGTGCCGGGGCTGCTGCTGTTCGTCGGCTGCCGCAGCTCGCGCCGCGCCTTCGCCTGACGGGGCGGTGCCGACCGGCCACGGTCGGCGGACGGTACCACATGTCCGCTCCGTGACGTGCGGATCGGGCGCCAACCTGCAGGGCAGGGGGCACGTCGGAACCCGCCCGGGGAAGGCGGGGTGGCCGGCGCGGCGCAGGCGCCACCGGGCCGACCGACCCCGTCCCCCTGTGACCGGGACTCGAGGCTGCCGACTTCCGCCGGCGCCCCCACTCTCATCGCCACGGGTTAAGAAAGGGTGAACGGGGTGGGGGACCGCCTGCCGGTCGGTATCCGGGTGCGCAGGACGGCCGGGAGCCGCCGGCGCCGGGCTGCCGAGGCTGGTGGTCGCGCCGGCTCGCCATTTTGCGCCGGGGTGCCATGCTTTCCTTCAGGAGCACGTCAAACGCCGTCTGAGGGAGCGCGTCAAACGCCCGGCTGACCGCTGCCGGCCGCACGCCCCTCGCCGGCGGGCGGGCGGCGTGCTAGAGAGAGGGCGGCATGGAGAGCGCCATGGACCAGCCGTTGCGACCCCTGCGGATCCTGCTGGCGAGCCCGCGCGGCTTCTGCGCCGGGGTGGACCGTGCCATTGCCATCGTCCGCCGCATCCTCGCCGAGAACGGCCCACCCGTCTATGTGCGCCACGAGATCGTCCACAACCGCCACGTGGTGCGCGAGCTCGAGGCGGCCGGGGCGGTGTTCGTGGACGAGCTCCATGAGGTGCCGGAAGGGGCGATCGTGGTGTTCTCGGCCCACGGCGTGCCCAAGCGGGTGCCCGAGGAGGCCCGCCGGCGGCGGCTGGTCTACGCCGATGCCACCTGTCCCCTGGTCTCCAAGGTGCACCGCGAGGTGGAGCGCCATGTGGCCGCCGGGCGGACGGTCATCCTGGTGGGCCACGCCGGCCATCCGGAGGTGGAGGGCACCATGGGCCAGGTGCCGCCGGGGGCGGTGGTGCTGGTGGAGAGCTGTGAGGATGCCGAGCGGGTGACGGTGCCGGATCCCGCCCGGGTGGCCTATGCCACCCAGACCACTTTGTCGGTGCTGGATACCGCCGAGATCGTGGCGGTGCTCAAACGGCGCTTTCCCGCCATCGTCGGCCCGCGGCGGGAGGACATCTGTTATGCCACCACCAACCGCCAGAAGGCCGTAGCGGAGGTGGCGCGGCGTGCGCAGCTGGTGCTGGTGGTGGGCGCGCCCAACTCCTCCAACTCACTGCGGCTGGTGGAGGTGGCGCGCCGCAGCGGCGCCCGCCGGGCGGAACTGGTGCGTGATGCCGATGACATCGACTGGTCGTGGCTCGAGGGGGTGACGACCGTGGGCCTCACCGCCGGCGCCTCGGCGCCGGAGCACCTGGTGCAGGGTGTGATCGCTGCCTTTCGCGCGCGCTATGCCGTCGCGGTGGAGGAGCTGACACTCGCGCGCGAGGACGTGCGCTTCAAGCTGCCGCCCCTGCCGCGGGTGCGGGCGGCGGCAGGCTGAAGGGCGATGGCGGTCTACACCCACATCGATCGCCACCAGCTCGAGGCCTTCCTCGCCGGCTTCGACCTCGGCCAACTGCTGGCCTTCGAGGGCATCCGCGAGGGGGTGGAGAACACCAACTACCGCCTGGAGACCACCCGCGGCCGCTTCGTCCTCACCCTCTACGAAAAGCGCGTCGATCCCAAGGATCTGCCGTTCTTCCTCGGCCTGATGGAGCACCTGGCCGGGCGCGGCATTCCCTGTCCGCTGCCGGTGCGCGATCGGGCCGGGCGGATGATCCACACTCTGGCCGGCCGGCCGGCAGCGCTGGTGACCTTCCTCGAGGGGCGCTCGCCCCGGCGCATCACTCCGGAGCATTGCCGTGAGCTCGGCCGCGGCCTCGCCCGGCTCCATCGGGCCGGGCGCGATTTTCCCCGAAAACGACGCAATGCGCTGGCGGTGGAATCCTGGCGCGCGCTGCTGACGCCGCTGCTGCCGCGGGCCGATGAGGTGGAGGCGGGCCTGAGCGAGGAGCTGGTGCGTGAGATCGAGGCGCTCGAGGCGAGCTGGCCGCGCGATCTTCCCGCCGGGGTGATCCACGCCGACCTCTTTCCCGACAACGCCCTGTTCGAAGGCCACCGTCTGAGCGGCATCATCGACTTCTATTTCGCCTGCAACGATCTTCTGGCCTATGATCTCGCCATCTGCCTCAATGCCTGGTGCTTCGAGGGCGAGCGCGAGTTCAACATCACCAAGGCCCGCGCCCTGCTCGCCGGCTACCGCCAGGTGCGGCCGCTGGAGCCGCGGGAAGTGATGATGCTGCCGGTGCTCGCCCGGGGTGCGGCGGTGCGCTTCCTCCTCACCCGCCTGCACGACTGGCTGCACCGGGTCGAGGGGGCCCTCGTCCGACCCAAGGATCCGATGGAATATGTCCGCAAGCTCCGCTTCCACCGCGGCATCGGCCGACCCCAGGCCTACGGCCTCGAAGCCGCGGCCTGAGGGGGTGGTGGAAATCCACACCGACGGCGCCTGTTCCGGCAACCCCGGCCCCGGCGGCTGGGCCGCGATCCTGCGCTGGAACGGCCATGAGAAGCAGCTCGCCGGCGCCGAACCCGAGACTACCAACAACCGCATGGAGCTGATGGCCGCGATCCGGGCGCTGGAGGCGCTGCGCCGGCCGGTGCGGGTGCGGCTCTACACCGACAGCCAGTATCTCCGCCGCGGCGTGCGCGAATGGCTGCCCCAGTGGAAGGCGCGCGGCTGGCGCACCGCCGCCCGAAAGCCGGTGGCCAACCGCGACCTGTGGGAGCGGCTGGATGCGCTTCTGCACACCCATGAGGTGGAATGGCACTGGGTGGAGGGCCATGCCGGCGATCCCCTCAATGAGCGGGCCGACCGCCTCGCCCGCCAGGCCCTCCGCCGGCTGCTGCGGCAACGGCGACAGGCCCAACGCAGGGACGGGACCGGGGCGGAGCGCGCCTAGCCGTGGCCTGCTCGTCCCGTGCGCCGGGGGCAGGGGCCGCCGGCACGCCAGCGGGCCGCAGGAACGATGCGGTGCGGGTGCCGGCGGCCTTGCGATGCTGCCGCCTCAGGCCAGGGCCTTGAGCACCGTCTCCGGGCCCGAGACGGTCACCTCACCGGGGTTCTCCTCCACCCCCAGCGCCTTGACCACGCAGTCCTCCACCAGCATCACCCAGCGCTTGCTGCGGATGCCGAGGCCAAGCGCACTGCCGTCGAACTCGAGGCCGAGCGCACGGGTGAAGCTGGCATTGCCATCGGAGAGCAGGCGGATGCGGCCTTCGGCACCGGTCGCCCTGGCCCAGGCCGCCAGCACGAAGGGGTCGTTTACCGCCACGCACACCACTTCGTCCACCCCGCGCGCCCGCAGCTCATCGAGCTTGTCGAGGAAGGCCGGCAGGTGGCGCTCCTGGCAGGTAGGCGTGAAGGCTCCGGGTACGGCGAAGAGGACGATGCGTCGCCCCTGGCAGAGCTGGCGTACCGGAACGTCCTCGATCCCCTTGTCGGTCTTGATCTTGAGCACGGCATCCGGCAGGCGGTCGCCGATGGCGATGGGCATGGTGGGGCACTCCCTCGATGACCCGGTTCTCATGGTCTCATCCCTGCTCTAGGCAGAGGCCGGCCGCTGCACAAGGGCGGTGTGCCCGATGACGGCCGGCGCCGGGCTCGCCGTGCTGATGGTGGCGGCCTGCCCCTTTCCCGCCCGCCGCGGCACGCCACTACGCATCCAGCGGCTGGCCGAAGCGCTGGCAGCCCGCGGCCATCGGGTAGAGGTGGCAGCCTACGAACTGGGCGAGGAGGCGGGGGAAGATGCCCCCTTCACCATCCACCGCCCCGGCGGCCGCTTTCAAAAACGCACCCTCGCTCCCGGGTTCCATTTGGAAAAGCCGTGGCGGGATCTCGCGCTTGCGCGGCTGGTTGGGAGGCTCACGGCCCGCACCCGCTTCCATCTCATCCACGCCCATCATGTGGAGGGGGTGGCCTGTGCTGCCACAGCCGCTCGCCGGGCGCAGCTGCCGCTGGTCTATGATGCCCACACCATGCTCGCAAGCGAGCTTCCCAGCTATCGCCCGGGCCTTGCGCCGCTCCTGCGCCCGCTGGGGCGCTGGCTCGACCGCCGGACCCTCGCCCGTGCTCAGGGGGTGGCGGCGGTGACCGACGACATCCGGGCGGCGGTGGTGGATCAGGGCTTTCCCCCCGAGCGGGTGGTGGTGGCCATGAACGGGGTGGAGCTCGAGCGCTTTCGCCCGGTTCCGGGGCCGTCCTGGCGGCTGGTCTATACCGGCACACTTGCAGCCTATCAGGATGTGGACCTGCTGCTTCAGGCCTTCGCCCGGGCGCGGGCGCAGGAGCCCCGGCTCACCCTCGTGCTGGCGGCAAGCGAGCCCTTCAGCCGGCTGGAGCCGCTGGCGCGGCGGCTTGGGATTCTCGATGCCATCGAATGTGTGCCGGATTCCTTCGAGCGGCTGCCGCAGCTTCTTGCCGGCTGTGGTATTGCGGTGCTGCCGCGGCGGGTGTGCCACGGCATCCCCCAGAAACTTCTCAACTATATGGCCGCCGGCAAGGCGGTGGTGGCCTCGGCCGGCTCGGCCAAGGTGCTGGAACACGGGCGCACCGGGCTGGTGGTGGCGAATGGCGATGTGGCCGGCTTCGCCCGCGCACTCATAACCCTCGCCCGCGATCCCGAACAGGTGGCCCGGCTGGGCGCCGCCGCCCGCGCCTGGGTCGAGGCTCATGCCAGTTGGGATGCCACCGCCCGAGCGGTGGAGACCCTCTATGAGCGCCTGCTGGCCGAGGGCCGAGGGCGCGCTTCCGGCTGACGGGTTCAGCCCGAGTCCTGCGCCTGCGGCAGGCGCA
>WFXL01000124.1 GCA_015490605.1 Rhodospirillales bacterium
GCCCCACCACCCCATCCACAACAAGACCATGGGCCCGCTGGAAGGCCTTAACGGCGGCCAGCGTCTGTGGACCGAAGCGGCCATCCACCGGCCCCGGCGCAAAACCGTGGGCCAGCAACCGTCGCTGCAGCCGGCGCACCGGCTCGCCGCGATCGCCCAGGCGCAGGGTGGGCGGCATGGATACCTCCGGTAAGGGCCGCCCGAGGATGGTTTAGGAATTTGATCCTGTCAAGCCGCGAGGCCAGCCCAGCGCCAGCAGCGGCATAATGGCGAGCGCCAGCCCCAGGGGCAGCGCCGTCGGGCCGAAGGCGGCCATGGCGCCGCCGGCCAGGGCCGGGCCGAGGACGGCGCCCGCCTGGATGGTGGCGACGAAGGCGGTGTTGGCGAGGGCGAGATCGAGGCCGCGGAAGCGCTCGCCCAGAAGGCCCAGGGCGAGGCTGTAGAGGCTGCCCACGAGACCGCCCACAACCCCCAGGGCGGCCAGCGCCGGCGGGGCGGTGGGTGGCAGGAGAGCCAGCAGCAGGAACAGGACAGCGGCGAGCAGCGAGCTGGCGGCGATCAGCCGTGGGCGCGGCAGGCGGTCGGCGAGCCAGCCGATGGGATATTGGAGGGCGAAATTGCCGGCGATCCAGAGGGAGATGAGGGCGGCCGCAAGGCTTTCGGAGGTGCCGCGGCTTTGGGCATGGACCGGCCACAGGGCAAACACCGCCGTCTCCACCAGCCCGAAGACGAAGATGACCCCAAGCGCCGGCGCCCCGCGCCGCAGCACCCGCAGCCAAGCGGCCGGCCCGTAGGCCGTGGGCCCCTGGCGCAGGCCCTCATCGAGCCGGCGGGCCGCCAGCACCGGCAGTGCGCCCAGGGCGAAGAGGGCGGCGCTCAGCACAAAGGGCAGCCAGCCGCGGGTGCCTGCCAGCGCCACCACCAGCGGCCCGGCCACATAGCCGAGGCTGAAGACGGTGGCATAGAGGGCGATCACACGCCCACGCCTCTGCGGTGGCACCAGCGCGTTGATGGCTGCCTCGCTGGTGATGAACACGAGCGAGGTGCCGGTGCCGATCACGAGCCGCAGCCCATACCACCAGAAGAAGTCGAGCCTGAGCGGCAGCAGCAGCATGGCCACCGCCGCCATGAGCGCGCCCGCGAGGATGCAGCCGCGCGCCCCGAGCCCGCGCACGAGGGCTGGTACCAGCGGGATCAGCGGAAAGATGCCGAGGCTCGAAGCGGTGGCGTTGAGGCCGATGGTGCCGGCATCCCAGCCGGCCTGCTGCAGCACCAGCGAGAGCAGCGGCAGATTGAGGGAGATGGTGGCCCCCACCAGAGTAGAGGTGGCCACCAGCAGCGCCAGGTCCCGCCAGGGCGGCCTGGGGCCGGCCTCAGCCGCCGGCACGGCGCAGGCGGCGACGCCTTGGAGCGGGGCGTCGGCGGGCTGCGGCCCCGTGCCGCTCCCAGGCGGCGCGGGCGAGGCGGGCGCCGTGGGCGCGTTCATGGGATTCGATGCGGAATATCAGCGAGCCCCGGACCAGATCGGCCTCCACCAGCTCCAGCACCACCCGGTCGCCGAGGCCGAAGGTCTCGCCCTCGTGGCGGCCCACCAGCGCGTGATGGGCCTCGTCATAATTGTAGACATCGTCGCCCAGGAGCGCCACCGGCACGAAGCCGTCGGCACCGCTCTCATCCAGCGCCACGAACAGGCCGAAGTGCTGCACCCCGGTAATCCGGCCGGTAAAGCGGGCGCGGCCGCTCTGGGCCACCAGCAGCACCGCATAGCGCTGCAGCGCCTCGCGCTCCGCCTCCATGGCGCGGCGCTCCATCTGCGAAAGATGGCGCCCCAGCTCCTCGAGATCGGCCAGCTCCGCCGGCCTGCGCTCGCCGCCGGGGCCGAGGTCGAAGGCGCGGATCAGCGCCCGGTGGACGGTGAGGTCGGCATAGCGGCGAATGGGCGAGGTGAAGTGGGTGTAGTCGCGCAGATTGAGGCCGAAATGGCCGATGTTGTGGGGCGCATAGACCGCCTGCGCCTGGGCGCGCAGCACGAACACCGCCACCGTCTCGTAGGTGGCGGGATCGTCGATGGCCCGCAGCAGCCGGGTGAAGTCGCCGGGGCGATGGGGGGTGCGGGTCCAGGGAATGCCGATGCGCTCGAGATAGTCGGCCAGCACTTCGAGCTTCTGGGGATCGGGCCGGTCGTGGACGCGGTAGAGGATCGGCACCCGCCGCTCCCTCAGGGCGGTGGCCACCGCCACATTGGCGGCGATCATGCACTCCTCGATCAGCCGGTGGCTTTCGAGGACCGGCTGTGGCCGCAGGTCCACCGGCTGCCCCCTATCGTTGAACACCACCCGGTATTCCGGCAGTGCGAGATCGAGCGAGCCGCGGCGCTCGCGCGCCCGGCGCAGCACCTCATAGACGCCGAAGAGGGGCTCCAGCACCGGCTCCCACAGGCGTGCGGTGACCTCATCCGGCCGGCCCTCGCGGGCGGCCTGCACCTGGGTGTAGGTGAGGCGCGCGCGCGAGCGCATGAGGCCGCGGCGAAAGCGGCTCTTGCGGATGCGGCCGCGGCGGTCGATGGTCATGTCCACCGCAAGGCATGCCCGCGGCACCTGCGGCCGCAGCGAGCAGAGGTCGTTGGAGAGGCGCTCGGGCAGCATCGGCAGGGCGCGGTCGGGGAAATAGACGGAATTGCCGCGCCGCCGCGCCTCCTGATCGAGAGCATCCCCCGGCCGGACATAATAGGCCACATCGGCGATCGCCACCAGCAGCCGGAAGCCGCCCGGGTTAGCGGGATCATGATCGCGCGCGGCCCACACGGCATCGTCGAAATCGCGCGCATCCTCCCCGTCGATGGTGACCAGGGGGATGTCGGTGAGATCCTCGCGGCCGCGGCGCGAAGCCGGGCGCAGCTCGCCCGCCCGTTCTATCACCGGTGCGGGAAAGCCCAGGGCAAAGCCGTGCTTGGCCGCCACCGCCGGGGTAATGGTAGCGGGATCCTCGAGCCGCCCGAGCCGTTCCAGCACCACCGCCTCGGGCGGGCCGAAGGGGCGGCTCGCCCGCAGCCGCGCCCGCACCACATCCCCCGCCGCCACCTCCACTGCACCGGGCAGCAGGCGATATTCCCGCTCTTCCTTGCGGTCCAGCGTCTGCAACACGAGCCCCCAAGGGGCCTCGCGCACCGCTCCCACCACCTCGCGTGCGGCCTTGGGCAGCAGCCGCAGCACATGGGCCTCGAACTCGCCCTCGGCGGTGGGGATCAGCCGGGCGATCACGCGATCACCCACACCCGGCGCCGGCCCGTGGCCCACCTCGGCCACCACCCGCAGCTGCGCTCCCGGCAGCGCCGGGCTCTCGCCCAAAAGCTCGCCCTCTTCATCGAGGCCGGTGATCGCCACCTCCGCCACCGGCGGCACCCGCCGCGCCCGCACCCCGCGCCGGCGCCGCAGAAGGCGCCCCTCGGCGCGAAGCCGCGCCAGCAGGCGTCGCAGCTCCACCCGTGCCCGTCCGCGGATGCCGAAGCGGCGGGCCACCTCCTTGGCGGTGACCGCCCCGCCGCGCTCGGCGGCGAAGGCCAGGATCTCCTCCTCCGAAGGCAGCGCTGCCGCCCCCCGCTGCCGCCCGCGCCCGCGCGCTGCCACCCCTCAACCCTCCTGACGGC
>WFXL01000125.1 GCA_015490605.1 Rhodospirillales bacterium
ATCGCGCGGTGCCCCGAGCAGGCTTCCCGCCACGAGCCGCAGGGCGAGGGTGGTGCGCGGGCGTTGGGCCAGCGGCAGATAGAGGCGCTGCTCGCTCCGCAGGCGGACAAAGCGCAGGGCGGGATCGCGCAGATCGACGGTGGGCTCGATGGCAAGTTCGAGGCGCAGCCCCCGGCGCGGGTCCAGGAGATCGTCGGCATAGTCGCCGGCAAGGCCCAGGGGCAGGGCCAGAAGCCCGCTGGCCTCGTGGCGGTTGCGTTCTCGGAGCCGCACTTCGCGATAGCGCAGCCCCAGCGATGCCCGCAGCCGGCGGGTCAGGGGCTCCCGCAGGCGGAGGCCGAGGACGAGGCTGCGGCTGGTGTAGGTGTCGGCGCGCTCGCGTCGGAGCTCGAGGGTGGTGCCGAGATTGCGCCCCAGCCGGCCCACATCGGGGCGGGTGAAGTCCAGCGCAAGCCGCGCGCGCGGTCGTGCCGCCTGCAGCTCCAGCCGCAACCGCTCGCCCCGGCGCAGGAGGTTGCGGTGTTCCCAGAAGGCGCGAAGGCGCGGTCCCTCGTCGGTGCGAAAGCCCACCGCCCCGCCGAGGGAGCGGAACTTGCGTGGCGCCAGCTCCACCAAAAGCGGCACCCGGCCGGCGGCATCGGGACGGCTGCCGAGCCGCAGCCGCACCAGCGCAAAGAGGCCGGTCTCCAACAGGCGCTCGCGCGCACGGGCAAGCTGCTCGGGGGAGAAGGGGTCACCCTCCCGGATGCCGAGCCGCCGCCGCACCCAGGTCTCATCGATGGAGCCTTCGAGCCCGGTGATGTGCGGGCGGGCAAAACGCACCTTTGGTCCCGGCTGCAGCACCAGCCGCACATCCATGGTGCGCCGGGCATGATCCACCACCACCTGCCGCTTGCCCGCCCGGGCGAAGGCGTGGCCGCGGCTTCGGGCGAGCTCCACCAGCCGGCGCTCGGCCGCCAACACCCTGGCGGCGCGGGCCGGAGCCCCGGGCTCGAGGCCCAGGCGGGCGGGTGCGGGCAGGCGGAAGGGTGGGCTCCCCTCGGCCAGTGCCAGAGCGATGCGGCCGAAGCGATAGCGCGGGCCGCTGTCGATCCGGAAGATCACCCGCCAGCGGCCGGCCTCGTCCCGCGGTGGTTTCAACACCACCGCCACCCGCCCGGCATAGTAGCCCTCGGCCCGCAGCAGCCGCAAAAGCCGCGTGCGGTCCTCCTCGGCCCGGCGCCGGAGCAACAGGCGGTTGGCTGGCGGGCGATCGCGGTGGCGGAGGGTGGCAGAGACCTCGGCCAGCCGTTCCCGCAGCGCCTCGATCCCGCCGGTGAGCTCGAACGCCACCTCATAGGGAATGCCGGTGGAGGCACGCTCTGCTAGGCGATCCGCCTGCGGCGGCGCTTGTGAGAGTGGTGCTGCCAGGCGGCTGCAGGCGACAAGCAGGATCAGGGGGAGGGTGAGGAGGGCGAGGGCTCGGGCTCGTCGCCATCGCGCGCGAGGCGGACGAACACCGGTGGTGCGCGCCCCTCGCGGTCGGTGCCGAAATAGAGGGTGCGGTGGGGGAAGGGGATCTCGATGCCGAGTTCGTCGAAGCGCTTTTTGAGGCGGCGCTGGAACTCGCGGCCCACGGCCCACTGCTTGCCCGGCAGCGTCTTGAGGCGGGCCTTGATCACCACCGCCGAGTCGTCGAACCGGTCGAGCCCGGCGATGTCGATGGGCTCCAGCATGTCGCGCCGCCATGGCCACTCCCGCCGCATCTCCGCGTCCACCTCGCGCATCACCCGCATCACCGTGTCCACGTCTTCCCGGTAGGCGACGCCCATGTCCAGCACCCAGTAGGAGAAGTCCTTGGTCATGTTGCTGATGGTATCGATGGCGCTGTAGGGGATCACATGCACCTGACCGTCATAGCCGCGGAGCGTCACCGTCCTCATGGACAGGGCCTCCACCACCCCGGCCTTGCCGCCGAGCGCCACCACATCGCCCACCCGCAGCACATCGCCGATCAGGATGAACAGGCCGGTGATGATGTCCTGCACCAGCTTCTGCGAGCCGAAGCCGACGGCAAGACCGATGATGCCGGCACCGGCCAGAAGCGGCCCGGTCTCCACCCCGAGCTCGGCCAGAAGCACAATGCCGGCGATGAAGGCCACCACCACGATCACCAGATTGCGGCCGATGCTGAGCAGTGTGCGGGCGCGAGCACCATAGCGCGGCACCCCCTCGGCGCTCTCGGCCGCAAGCCAGCGGCGAAACAGCAGATTGCTGGCCTCGATGGTGGCCACCGCCGCGAGCAGCACCAACGCGATCCGCCCGAGCCGCACCAGCACCGCCTGTCCCAGCGGGGTGGTGAACCAGCTGAGGATGCCCACCCCCCAGGCCTGCAGCACCACCAGCGCGGCCACGGTGAGGACGGCAATGCGGGCGAGCGTGCGCAACAGCCGCACATAGCGCCGCCACAGCCCGATTCCGCCGCGTTCGGCCTCGGCCAGGGCGCGCGCCGCCAGCCGGTCGATGGCCCGAAGCGATAGACGCAGGGCGACGGCGGTGGCCACCGTCACCGCCACGGCGGTGGAGAGGAAGGCGAAGCCGCCCGGGATCTCGAACACGAACACCAGATAGTCGGCCACCAGCAGCGCCCCCGCCAGCAGGTGCCAGCGGCGTGCCAGCGGGCTTAAGGGAAGGAGCTCGCGCCAGCGGGACGGCAGCCGCTCGCTCGCCCGCTCGAGGGCGGTTGCCACCGGCCGGCGGTAGTGCAGCAGTGCCGCCAGCAGCACCGCAAGCCCGCCGAGATAGAGCAGCCGCTGGAACAGGCCGTGAAGGGTCCACGGCAGGCCGAGATCGTAGGCCACCCGCAGGGCGGTGGTGCCATAGACGAAGATGCCGTTGGCAAGGGCGATGCGGCGGACGAGATCGACGGCGGTGGCATCGGCCAGCGGCAGCACCCGCCGGGCGGCATCCTGCGGTGCCAGGAAAAGCTTTGCGGCGGTTCCCACCAGCCGGCCCACCACCAGGCCCGCCACCAGATCCCGCGCCACCACCCGCGCCAGAAGCGGCGCTTCCGCCATCAGCAGCACAAGCCCCACCAGCAGGGCGAAGACGGCAAGCGCCAGAAG
>WFXL01000126.1 GCA_015490605.1 Rhodospirillales bacterium
ATGTAGTGCAGCGCCGGGATCGGCCGGTGGCAGCAGGCCAGCACCGTGGCATAGGGGCTGTGGGTGTGGACCACCGCGCCGATGTCGTCGCGGGCGCGCAGCACATCCCGGTGCAGGCGCCACTCGCTGGAAGGACGCAGGCCGCCGCGCGGCACCGGCTCACCCCGAAGCGGCAGCCGCACCAGCTGCTCGGGGGCGAGCTCCGCCGGCGGCACGCCCGAGGGGGTGATGAGCATGTCCGCACCGCAGCGCACCGAGATGTTGCCGGCACTGCCGCGATTGAGCCCGCGTGCCTCCAGCCGGCGCATGGCCGCCACCACCGCCGCCCGCAGCGCCGCCTCGGCGGCCATCCGCCCTACTCCGCCGGTGTCGTCTCGCCCGAGAGCTTGGCCACCCGGCGAGCGTGGCGCCCGCCCTCGAACGGGGTATCGAGGAAGGTGTTAAGACAGTCCCGTGCCACCTCCGGCCCGGTGGTGCGGGCGCCCAGCGCCAGCACATTGGCGTCATTGTGAAGGCGGGCATAGCGCGCGGTGGTGACGTCATGACACAGGGCCGCGCGGATGTGGCGGTGGCGGTTGGCGGCGATGGAGATGCCGATGCCGGTCCCGCAGATCAGCACGCCCCAGCGCGCGCGGCCCTCGGCGAGGGTGCGGGCGAGGGCCTCGGCCATGTCGGGATAGTCCACCGAATCGTCGGAATTGACGCCGAGATCCAGCACCTCGAGCCCGCGCTCGCGGGCAAGCGTCATGAGCTCCGCCTTAAGCCGCCAGCCGGCGTGGTCCGAGGCGAAGGCGATCACCGTCACGGCCCGTCTCCCGTGCTTGCGTTGCCGCTGCCCGTGTCCTAGCACGGATGAGCCCCCGGATCCCCGCCCAGGTGGACGGGTGGTGCCATGGATCGTGCGCAGTTCCTGGAAAGCCTTCATCAGGAGGAACCGCCGGCCGGTCTCCGGCCTGAGGCGGCGGCCCTCTGGTGGCTGCTCAAGGGCGACTGGGAGCGGGCCCACCGGCTGGTGCAGCGGCTTCAGAGTGTCGAGGCGGCGAGGCTCCATGCCCATCTCCACCGGATCGAGGGCGATCTGTGGAACGCTGATTGGTGGTATCGCCGTGCCGGCATCGCCCCTGCCCGCGAGCCCTTGGAGCGCGAACGTGAAGCGCTGCTGGCGCTGCTGGTGGGGGATGGCTGAGGTGGTTCAGCCTTCCAGGGCGGCTTCCTCCGCCACCTCGATGTCGAAGGCCGCGCGGATCAGAGCGCGGGTGTAGGGGTGCTGGGGCTGTTCGAGGATGCGGCGGGCGGGGCCGGCCTCGACGATGCGGCCTGCGCGCATCACCACGATCTCATGGGCGAGCGCCCGCACCACCCGCAGATCGTGGCTGATGAAGAGATAGGCCACCCCGTGGCGGCGCTGGAGCTCACGCAGGAGCGCGATGAGCTGGGCCTGGACCGAGACGTCGAGGGCGGAGGTGGGCTCGTCCAGCACCACAAAGCGCGGCTCCAGCACCATCGCCCGGGCGATGGCGATGCGCTGGCGCTGGCCGCCCGAGAATTCGTGGGGATAGCGGTCCATCATGGCGGGATCGAGTCCCACTTCCTGAAGGATGCGGGCAACCCGCTGGCGTCGCTCGGCGCGGTCGCGGCCGATCCCGTGCACATCCAGCCCCTCGGCCACGATCTCGCCCACCGACATGCGCGGGCTGAGGCTGCCGTAGGGGTCCTGGAAGACGATCTGCATCTCCCGCCGCAGCGGCCGCATGCGCTTCCACGACCAGCCCTGGATGTTGCGGCCGTCGAACAGGATCTCGCCCTCGCTGGAGATCAGGCGCAGCAAGGCGAGCCCGAGGGTGGTCTTGCCCGAACCTGACTCCCCCACCACCCCGAGGGTCTGGCCCTGGCGCACCGCCACCTCCACCCCGTCCACCGCCTTGATCCAGCCGACGGTGCGCTTGAGCAGGCCTTTCTGGATGGGGTAGTGGACCCGGAGATCGCGCGCGTGGAGCAGGACGGGTGCCCTGGGGTCGGGTTCCAGCGGCGGTCCCTTGGGCTCGGCCGCCAGCAGGGCGCGGGTGTAGGGGTGTTCCGGCTGGCGCAGCACCCGGGCGGTGGGGCCCTGTTCCACGATCTCCCCCGCCCGCATCACCGCCACCCGGTCCGCCACCCGGCGTACGATGGTAAGATCGTGGGTGATCAGCAGCATGGCCATGCCCAGGCGCTGCTGCAGCTCCCGCAAGAGCCGCAGGATCTGCGCCTGGATGGTGACATCGAGAGCGGTGGTGG
>WFXL01000127.1 GCA_015490605.1 Rhodospirillales bacterium
GGTGGGGTGGCTGTGGCAGCTGCAGGTGCGCGACGGCCAGCGCTATGCCGAGCTCGCCCGCGACAATCGCGTGGCGATCCGCTTCTTGGCCCCGCCGCGCGGGCGCATCTTCGACCGCCGCGGCCGGCCGCTCGCCATCAATGTCCCCACCTACCGCGTGCGGCTGGTGCGCGAGCGCACTCCCGATCTTGAGACCACCCTCGCCCGTCTCGCCCGCATCCTGCCGCTGCCGCCGCACCGGCTCGCGGAGGTGCGCCGTCAGGCCCTCGACCGCCGGCCCTTCGTGCCCGTGACCATCCGCGACGACCTCTCTTGGGAGGAGCTGGCGCGGGTGGCGGTGCGTCTGCCGGAACTGCCCGGCCTCATTCTCGAATCGGCGCTGCTGCGCGATTATCCCCACGGCGCCATTCTCGCCCACATCCTCGGTTATGTCGGGCCGGTGGACAAGGATGACCTCCGGCGCGATCCCGATCCGCTGCTGCGCCTGCCCGAATTCCGTCTCGGCAAGACCGGGCTTGAGCGGGTGTATGATCGCCGCCTGCGCGGTCGCGCCGGTCGCATCGAGGTGGAAGTGAATGCCGTCGGCCGCGAGATCCGTGCCCTCTCGCAGGATGAGGGCAGGGCCGGCGAGGACCTCGCCATCAGCCTCGATCTGGAGCTGCAGCGTTTCTGTTTCGACCGGCTGGCGCAGGAGCGCGCCGCCTCGGCGGTGGTGCTGGATGCCATCACCGGCGCCATTCTCGCCGCCGCCTCGGTGCCCAGCTACGACCCGCGTCCCTTCACCAACGGCATCAATGCCGCCACCTGGCGCGAACTCGTGGCCAACCCTCTCCGACCGCTGGTGAACAAGTGCATCCAGGGCCAGTATCCACCCGGCTCCACCTTCAAGATGATCACCGCCCTCGCCGCCCTCGAGGCGGGCCTCGTGAGTCCCGGCTATGAGGTCTTCTGCCCGGGCTATCTCGACCTGGGCAATACCCGCTTTCACTGCTGGAAGGTCGGCGGCCACGGGCGCATCGCCCTGGTTCAGGCGCTGGCCCAGTCGTGCGACGTCTATTTCTACGATATTGCCCGGCGGGTGGGGATCGATGCCCTCGCCGCCACCGCCCGCCGCTTCGGCATCGGCGAACAGTTGGGAGTGGACCTGCCGGGCGAGCGCGGCGGTCTCATGCCCACCCGCGACTGGAAGCTGCGCCGTTTCGGCCGTCCCTGGCAGATCGGCGAGACCCTGATCGCCGGCATCGGCCAAGGTTTCGTGCTGGCGACCCCGCTGCAGCTGGCGGTGATGACCGCGCGCCTGTGCAACGGCGGCCGGGCGGTGCGGCCCTGGTTCGTGCGCGACCGCTTTCCCGAGGCGGCCGATCCCAGCGGCCGCGCCTGGCCACGCCTGCCGCTGCCGCGCAACGGTTTCGACGCTGTCCTCCGCGGCATGTATGAAACCGTCAACGGTCGCCTCGGCACCGCCCGCAACGCCCGTCTCGATCTGCCCGGCATTACCATGGCCGGCAAGACCGGCACCAGCCAGGTGCGGCGGATCACCCGCGCCGAGCGCCTGTCCGGCGCCTATCGCGAAGAAAAGCCCTGGGAGGAGCGCGACCACGCGCTGTTCGTCTGCTATGCGCCCTTTGAGGCGCCGCGCTATGTGGTGTCGGTGGTGGTGGAACATGGCGGCAGCGGCGCCAAGACCGCTGCCCCCATCGCCCGCGACATCATGCGCCGGACCCTCGAGCTCAACCCCGCCGGCGTGGAGCTGCTGGCCGCCCGCGAGCATCGGGATGTTCCGGGATGACGCCACCGCCCCGCATCCGCCCGCAGCAGCTGGATTTCGCCGACAAGGTGCGCGGCCTCAACTGGGCGCTGGTGCTGCTGGTGCCGATCCTGGGGCTGGTGGGCTATCTCGTGCTCTATTCGGCCGCCGGCGGCGCCCATGCACCCTGGGCGTGGCGACATGCGGTGCGGCTTGCCTTCGGCACCGTGGCCATGCTGGCCATCGCCTTCACCGACATCCGCCTGATCTACCGTGCCTCCTATGCCATCTACGCCGTCTGCATCTTCATGCTGATGGCGGTGGACATCGCCGGCACCTTCAGCAAGGGCGCTCAGCGCTGGCTCGATCTCGGCGTGGTGCGGCTGCAGCCCTCGGAAGTGGTCAAGGTGGCGCTGGTGATGGCGCTGGCGCGCTATTTCCATGGGCTCCGGCTCGAGGAGGTGCGACGTCCCTCGGCGCTCCTGGCACCCCTCGGCATGATCGGCCTGCCGGCGGTGCTGGTGCTGGGTCAGCCGGACCTGGGTACGGCGGTGATGCTGGTGGCGGTGGGGGCCACGGTGATGTTTCTGGCGGGCGTGCGGCTGTGGAAGTTCCTGCTGGCCGGGGCGGCGGTGGCGGCGGCGCTGCCGGTGATCTGGGCCAATCTCCACGACTATCAGCGCGAGCGGGTGCTCACCTTCCTCGACCCCGAACGCGATCCTCTGGGCGCCGGCTACCATATCCTCCAGTCCTATATTGCCCTTGGCGCCGGCGGCATTTGGGGGCGCGGCTTCCTCCAGGGCAGCCAGGCCCAGCTTGACTTTCTGCCGGAAAAGCAGACTGACTTCGCCTTCGCGCTCCTGGGCGAGGAGACCGGTTTTGTCGGCGCCCTGGTGGTGCTGGCGCTCTATGCCACGGTGGTGGCGGTGGCGTTCGCGGTGGCGCTGCGCGCGGGCCACCACTTCGGACGCCTGCTGGCGGCGGGCCTCGGCGTCAATTTCGCCCTCTATGTGGTGATCAATGTGGCCATGGTGGCGGGGCTGATTCCGGTGGTGGGGGTGCCGCTGCCCTTCATCTCCTACGGCGGCACCGCCATGTTCGCGAATCTTCTGGGCCTCGGGCTGATCCTCTGTGTCGACGTCCACCGGCGCCTGCCGCTGCCCCGCCACCCGGGCGATCCGCTGGCCTAGGGGGTGTTCCGCCGGCTTTGCCCGACCATCCGCCTCCCGCCAGGAGGCTAGGCGACCTCCAGCCCAGATGCGCCGCCGGTCACCTGCGCCTGCGGCGCGCGCCGAAGCCCGCTTTCACCGCCCCGTCCCCGGCGGCTCAGCTGCGGTAGGAGGCGTTGATGTCCACATAGGCGTGGGTGAGATCGCAGGTCCACACCACTGCCCGGCCAGGACCGTCGCCCACGCGGATCTCGATGCGCACCTCCCGACCTTCGAGGTGGCGCCGAAGCGGTGTTTCGTCGAGATCGGGAATCGCCCGGCCGTCGCGGGCGGCGAAATAGCCGCCGAAGGCCACCGCCAGCCGCGCCACCTCGATCGGCTCGCCAGCCCGTCCCACCGCGGCGATGACGCGGCCCCAGTTGGGATCGCCGCCGGCGATGGCGGTCTTCACCAGCGGCGAATTGGCGACGGTGAGGCCGATGCGCCGGGCCGAGGCGTGGTCCACCGCCCCGTCCACGATGATTTCGATGAAGCGGCTGGCACCCTCGCCATCCTTGGCGATCTGCACCGCGAGCTCGCGACAGACCTCGAACAGGGCGGTGCGGAAGCCCTCCAGCAGCGTCGTATCCGCTTCCCTAAGTGGCGGGCCGCGGCGGCCGGTGGCGAACAGCAGCACCGTGTCGGAGGTGGAGGTATCACCGTCCACCGTCAGCGCACCGAAGGTGGTCGGAGCCACCTCGTCCAATAGCCGCTGCAGCAGCGGTGCGGCGATGCGCGCATCGGTGAAGAGGAAAGCCAGCATGGTGGCGAGGTCCGGGGCGATCATCCCGGATCCCTTGGCGATGCCGGCAAGCCGCACGGTATCGCCGCCCACCTCCACCGCCCGCGCTGCCCCCTTGGGGAAGGTGTCGGTGGTCATGATGGCCCGCGCCGCCTCCTCCCAGGCGCCGGGCCGCAGCTCCCGGGCCAGCCCCGGCAGCGCCGCCTCGATCCGCTCCACCGGCAACGCCTCGCCGATCACCCCGGTGGAGGCGACGAACACCTCCTCGGGCTCACAGCCCAGTGCGGCAGCCACGGCGGCGGTGGTGCGTGCCACCGCCTGATCGCCCTCTTCGCCGCGGAAGACATTGGCATTGCCGGCATTGACCACCAGCGCCCGGGCCCGTCCGGCGGGCAGGATGCGGCGGCACCAGACCACCGGATGGCCCACCACCCGGTTGCGGGTGAACACCCCGGCCACCGCCGTGGCCGGCGGCAGCCGCACCAGCGCCAGATCGAGCCGGTCGCGATAGCGGATACCGGCGGCGGCCGCCGCCAGTTCCACCCCGGCGACCTCGGGCAGTTCGGGGAATTTGGCGGGGGCGAAGGGTGAGACGGCGGTCACCGCATCTCTCCTCCGCGGCTTCAGGGCGCAGCCAGCGCCTCCTCACGGATCTCGATCCGGGCGGCCGCCCGCAGCCGTTCCAGCTCCGCCTCGATGGCCTCGCGCGCCAGTTCCTGGCGCAGCTCGCCCTCGAGCTCCTCGAAGGTGGGCACCGTCTCGCGCCGATCCTCCATCAGGATCACGTGCCAGCCGAAACGGCTCTTGACCGGTTCGCGGGTGTAGCGCCCCGGCTCCAGGGCAAAGGCGGCGGCGGCGAATTCCGGCACCAGCTGCTCGCGCCGCACCCAGCCGAGATCGCCGCCCTTGGGCCCCGAGGGGCCGGTGGAGCGACGGCGCGCCAGCTCGGCGAAGTCGGCGCCGCGGTCGAGTTCAGCGATCACCTCGCGGGCGCTGGCCTCGTCCGCCAGCAGCACATGCCGCAGCCGCGCCTCCACCACCTTGGCGGCGGGATCGCGCACCCGCTCCTCATAGCGCCGGCGCAAGGTCTCTTCATCGGTGGCCTGTTCGATGATTCGCGCCAAGAGCGCATTGCGCAGCACGCGTGCCCGCGCCTGCTCGATCTCCGCCACCACTGCGGGATCGCGATCAAGGCCGCGGCGCTCCGCCTCCCGCCGCAGCAGTTCGTCCTCGATCACCCGCTCCAGCAGCGGGCGCATCAGCGCCTCCTTGGGGAGCTGGCGGTATTGTTCGGGCAGTGCCTCATAGGCGCGCTCGAGCGCACTCTTCGGCACCGGCACCCCATCCACCACCGCCACCACCGGATCCTCCGCCGCGGCGGCGGAGAGCCCCACCAGCAGCACACAGCCCGAGAGCAGGGGAACGACGGCACGACGCATGGGAATCTCCGGTGGCGACGGCGCCAGTGTGGAGCGAGGCTCGGGCCGCTGCAAGTGAATTCCCCGTCATCCGCCACGGTCGGCGTCCCCACGCGCTGCTGCAATCTTCTGCAACATGACTTGAATGGCCTACGCGTAGCCGCGCGGCTACCAGTCGCACGGGGGCTCGCGACGGCATGTCCATCGGGGAAGCGCGTTCGCGCGGGACGCGCCCGAGTCTGGGGAGAAGCAGGGGGATGATCCGGCCCTTAGCCGATCACAACCGGACGTTGCCCTTCCGGGTGGAGGGGTTCCGCACCCTGATCGAGGGGCTGGACTATGCCGCCCGCGGCGAGACCGGTTTCGGCTTCCACGACGGTCGCGGTCGGCTGGTGGCGGTGCTGACCTATGGCGAACTGGCCGAGCGCGCGCGCGATCTGGCGCCGCGGCTGCTGGGCCTGGGGCTTGCGCGCGGCGATCGGGTGGCGCTGGTGGCCACCACCGACCCCGACTTCATCACCCTGTTCTTCGCCTGCCAGCATGCCGGGCTGGTGCCGGTGCCGCTGCCGCTGCCGGTCAATCTCGGCGGCCGCGAGGCCTATGTGGCCCGGCTTGCGGCCATGATGCGGGCAGCCGGCGCCCGCCTCGCCGTTGCCGGTACCGACTTCCAGCCGATGCTGGCGGAGGCGGCCGTGCAGGCCGGCGTGCCCGCGGCGCTGGTGCCGGCGGAGGTGGCGGCCTGTCCGCCGCGGGGGCGGCCGGTGCCCTTCGGCGAGGACGATCCCTGCTACATCCAGTACAGTTCCGGCAGCACCAGCATGCCCCGCGGCGTGCTGGTGACCCAGCGGGCGCTGGTGGCCAACGCCCGCGCCATCGCCCGCGATGGCCTCGGGCTCAGGCCCGGGGACCGCTGCGTCTCCTGGCTGCCGCTCTACCACGACATGGGCCTCGTGGGCTGCTGCCTCACACCGACCCTCGCCCAGATCCCGGTGGACTATCTGGCGCCCACCGCCTTCGCCCGCCGGCCGCTGCTCTGGATCGAACTCATCTCCCGCTATCGCGCCACCATCTCCTACGCCCCCACCTTCGGTTATGAGCTTGCCGCCCGCCGGGCCGAACGCGGCGGCGACCTCGCCCGCTTCGATCTCACCAGCTGGCGGGTGGCGGGTCTCGGTGGTGAGATGATCCGCCCGGCGGTGCTGGACCGTTTTGCCCGCATCTTCCGCCCCGCAGGATTCGACCCGCGCGCCTTCGTCGCCAGCTACGGCCTCGCCGAGGCTACCCTGGCGGTCACCTTCGCGCCGGTGGGCCAGGGGCTGCGCTGCGATCTGGTACGCCGGGACGACACCCTCGAGCGGGCGCGGCTTGCCATTCCCGCTCGTCCCGGCGAAGGTGTGCCGGTGCGTGATTTCGTCCGCTGCGGTCGGCCGCTTCCCGGCTATCGGGTGGAGATCCGGGACGAGGCCGGCCGTGCGTTGCCGGAGCGGCATGTGGGGCGCATCTGTATTGCCGGCCCCAGCCTCATGCGCGAATACTTCCGTGATCCCGCCGCCAGCGCGCGGGTGTTCGAGCCCGACGGCATGCTGGATACGGGCGATCTCGGCTATCTCGTGGACGGCGAACTGGTGGTCACCGGCCGCAGCAAGGACCTCATCATCGTCGGCGGGCGCAACATCTGGCCGCAGGACCTGGAATGGGCGGTGGAACGCCTCTCCGGGGTGCGCGCCGGTGACGTGGCCGCCTTCGCCGCACCCGATGAAGAGGGTCGCGAGGAGGTGGTGGTGGTGGTGGAGTGCCGGCTGGCCGACCCCGCCGCGCGTGCGCGTCTCAGGCGCGAGGTGCGGGGGGTGGTGGCCCGCACCGCCGGTATCGACTGCCGCGTGCTGCTGGTGCCGCCGCGCTCGCTGGCCTACACCACCTCCGGCAAGCTCTCGCGGGCGACGGTGCGGGCCCGCTGGCTTCGGGGGGAGCTCATGGACCTGGATGCCGCCCCGCCGCTGCCGACGGTACTGGCAGCCCCCGAGTCCGCGGTGGAGCCCGTCTGAGGGCTGGGGATCCGCCCGCTCATGGCGGTCGTGGCCTTCACCGGCGCCAGTGGCTTCATCGGGCGCCACACCCTGCCCCGGCTCGCCCGCCACCATCGGGTGCGCATCCTCGTCCGCCGCCCGCTGGAGGCCCTGCCGCCGGGGGTGGAGCAGCTGGTGGGCGGGCTCCATGAGGAGGAAGTGCTCAGCCGGCTGCTGGAGGGAGCCCAGGTGGTGCTGCACTTGGCCGGCGCCATCCACGCCCCCAGCCGGCGCGACTTCTTCCACATTAATGCCGACGCCACCGGCCGCTTGGCCCGGCTGGCCGCCGCCGCCCGGGTGGAACGCTTCATCCTGGTCTCCTCGCTGGCGGCGCGCGAGCCCCATGTGTCCCACTATGCCGCCAGCAAGGCCGAGGCGGAGGCGCGGGTGCTGGCCGAAGGGCGCTCCTTCGAGCTGGTGATCGTGCGCCCGCCGGCGGTCTATGGGCCCGGCGACCGCACCACCCTCGACCTGTTCCGCGGCCTTGCCCGCGGCCTGCTGCCGCTGCCGGCGGCCCGCCGCGGGCGCTTCTCGCTCCTCTATGTGGAGGATCTGGCGCGGCTGCTGGTGCATCTGGTGGAGGCGCCGGCGGTGGACGGGCTGGTGGTGGAGCCCGACGATGGCCGCCCCGGCGGCTGGAACTGGGACGAGCTCGCCGCCGTGGTGGCGGATCTCACCGGCCGGCCGGTGCGCATTCTGCCGATCCCGCGACCGCTGGCGCTGCTGCTGGCGCTTGTGGGCGAGGGGGTGGCGCGGCTTCGGGGAGGACCACCGCCCTTGCCCCGCGACCGCCTCGGCCAACTCTATCATCCCGACTGGGTGTGCACGCCCGAGGCACTCGCCCGGCTGCCGGGCTGGCGGCCGCAGGTGGGACTCGCCGAGGGCCTCGCGCGCACCCTCGACTGGTATCGCGCGGCCGGCTGGCTGCGGCTTCCTGCGGCGGGAGAGGGACGGTGAGCGAGCGAGCCGCGATCCTCGAGACGGTGGTGGCGATTCTGCGCGAACAGTGCCCCGAGGCCGGCGAGATCGGGCCCGAGAGCGATCTGGTGGCGGATCTCGCCATCGACTCGGCGGCCGCCATGGACCTGGTGATGGAGGTGGAGGACCGCTACGACCTCGACATCCCCCTCAACGAACTCGCGGATCTGCGCACCGTGGGCGATCTCGTGGAGCTGGTCGCGCGCCATCTCGAGGGGCGGCAGGGATGAGCGACATCCTCGCCAAATACGGGCCGCTGGCAGCCCGGCGCCAGGCCCTCCTGGGCAGTGGCGGCCGCGATCCGTTCCAGCTCAGGATCGACCGGCTGCTCTCGCCGACCCGCGCGCTGATCGACGGGCGCGAGACCATCCTTCTGGGAACCAACAACTATCTCGGCCTCACCTTCGACCCCGAGGCCATCGAGGCCGGCCGCGAGGCCCTTGCCCGCTTCGGCACCGGCACCACCGGCTCGCGCATCGCCAACGGCACCTACGGGCTCCACCGCGAGCTCGAGCAGGCCTTCGCCCGCTTCCTCGACCGCCGCGACTGCATCGTCTTCACCACCGGCTATCAGGCCAATCTCGGCATGATCGCGGGGCTTGCGGGCCCGCGGGATACCATCCTGGTGGATGCCGACTCCCATGCCTCCATCTATGATGGCTGCCGGCTCTCGGGCGCACGGGTGATCCGTTTCCGCCACAACGATGCCGAGGATCTTGACCGCCGCCTGGCGCGGCTCGAGCGGCCCGAAGACGGCGCCGTGCTGGTGGTGGTGGAAGGGCTCTACAGCATGCTCGGCGATGTGGCGCCGCTTGCGGAGCTGGTGGAGGTGAAGCGGCGCCACGGCGCCTTTCTGCTGGTGGATGAGGCCCACTCCTTCGGGGTCTATGGCGCCCACGGGCGCGGGCTGGCCGAGCACTGCGGTGTTGAGGCGGAAGTGGATTTCGTCGCCGGCACCTTCAGCAAGAGCCTCGGGGCCGTGGGCGGCTTCGGCGCCTCCGACCATCCCCACTTCGGCCTTCTGCGCTATGCCGCCCGGCCCTACATGTTCACCGCCTCTCCCAGTCCCGCCACCATGGCCTCGGTGCTGCGCATCCTCGCCCGCATCGAGGCCGAGCCCGAGCTGCGCACGCGCCTTTGGGCCAACGCCCACCGGCTCCATGCGGGGCTCCGGGAGCTGGGCTTTTCCCTGGGCGCCGAGCCCTCGCCGGTGGCGGCGGTGGTGCTGGCGGACGAGCGCCAGGCGGTGTGGGCCTGGAACCTGCTCCTGGAGCACGGCGTCTATGTCAATCTGGCGCTGCCACCGGGAACACCGGGGCGGCGCTCGCTGCTGCGGGCGAGCGTCTCGGCCGCCCACACGCCGGCGGAAATCGACGCCGCGCTCGCGCGCTTTGCCGAGGTGGCCCGGCGCTTGACGGCCGCGACCTGAGCGCCACTTGGCGCCGCGCCCCCCCGCCTTACCTTACGGGCGGCACCGCCTCGCGGGCTCCGGCAGAGGATCGCCATGGCCGGGCGGAGCGTGCTCCGCGGGGGAGCTCTTGCGCGTGCGGTGCGGGTCCACCGAGGAGACGAGCCAACCACGCCGATCGGCGAGCGCGGAGGTCGAGACGGGTCGATGAGTACGGACCGGGAGTTCATCGAGCGGGCCGAGCGGGCCAGCATGTGGGCGTGGCCGCCCCGCGAGACCTTCTATGTCTCGGGCTGGATCCTGCAGGCGGGCGAGCCCTCGATCCCCCGCATCAATTCGGCCAAGACCCTCAGGTTCGAACAGGGCGCCGACCTCGACCGGGCGATCGAACGGGTCGAGGGCTGGTATGCCGAACGCGATCGCACCCCGCGCTTTCAGATCGCCGATCGGGTGGAGCCGGAAGCGCTGGACCGGGTGCTGGAGGATCGGGGCTATGAGCGCGTCGGCGCCACCTCGGTGTGGTGGCGGCCGCTCGAGGATCTGCCGCCGGCGGATCCCGCCATCGAGATCGAGACCCGGCCGCGGGCGGCGGTGATGAACGCCATCGCCGATCCCAACTGGGACGAGACGGTGCGCGAGGAACACGCCGCCATGTTCGAGCGCATCCGGCGGCCGCTGGCGCTGGCCGTCGCCTTCGAGGGCGAGTTTCCGGTGGCGGGCGGGGCCTGTGTGGTGGTGGACGATCTCGCCATCATCCACAGCGTCTTCACCCAGCCCATGTTCCGCGGCCGCGGCCACGGCAAGGCGATCCTGGCGAGGCTGCTGGGCTGGGCGCGGGCGATGGACGGCCGCGAGGCGCTGCTGCACCTGCCTGACGGCAATGAGATCGCCGAGACCATGGTGCGCCGCTTCGATTTCACCCGCCGCTACGGCTACGCCTGGCGGCGCCGCTGACGACAGCGCCGTCCGCCACGGCCGCCACGCACGCGCCCGGTAAAGGGATGATCCCGCCGTCGCCGGGATTCCACGCCGGACCTCGGCGGCTCATTTGCACCATCTCTTGGCCACGGCTATCTCCCTTGGGTGGTCCTGCGGGGGAGGCGGACCATGTCGGTGCCGCCCGAGGCCCTGTGCCGGCTTGCCGCCGCCATGCTGGAGCGAGCCGGGGCACCGCCGGCGGAGGCGCGGGAGGTGGCGCAACACCTGGTGGAGGCCAACCTCACCGGTCATGACAGCCACGGGGTGGTGCGGATCCCGCGCTATGTGGCCTGGATCCGCCGCGGCTGGCTGGTGCCCGCAGCCGCCCTCACGCCTGTGCTCGAGACCCCGGTCCTGTGCGTGCTGGATGCGGGCTATGGCTTCGGCCCGGTGCAGGGGCGGCGGGCGGTGGCCGCAGGCATCGCGCGCGCCCGCCAGCATGGCCTCGCGCTGGTGGCGCTGCGCCATGCCGGCCATCTCGGCCGCATCGGCGCCTATGCCGAACAGGCGGTCGCCGCCGGGCTGGTGGCGCTCCACTTCGTCAATGTGGCGGGCTCGCTGCTGGTGGCTCCCTTCGGCGCGCGCGAGCGGCGGCTTTCCACCAATCCCTTCGCCATCGGCATTCCCACTGGCGACGACCGCCCTTTTGTGTTGGACTGCGCCACCTCGCTGATTGCCGAGGGCAAGCTACTGGTGGCGCTTGAGGGCGGGCGGCCAGTGCGCACCGATGCGCTGATGGACGCAGACGGCCAGCCCACCGGTGATCCCCGCGCCCTCTACGGCGAGGGACCCCACAGCCCGCCCGACCCCAGCCGCGGCGCGGGTGCCTTGCGCCCGTTCGGCGAACACAAGGGTTCGGGACTGGCGCTGGCCTGCGAGCTGCTGGCGGGCGCGCTCACCGGCTCCGGCACCAACGTGCGGCCGCGCGATCGCCTCTACAATGGCATGCTCTCGATCCTGATCGATCCCGCGCGGCTTGGCGACGGCGACGCCTTCCTTGCGGAGGTGCGCGCCTTCCTCGACTGGGTGCGGGCGGCAAGGCCGGTGGACCCGGTGGTGGGCACGCTCGTCCCGGGCGATCCCGAGCGCCGCACGGCGGCGGAACGGCGGCGGAACGGCATCCCGCTGGCGCGGCCGCTTCGCGCCCACCTGGCGGCCTGTGCGCGGGATCTCGGCGTGGCCGAGGCGCTGATCACGGGGGCCCTGGGCGAAGAGGCCTGAGATACCAGCGTGCGCCCGAGCGCTCTGCAGGATGCCGGCAGCAGAGCCGGGCGTATGGCCTTGGAGCCCACATCTGCACTCACCCCGGCAGCCCACGGCATTGTCAGAGCCGCAGGGCCGCTCGCGCCATCAGGGCCCAACGCAACCGCGGCCGCCACCTCTGGCGCCATGAGGGAGACGCGCCCCGGGCCTTGTGCGGGTACAACACCCACGCCGCCGGCCCCATGGGACGGCGAGCGGTGGAAACCGCTTGCGATGGGTGCGACAATGGTTCCACATGGTGACCGGAGCAGCATGAGGGATTGAGACGATGGCGGAAGAGACAGCCGAATCGCGGACGATCAAGGAGGTGGCGATCCCGCTCTTCCAGGCGAAGGGCTGGATGAAGTTCCTCGGGGTCATGAACATTCTCGGCGGTGTGTTCATGGCCTTCAGCATCTGGGGGCTGCTGATCGCCTGGCTTCCCATCTGGGCGGGGGTGGTGCTCTATCAGGCGGCCAGCGCGGTCGAGGCCTCCCAGCTGGCCGACGGCCGGCGGGACAGTTTCGAGCGCGGGCTTGCCAAGCTCAAGACCTATTTCATGCTGAGCGGGATCACCATGCTCATCTTCCTGGTGATCAGCCTGCTGGGCGTGCTCTTCGGTGTCGGCATGATGGCGATGATGGCGGGCGGCGGCATGGGCCCGGCGATGATGGACGGCGGCTACTGAGGACACGTGGAACCACGGGTTGCGGTTGACCGCCTGCGCCCTCTTCCGGGCCCGTGCCGCCTGCCGCCGGAGCTCTGCCGGGATCCCGTCTCGGCGCCCTGATGGCACCTGCGCCGCGCCCGGCCGCGCGTGGCAACGGCCCCGCGGAGGTCGACAAGGTCACCTGCCTGAAGACGCCGCTGCGCACCCGCAGGCCAGGGCAGGGCTTCGATGTCAGCCAGCCGGACCGAAACGTCGAGCCCCGGGCGCGAGCTTGGTGCGGCGGGCGCACCTTTGGAATCGTCGAGATTTCCCTCCAGTCCGACGGCGCATGCGGGTGGCGGCATCCTGCCCGATCGGGCGGTGACGGGCGCGCGCCGGCGTGGTGGCATGGCGCTGGACCGAGATGGGAGGAGCCGCCGTGCCGCTCGTCCACATGCGCGACATGCTTCAGCACGCCCACACCCACCGCTATGCCGTGGGTGCCTTCGATCTGGTGGACCTGGCTTTCCTTGAGGGGATCCTCGAGGGAGCCGAACGGGCAGCGGCACCGCTGATCCTGAGCGTGGCCGAATCCCACTTCCGCCATTTCGACCCGGAGCTGGCGCTGGCCGCCTGTGTCGCCGCCGCCCGGCGGAGTCCGCTGCCGGTGGCGATCCATCTCGATCATGGCGAGTCCCTCGAGAGCGTGCGCCGCGGGATCGCCTGGGGGTGCAATGGTGTGATGCTGGACGCCTCGGCGCTGCCCTTTGCCGACAATGTGGCCCGCACCCGCGAGGCGGTGGCGCTGGCCCACAGCTGTGGTGTGCCGGTGGAGGGCGAGCTCGGCTATGTGGCCGGCGTTGAGGGCGAGGACGCCGAATTGCATCCGGGTGAGCTGCGCTACACCGAACCGGACGAGGCGGAGCGTTTCGTCGCCGCGACCGGTGTGGACTTCCTCGCCGTTTCCATCGGCACCGTTCACGGACGCCTGCGCGGCACCCCGAGGCTGGATCTGGACCGGCTGGCGGTGATCGACCGCACCCTCAAGATCCCGCTGGTGATCCATGGCGGCACCGGCCTCGAGCCCGACCAGTATCGCGCCCTGGCTCAGCGTGGGGTGAGTAAGATCAATTATTTCACCGCGCTGGCGGATGCCGCCGCGGCGACGGTGCGGGCGGCGGCCCGTGCGGACTCCACCGCCGGCTGGCTGGCGCTCCACCGCGAGGTGCGGGCCGCCATCGCCCAGGAGACCGAGCGCGCATGCCGCCTGTTTGGCGCTGCCGGGCGCGCATCCGAGGTGCTGGCCAGCTGCCGGCGCTGGCGCGAGGTGGAGCATGTGGTGCTCTACCAGCCGCGCGCGGGGCTCGGCGAGGGCGAGCTCGCCACCATGGCCGAGGAAGGGCGCCGCCGTCTTTCCCAGGTGCCGGGGGTGCGGCGGGTGTTCCACGGTCGACGGGTGGCCGGCCGCGACGACTATGCCTATGGCTGGGTGATCCGCTTTGCGTCCGAGGCGGTGATAGCCACCTACCGCGACCATCCCACCCATCTGGCCTTTGCCGACGGGATGTTCCGTCCGAATGCGCCCCACCGCCTCTCCCTCGATCTCGAGGAGTGGTGAGGGCGAGGAGGCCGCAGACCAGGATGGCCTTCGCCGGATGGAGGCGGAGGGCATGCTGCTGGCGCCGACGAGGGCATGAGGCACGGTTCCCTTCCCGCAGCCCTGGGGCGGCCCGTGCCCGCTCAACCATCGGCCAGGTGCGTTTTCACCACTGTGCACGAAGCGGTTTTTTCACCACCGCGCCTCTAGCCCCTCGCCGGTCGGGAGAGGTGCTGTCGGATGCGCGGAGCGCCCCGCGGGTGGCGGCGTACTC
>WFXL01000128.1 GCA_015490605.1 Rhodospirillales bacterium
GCCACACCCCACCTCCGCCCGCATCCTCCGCCGCGCCCTGCGCCCGGCGCTGGTGGGGCTGCCGGCGCTGCTTATGGCCGCCGCCTTGGGCGGCGGCAGCGGGGCTGGGCTGGGGCTGGTGGCGCTGGTGGGCGCAGCGCTGGTCTCGGGCTGGCGGCGCGCCCGTCAGGAGACGGAGCTTGCCGCCTGGCTCGCAGAACTTGCCCGCGGCCGCCGCAGCCCGCGGCCCGAGGGGTTCGACGACTGGACCGACCGCCACATCGCCGCACCGGTGCTGCAGCTGGTGCGGGTCCATGCGCGCGAGCGCCGTCGCCGGCGCGACCTGCAGGCGGCCCTGGCGGACATCGTCGAGGCCTTCCCCGACCCGGTGCTGTTCGTCGATCCCGAGTTCCGGGTGGTCCACGCCAACAGCACCGCCCGGCGCCGCTTCGAACTTGCCGACGAGCGGCCGGTGGCGCTGTTCCTGCTGCTGCGTGATCCCGCCCTCTCGGGAGCGATCGCCGCGGTGCTGCGCGAGCGCACCGCTCAGACGGTGGATGTGGCGCCACCCGGTGATCCGCTGCGGCGCTATCATGCCCGCATCGCGCCGCTGGTGCTGCCGGATGCCGGCGCCCGCGGGGTCATCCTGGTGCTGCGGGAGATCAGCGAGCAGGTGGCGATCGAGCGCATGCGCTCGGACTTCGTCGCCAATGCCAGCCACGAGCTCCGCACCCCGCTGGCGTCGGTGCTGGCGGCCATCGAGACTCTGCGCGGCCCGGCCCGCGACGATGCCGCCGCCCGCGAGGATTTCCTCGCCCTGATGGAGCGCGAGGTGCGGCGGATGGTGCGTCTGGTGGACGATCTCCTCAGCCTCTCGCGGATCGAGGCGACGGTGCCGCAGCCGCCCACCGAACGGGTGGATCCGCGGGCGGTGGTGCAGCGGGTGGTGGAGGAGCTGCGGCCGCTGGCCGAGCGCGCCGGCGTGGCGCTGGAGGTGCGCCTGCCACCCAGACTGCCTGTGCTTCTGGCCGATGCCGAACAGCTCCACCAGCTTTTGGCCAATCTGGTGGACAATGCCATCAAATACGGCGGCGAGGGCGGCCGGGTGGAGGTGGTGGCGCAGGTGCACCCGCGGGCACCGGCCGAGGCCGGGCCGCTCGCCGGCCGGCCGGCGCTGGCCCTGGCGGTGCGCGATCACGGCCCCGGCATCGCCGCCGAACACCTGCCGCGCCTCACCGAACGTTTCTACCGGGTGGACAAGGCACGCTCGCGCGAAGCCGGCGGCACCGGGCTTGGCCTCGCCATCGTCAAACATGTGCTGCGGCGCCACCAGGGCCATCTCGCCATCGACAGCACCCCCGGGCGTGGCAGCCGTTTCTGCGCCTGGCTGCCGCTTGCCGACCGTGGTGCTGGCGGCGAGGAAGCGCCCACCACCGGCGATGACGCCGCGACATCCTGAGGTTGCAATTTGCTCGCCGGCGTGTGAGCTCGGGCCCTCTTCGCTCGCGCCGCCGATGGGCTACTCTCGGAAGGAGATCAGATGGCGGGGAGATGGGCCGTGCCGATGCGACGGATCCTGCTGGTGGATGATGAGGACGACTTCCGCAGCGAGCTCGCCGCCCAGCTGCGGCTGCACGAGGACTGGGAGGTGTGCGAGGCGGCCACCGGCGCGGAGGCGCTGGCCCAGGTGCGCGAGCAGCTGTTCGATGCCATCGTGCTGGATGTGGGCCTGCCGGACCAGGACGGGCGCGATGTCTGCCGGCTGATGCGGCGTCAGGGGGTGAAGGCGCCGATCCTCATGCTCACCGCCCATGCCGAGGATGCCGATACCATCCTCGGCCTCGAGGCCGGCGCCAACGACTATGTGGCCAAGCCGGTGCGCCTTGGGGTGCTGCTTGCGCGCATCCGCGCCCAGCTGCGCCAGTTCGAGCTTTCTGATGATGCCGTGTTTGAGGTGGGGCCCTACCGCTTCCGGCCGGCGGCGAAGATGCTGGAGCGGCCCGATGGTCGCCGCATCCACCTGACCGAGAAGGAGACGGCGATCCTCAAATATCTCTATCGCATGGGCGGACGGCCGGTGCCGCGGGATGTACTGCTGCGCGAGGTGTGGGGCTACAATCCGGCGGTCACCACCCACACCCTCGAGACCCACATCTACCGTCTGCGGCAGAAGATCGAGCCGGTCCCGGGCCAGACCACGCTGCTCCTGACCGAGCCCGAGGGCTACCGCCTCGCCCGCTGAGGCCGAGTCGGCTGACAGCGGCTGTCTTCGGCGCCATATCAAGGCCATACGCTGGAGACGGGGCCATGGAGCGCGAGCAGGCGTTGTGCGAGCGACAGCGGGTCTTGGACTGCCTGCGGACGCAGCTGCCGCAGTTGCGCCAGCGCTATGGCGTCGAGAGCGTGGCCCTGTTTGGATCGCTGGCACGGGGCGAGGCCCGCGCCGGCAGCGACGTCGATCTTCTGGTCCGCTTCCGTGAGCCGCCGGGTCTGTTCGGTTTCGTAGCCCTCCGGGATGAGCTGACGGCGATCCTCGGGCGTCGGGTCGACCTTGCGACCCCGCAGTCGCTTCCGCCGTCGCTTGTGGCGCGGGTTGCCAGGGAGGCCATCGCCGTGTGAGGGGGCGATCGGTTCGGCTCTGGATCGAGGATATTCTCATCCACGCCGAAAAGGCCATCGCCTTTCTCGGCGATCTTCCCGATGCCACCGCCCTCGCCCGTGATGAGAAGACGCTCTATGCCATCGTCCGCGCCCTTGAAATCATGGGCGAGGCGAGCAAGCGCGTTCCTGCCACCATCCGCAGGCACCATCCCGACATTCCCTGGCGGGAGATGGCTGCGATGCGGGATGTGCTGGCCCACGCCGATTTTGGAATCGATGTGGCCATCGTCTCGCGCACCGTAGTCACGGAACTTCCGCCGTTACTGCCGCGCCTGCGCGCCCTCCGCGACGGCCTCGCCCGCAAGGAAGATGACGGGCCCGGCGGCGTGCAGGACAGCTCCCCTTGACTCGGCCCCGGCGGTGCTCGACCTGAGATCGAGCCCCGTGCCGAGGTGACCATGCACCACGACGACGAGTCGGTCCCGCCGCAGATCCGCCCGAGGCCCCGTCACTTCCGCTTTCCGCTGGAGCAGGTGCTGCGCTCGGTGGTGGCGCTGGAGGCGGAAGTCCCGCCGGATGCCTTTACCGCCGAGGTGCTGGGGACCGAGCGCGCCGGCAGCGGCGTGGTGATCCACGAGAGCGGGCTGGTGCTCACCATCGGCTATCTCGTGTGCGAGGCCGCCGAGATCCGCCTGACGACGCGCGAGGGGCGGGTGGTGCCGGCCAGCCTCCTGGCCTACGACTTCGAGACCGGCTTCGGGCTGGTGCAGGCGGAGGCGCCGCTGCAGGTGCCGCCGGCGGAACTCGGTCGGGCGGCGGATGTGCGCGTGGGCGAACGGCTGCTGGTGGCGGCGGCCGGCGGGCCCGAGCGCACCGTGGAAGCGGTGCTGCTCCGCCGGCGACTGTTCGCGGGCTACTGGGAGTACATGATCGAGGATGCCCTCTTCACCGCCCCGCCGCATCCCTTCTGGGGCGGCACCGGCTGCTTCGACCGCAACGGGCTCCTGATCGGCATCGGCTCGCTCCTGGTCCAGAGCGGCGAGGAGGCCCATCCCGAGCGGGCCAACATGATCGTGCCGGTGGACCTGCTGCTGCCGGTGCTGGATGATCTTCGGGTCCACGGCGCCGCCCGGCGGCGTCCGCGCCCGTGGCTCGGTCTCTATCTCGAGGAGAGCGAGGGCGGGCTCGTGGTGATGGGCACCGCCCGCGGCGGCCCGGCCGCCCGTGCCGGCCTCGAGGCGGGGGACCGCATCTATGAGATCGCCGGTCTGCCGGTGGCGGATCTCGCCGACTTCTACGAGATCCTCTGGTCCCTCGGCGAGGCCGGGGTCGAGGTGCCGCTTGCGGTGCTGCGCGATGAACGGCGTCTGGCTCTGAGCGTCACCTCGGCCGATCGCAGCCGCTTTCTCACCCGGCCGCCGCGTTCCTGAACCCCCTGGGGAGGAGGATCCGCCATGTCATCGCGCCGCCATCTCATCCTGGGGCTCGCCCTGGCGCCGCTGCTGGCGCTTGCCGCCTGCGGCCGCCGTGGCGCCCCCCGCCTGCCGGAGGAGGATGATCGGGGCGGGGAGGGCGGAGGCGGCTATTGATCGCCGAGACCTTCCACCGGCAGGCAGGGCGGCTGTTCTGCGAGGGGGTCGATCTGGCCGCCCTCGCCGAGCGCTATGGCACCCCCCTCTATGTCTATTCGGCCAGCGCCATCCGCCGACGGGTGCGGCGCTTCCACGCCGCCTTTGCCGGTCTGCCGGTGCGCTTCTGCTATGCCGTCAAGGCCAACCCCCACCTGGCGGTGCTGCGGCTTCTGGCGCGCGAGGGTGTGGGGGCGGATACCGTCTCCGGCGGCGAGATCCGGCGGGCGGTGCAGGCCGGGATCGCACCCGAGCGCATCGTCTTTGCCGGCGTGGCCAAGAGCGATGAGGAGATCCGCCTCGGGCTCGAGCTCGGCATCCTCCAGTTCAATGTGGAATCGCGCGAAGAGCTCGCCCGCATCGACCTCATCGCCGGAAGACTCGGCCGCCGGGCGCCCGTGGCGCTGCGTATCAACCCCGATGTGGCCGCCGCCACCCACGACAAGATCGCCACCGGCCGCCGCCGCGACAAGTTCGGCATCCCCTGGGAGAAGGCGCCGGAAGCCTGCCGCGAGGCCAATGGGCGGCCACATCTGCAACTCGTGGGCCTGCATCTCCACATCGGCTCCCAGATCACCGATCTTGCTCCCTTCGAGCAGGCTTACGGGCGCCTGTTCCATCTCGCCGACCAGCTGCAGGCCGAGGGCATCCACCTCAAGCGGCTGGATCTGGGAGGCGGCTTCGGCGTGCGCTATCGCGATGAGGAGCCGGTGGCGCCGGAACGGGTGGCGGCGCTGATCGCCCGGCTTCTGGGCCAGCGGGAGCTGGAACTGATCTTCGAGCCCGGCCGGGCATTCGTGGCCGAGGCGGGGGTACTGCTCACCCGCGTGCTCTATCGCAAGGAGAGCGCCGGCCAGAAACTGCTGGTGGTGGATGCCGGCATGGATGCGCTGCTGCGCCCGGTCCTCTACGACGCCTGGCATGAGATTCTGCCAGTAGTGGCGCCGCCACACGCGCCCCAGGAGACGGTGGATGTGGTGGGGCCCATCTGCGAATCGGGCGATGTGCTGGGGCGCGGGCGCCGGCTGCCCCGCCTCGGGCGTGATGATCTGCTAGCCATCGCCACCGTTGGCGCCTATGGTGCCGCCATGGCCTCCGGCTACAATTCGCGGCCGCGGCCGGCGGAGGTGTTGGTGGCGGGTGATCGCGCCGACTGCATCACGCCGCGGCTGGAGCCGGAGGAGGTGATGGCGCGGGAGCGCGTCCCCGCCTGGATCGACCGCGACGGCGAGGTCGCGGGAGGTGGCGATGGAAGAGCGGCGTAGGCGGACCCGCCAGCTCGCCCTCGGCATCAGTCTCGCCCGGGTGGTGCTCTTGTGGGAGCGGCTGTGGCCGCGGCTGTGGCCGCCGGTGGCCATCCTCGGCCTGTTTGCTCTGAGCGTGCTGTTCGACCTCTGGAGCGGGCTTGCGCGCCCGCTGCACCTGGCGCTGCTGGCTCTCTTCGCCCTTGCCCTTGTGGCCACGCTGGTGCTGGCGCTGCGCGGACTGCGCTGGCCCACGCGGGAGGAGGCGCTGGCGCGGCTTGAACGCGATTCCGGCTTCCGCCACGCACCCCTCAGGCTCTACGAGGACGAGCTTGCCGCCGGACGCGACGATCCGCTCGCCCGGGCGCTGTGGGCGCGCGAGCGCGCCCGCCTCGAGGCGCTGTTGGACCGGCTGCGCCTGCGGGCGCCCAGCTCGGCCTTGCCGCGGCGCGATCCCTGGGCGCTTCGGGCGCTGCTCCTCCTGCTGCTGGTGGTGGGCTGGGTGGATGCGCGGGGCGATCTCGCCCGCCGGCTGGCCGCCGCCTTCGACCCCGGCACCCCTTCCACCCGGCTTGCCGATTCAGGACCACGGCTCGAGCTGTGGGTGGATCCGCCGGACTACACTGGCCTTGCCCCAAGACGGCTTGAGGAACTGCCGGCCGACGGCCGCCTTAGGCTTCCCGCCGGCAGCGAGTTGGTGGTGCAGCTCCACCAGGTGCCGGCCGGAAGCCGTCCCCGGCTCCGGCTCGACCGCAAGGAAAGCCAGCCGCTGATGCCCCTTGCCGGCCGCAGCTACGAGTGGCGCCGCACGATCGAACGCGACCTGGAACTCGCCGTCGAGCTGGAAGGCGCAGAACTTGCCGCCTTCCGCCTTGAGGTGATTCCCGACCAGATCCCCAGGGTAGCCTTCGCCGGCCCGCCCGAGCGCACCCGCCGCGGCAGCCTCGAGGTGCGGTTCGAGGCCGAGGACGATTATGGCGTGGCCGAGGTGGCGCTGCTGGTGCGGCCGCTTGCGCTTGAAGCGGCCGCGGCCGGCGAGGGCATTGCCGATCTGGTGGCGCGCCGGATGCTCTCGCGGCCGGCACGGCGCCCGCGCACCGCCCAGGGCCGCGGCTTTGTCGACCTCACCGCCCACCCGCTGGCGGGGCTGCCGGCGGAGCTGGTGCTGGAGGCGGTGGACGCCGCCGGTCAGCGGGGGCGGAGCGGTCCGCTGCGGCTGGTGCTGCCCCAGCGCGCGTTTCGCCATCCGCTGGCGCGCCAGGTGGTGGCCGCCCGCCGGCGGCTGGTGGAGGATCCGCGGCGCTGGGCGCTGGTGGGGCTGGAGCTGCAGGCCCTGGCCCAGAGCGAGGCGGCGCGCGAGCTCGGCGCTGCCGTCCCCCTCACCCTGTTTGTGGCGGCCGCACGGCTCCTGCAGGACCGCACGCCGGCGGGTCGGCGCAGCGCTGTCGACCTCATGTGGGAGATTGCCCTGTTCATTGAGGAGGGGGCCCTGGCCCTGGCCGAGCGGGAGCTGCGGGAGCGTCAGGAAGCGCTCGAGCGGGCGCTCGAGGAAGGGGCCTCGCCGGAGGAGCTGGAACGGCTCATGCGCGAGCTCGAAGCCAGCCTCGACCGCTATCTGCGTGAACTCGAGCGGCGCGCGCTGGAAGCACTCCAGCAGCGGGCACGGGAGCAGGCGGAGGCGTCGCGGGTGCCGCTCGATCCCGCGCGCACCCTCACCCGTCAGGACTTCGAGGAGCTCCTGCGCCGCGCCCGCGAGCTCGCCCGAAGCGGCCAGCGCGAGGCCGCCCGCGAGCTCCTGGCGCAGCTCCGGCGCATGCTGGAAAATCTGGAGACCCCCCGGCGCCTGGAGCCCTCGCCGCTGGAACAGGCGGTGAGCGAGCTCCAGCGGCTGATGCGGGCCCAGCAGCAGCTGCTGGACAAGACCTTCCGCCTTGCGCGGGAGCCGCCGCCGGGTGCCGGCGCCTTCGACCGGCGCCGGGGCGGCGAACGGCGCGATGCCGCGGCGGTGGCGGCGGAACAGGAGGCGCTGCGGCGTGCCCTCGATTCCCTCATGCGCCGCCTCGGTGAGATGCGTTTGCGCGTGCCCCAGGCCCCGGGACAGGCGGAGCTGGAGATGCGGCGGGCGCGCGATGCGCTCCGCGGTGGCCGGCCGCAGCCGGCCAGCGAGGCGCAGAACCGGGCCCTAGACCAGCTCCGCCGCGGCGGCCGGGCGATGCTGGAGCAGCTGCGCGAGGCCATGCGGCGCGGCAATGGCGGCCAGCCGGGCCCGGGCGGCATCGGCGCGCCCGGGCGCGATCCCCTCGGCCGGGCGCGGCGCAATCTCGGCGGCTTCGCCACCGGCGGGGTGGATGTGCCGGAGGATTACGACCTCGGGCGCGCCCGCGGCATCCTCGAGGAGCTGCTGCGGCGCTCCGGCGACTTCCGCCGGCCGGCCTACGAGCGGGACTACTACCGCCGCCTGCTGGACCGTTTCTGAGCGGTGCGTCGGCTCGCCATCGTCGACCACCCCTCGCCCAACCATGGCCCGCGGCCCGCGGGCGCCGGGGTGCGCTTTGTGGTGCTTCACTATACCGGCATGGCGAGCGGCCGGGCGGCTCTGCGGCGCCTGTGCGATCCCGCAAGCGGCGTCAGCGCCCACTATGTGATCGACGAGGCCGGCACCATTCTGCGGCTGGTTCCGGACGAGCGCCGCGCCTGGCATGCCGGCCAGGGCGCCTGGCAGGACTGCACCGACCTCAACAGCCACACCCTCGGCATCGAGCTGATCCACCCGGGCCACGACTTCGGCTACAGGCCCTTTGCCGGGCCCCAGATCGACGCTCTCTGCCGGCTGTTGGAGCAGCTGCTGGTGCGCTACCGGCTCGCGCCCGCAGCGGTGATTGCCCACAGCGACCTCGCCCCCAGGCGCAAGCGCGATCCCGGCGAATTCTTTCCCTGGCGCACCCTCGCCCGCCGCGGCCTTGCCTTCTGGCCAGAGGATCCGGGTAACCCCATGCCGGTGGATCCGCTGGCCGCATGGGCGCTCCTGCAGCGCCTCGGCTATCGGCCCGAGCTTGCCGCCATCGGCTTCGCGCCGGCGCTACGGGCGTTCCAGCGGCGCTTTCGGCCGCAGCAGGTGGATGGCGTGCTGGACCCGGCCACCATGGGGCGGCTTGTGGCGGTGGTCAGGGCGCTCCTTGCGGACTCCGGCGCGTCTGCCAGAGTTCCCGGGCGAGCGCCAGGGCGGCTTCGGGATCGCGCGCACGGCCGGTGAGATGGAGGGCGAGGGCGGCGGTTGCCACCACCGCCGCCTCGGGACCGGGAAGCTCCACCTCGCCGCGCCACAGCGCCACCAGCGGTGCCAGCTCGGGCGGCTCGTCGCGCCAGGGATGGCGCGGCCCGGCATAGGATACCGGCGGCCAGCGCCGCTCGCGCACCTCGCCGGCCACCAGCTCCACCACCCGGGTGGGCTTGTCGGGATCGCGCTGGGCCTCGCCGCCACGGCCCTTGAAGGTGATGCCGCAACGCCGCCCCAGCAGACGCTGCACCTCCACCTGCAGGGCCACATAGGGCGGGTGGAACACGCCCTGGATCTGGAACGGTGCTTTGAAGGGGTCGAGGGCGCGGCCGGTGGTGTTGATGGCAGTGCGCACCCCCAGAATCGGCCGCAGGGCGAACAGCCGGGCGAAGGCCGGGGCGAATCGCTCGATCGGGAGATAGGCGAAGCCGCTCCGCTCCAGCTGTTCGCCCGCTTCGGCGATGCTGCGGGCGAGGGGGACCCCGAGGGCCTTGAGGGCGGCGCGGGTGGTGGCCGGCCCCTCGCCGGCAAGGCCGTGCATCAGCACGCGCACACCCGCCCGTGCGACCAGCAGGGCGGCCAGGACGAACCAGGGCGGCCGCCGGTGGCGGTCGGCATAGGACGGCCAGTCCAGCTCCACCGGAAGTCCCGCGCCGTCCTCGAGGGTGGCGCGCACCGCCTCGACAAAGCCGGCGATCTCCGGCGCGGTCTCGCCGCGGGTGCGCAGCACCAGCAGGAAGCCGCCGAGCTGCTCCGGCGCCACCTCACCCGCGAGGATGTGCGCCATGGCCGCGCGCGCCTCCTCGCGCGCAAGCGGCCGCGACAGCCGCGGGCCACGCCCGACGGTGCGCAGGAAGGGCACGAAGGCCTCACTCATGGACCAGGCGGCTCACACCCCGAGCCGTGCGGCGCGGATGCCGAACCCTGCGTGAAGCGGCGCAGTGGAGCCATGATCAGCCCATGGCCGGAGTCGTCCCGACGGCTCTTACCGCGGGCCCATCCCTCTGTCCACGGCGTAACAGCACACACCGCCATGCCTGGCCTGGGCGTAACAGCACACACCGCCATGCCTGGCCTGGGCGATGGCCCCAGCGAGCGCGCCGTCTGCCGGCCTAGGGGAGGAGCGCCAGCACGCGGTCGGGCAGCATGTTGGTGAGCCACGGCGGGAGGGTCATGGCGAACCTTGTCAGGAGTTCCAGCGCCGCTGGCAGAACCACCGCCACCGCCAGCAGCAGAAAGGGGCGGTCCAGAAGGCGCGCGATTCTGGAGGGGCGCTCGCGGCTGTCCACAGGCATGGTTCTGATTCGACGGGTCGACCCTGCGTCTGCTCTTTTCCCACCAACGCGTCACATTCACATTGATGGAGGTCAAGATGCGCGGGTGACGGCGGAACATGGCCGTCTCGGGGCGGTCAGCATGGGGCCGTAGTGAAGGGCGAACAGCAGATAGGCCCCACCCCAGAGCAGGGCGGCAACAGCCAGCGCCAGCTGTGGATCGGGAGCGAGCGGCACTGCCAGGCGCGCCAGCGCGCCCAGGTTCACCAGCAGATAGATCATCACCGTCACGCGGTCGGCTACAAGCGGCCGGCCGGTATGGCCCAGGGATGCCCGGGTCATCACCGCGAGGGTCATGGTGCCGATGGCGCCGGTGGTGAGGGCATGGAGACTGGTGGCGGGATCGAGGCCAACACCCAAAAGCGCAAGCCCCAGCAGCCCGGCGCCCAGCGCGAGCCAGCCGTAGGCCAGGTGAAGCACCCAGACCAGGGGTTCGCACAGGGTCTGGTGGCCCTGCCAGCGCGCAAGCCGCAGACCATGGAGCAGAGCGGCCGCCAGCAGCAGGCCGCCGGTGGGTAGGGCCTGGGGCGCCACCACCCAGAGTGCGAGCGCCAGCGCCCAGACGGCGAGGGTGGCAGCGTCCAGGGGGCCGAAGGGGGCGGGCAGCGCGGCCGCGCCTTGGCGGTTGAGCCAGTTGCGGGTGAAGGCGGGGACGATGCGGCCACCGATGAGCGCCAGCAGCAGCAACACCACCGCGAGCCCGAGACGATGGCCAAGGCCGGCCGGCACCGGCACCCCGAGCCCCTCGCCCCACGCCAGGGCGGCAGCCCCAACGTAGAGGCCCAGCAGCAGCACCACCGGCAGGTTGCGGCGATTGCCAGCACGCACCACCGCCACGGCGACCCAGCCCCAGAGCGCCAGCAGAAACCCCAGCTCCGCCGCCGCCGCCACCGCCAGGAAGGCGGGGCCGGCAAGGGCGGCGAGACGCGCGCCAAGCCAGGCCAGCAGCAGCGCCAAAAGCGGGCGTCCGCGAAGCGGCGCAAACCCGGTCCAGTTGGGCACCGCGGTCAGCAGGAAGCCCGCGAGGACGGCACCGATGCTGCCGAAGAGCATTTCGTGCCGGTGCCAGGCGAGGGGATCGAGGGCGAGGGCTGCGGGCCCACCGCCGGCGAGGATCCACACCCACAGCGCCAGCGCCAGCGGCAGCCACAGGGCCGCTGCCAGGAAGAAGGGGCGAAAGCCCAGGGAAAGCAGGGGCGGAATGTTCTCCCTGCCAGCCATGTCCGGACTCGCTACCGAAGAAACGCTACAGGCTGCCCGAATCCTGCTGCCGCGCGCATTGCCCCTCCACCTTGATCGCCGTCAAAGTCGCGGGTCTGTTGGCGGGGAAGGAGGGTGAGGCGAGGGGAGCACGGCTGATGGCGATCAGACGGCGTCGGGTGTTGGGCCTCCTGGCGGCGGCCCCCGTGGCGGTGATGGCCGGGTGGCCAGCGGCGCCCGCGGTCCACCGTTTCGAGACGGTGGCCCTGGGCACGCGGGTGCAGGTGTGGCTCTACGGCCTCGAGGAGGCGGCGGCCGCCGCGCTGGCGCGCGAGCTGTTCGACGAGCTCCTGCGGCTCGAGGCCATCTTCACCCTCCACCGCGAGGATGCCCCGTTGGTGCGGCTTGCGCGTACCGGGGAGCTGCGGGAACCGCCGCCGGAGCTGCTCGAGCTTTTGGCCCTCTGCCGCCGGCTCCACCATGCCAGTGCCGGCGCCTTCGATCCCACGGTCCAGCCGCTCTATGCCGCCCTCGCCGGGCTCGCACGCGCGCGGGCGCTGGCCGATCCCCGGCGGGTGGCCGCAACTCTCGATGTGCTCGGCGGGCTCCTGGGCTTCACCCGGGTGGTGGTGGAGCCCCGCTGCATCCGGCTGCCGCCGGGTGCGGCGCTGACTCTGAACGGCATCGCCCAGGGCTACATCGCCGATCGGCTGGCGGCGCGGCTCGAGGCGGCGGGGCTCGGCTTCGCCCTGATCGACAGCGGCGAGCTGCGCGCGCTGGGACCACCGCGGGAGCAGGCCCCCTTCGAGGTGGCGCTTCGAGCCGGCGGCCGCTGGCGGCTGCGGGCGGGGGCGCTGGCGGTGTCCGCGCCGGCTGCCACCCGGTTCGATCCCGCCGGCCGCTACCACCACATCCTCGATCCCCTGAGCCTCCGGCCGGCCCGCGGCATCCGCCGGGCGGTGGTGGCGGCGGAGAGCGCGGCGCTGGCGGATGGGCTTGCCACCGCCCTGTGCGTGCTGGATCCGGACGCCGGGCTGGATCTCGCCCGCCGCTTCGATGCCCGGGCGCAGATCCTGACCACCGACAGACGGCGCTATCACACCGGCGCGCGCAGGATGGTGCCGGCGGCGGCGATCACCAGCGCCGCCACCTCCGGCCGGGTGCCTACCGGGCCGGTGTAGTGGGCACGCGCTCCAAGCGGCGCCAGCAGCCGCGCGACATCGTCCCGACCATGGGGGCCGGCATCCACGAAGCCGCCCACCACCACCACCTCGGCCGCCGGCTCGAGGGCCGCTACCGCGCCTTCGAGCGAGGGTTCCTGCTCCAGCCACAGGAGCTCCAGGCGCTGGCGGGGAAAGCGTCGGCGCAGCAGGGCGGCATGGGCCGCAAGCGCGCGGGTGCTGTCGCCATGGCGCGGGGTCCCATGGCCCACGAGCCAGATCCGGCGGGCGCCAGGAAACCGCCGCAGTCCTGCAGCTGTCATTCGCGCCAGGAGCTCGCCCGCGCCCGCGAGCGTGCCCACCGGCGGCGCCAGCCAGAGGTCGTCCCGGCCGGAGGTGGAAAGGCGCTCGCACACGCGATCGAAGATCCAGCCGCGGGCGAAGAGCAGCGGCACCACCACCACCGGCCCTGGCAGGCGGGCGAGCGCCTGTGCGAGCGTGGGCTCGCCGCGAAGACAGCCCACCGCCACCGTGCGGAACAGCCCGCGGGCGGCGATGCGGTCGGCATGACAGGCGGCCACCCCTGGGCCGCCTTCGATCCCATGGGTGGCGATCAGCAGGGACACTGGTGACGGTGCCGCTGTCGTCATGCCCCCACGCCCCAAGGGGAAGGGGCTGTCGTTGGTGACATCGGCCGCATTTGCGTGTCCGCGGGCAGCGCGATCCATTGGCAGCCGGGGTCAGCTGGCGACGCCCTCAACCGTGGCATGGTGCCAGGCTTTTAAGGTTATGGAGTGCGGTGGATGCATGGTGCATCAGCTCCACCACCTCGCCCACGATGAACAGCACCGGTGGCTCGAGCCCGGCCGCGCGCACCGCCGCCGCCAGGTGCCCGAGGGGGGCGCGTACCTCCCGCACGCCGGGGAGGGTGGCGTTCTGCACCGCCAGCGCCGGTGTTGCCGGATCACGGCCGTGGGCCATCAGCTGGCGGCTGATCTCCTCGATGTGGGCGAGGCCCATGTAGATCACCAGTGTAGTGGCGGGATCGGCGAGGCCGCGCCAGTCCAGGTCGAGCCACCAGCCCGCGCGGCAGTGGCCGGTGATGAAGCGCACGCCGGTGGCGAGGCCCCGGTGGGTGAGGGGGACGAGACGGTCGGCGGCACAGCCGAAGGCGGCGGTGATGCCGGGCACCACCTCCACCTCGATGCCGTGCTGCAATAGGAAGAGCGCTTCCTCGCCGCCGCGGCCGAACAACAGCGGATCGCCGCCCTTGAGCCGCACCACCCGCCGGCCGCTGCGGGCGAGCCGGACCAGCAGCCGGTTGATGGCAGCCTGGTCCACCCGTGGCCCGCCGGGAGTCTTGCCCACATCGATGCGTTCGGCGGCGGCAGGGATGAGCGCCAGCACGCCGTCACCCACCAGCCGGTCGTGCACCACCACCTGGGCCGTCTGCAGGAGACGGTAGGCCTTGAGGGTGAGCAGCTCGGGATCGCCCGGGCCGGCACCGACGATGTGGACGAGGGGACGTGGCGGCATGGACGGCGGCTCCGTGGGCTCCAGGCGGACCCCGGTGCGCCCGCTTCCCGGGACTCAGTAGGTGTTCCGACAGGTGTTGTGAACGTCGAACTTGCTCGTGGGCATGGCCCGCTCCGGCTCGCACGGCTTCGACGCATCGCCCGCGGCAGGCCGTGTCCCTCCGATGCTCTGCGGGCGGTGGCGGGCCGGTCTGCTCGCGCGCCTTCGGTGCCATCCCGGGGTGCTGGCAGCCGCCAGGTGCCGCCGCGGGCTGAAGTGCGACGGTGTGCCGCGGGCGGCCCTCAGCCCTCGGCCGCCGGCACGGCCTCTCCTGCGGGCGCCGGGTCCACGCCCCATGCCTCCTCCCGCCGCAGCCAGCCGCGGTAGGACTCCACCTCCACCAGGCACCACATCCCGTCGCAGCTCAGCAGCCGGGCAATTACGCCCGGCTCGAGCCGCGCCACCACCCGGGCTTCGGGTGCCGGCGTGCGCCGCAGCGGCCGCACCGCCCCGCGCACCATCACCGTCCGTCGGCTGGAGAGCAATGCGGCATGCATCCAGCCCACTTCGCCGTCGGGAGCCTCCACCCGGCGCCACACGTCCACTTCATCCACCACCCGCAGCGGCAGGCCCCGACGGACGAAGATCCAGCGCACCGGGAACTGGCGCCCGGGGCCGGTGCGCAGATTGGCGCGCGAGGAGGCCAGTGATGCCCAGCGCGGCAGCGGCAGCCCGCTGGTGCCGAGGCGATGGCCCGCGGCCAGCACCTCACCCACCGCCAGCATCACCATGAGCAGCAGCAGGAAAGCCGAACCCGGCATCCGTTGCCGGATGGACATGGCGGAGCGGCACTCCCGGCGGCACGGTCGCAGGTTTGCTAGGCCCGCGAGCCGGCGAGCTCAAGGGGCGATGCGCCGCGCCCGGAATCGCCGCTGCGGGACGCAGAGCCGCAGCTTCCCCGCCCCCGGTGCGACGCCGTGGCGCAGCCGGACCGCGGGCCGGTCGGGGATCAATCCGCGGGGTCAGGCGTTACCTGGGTACCGATGGTTTCAGGAGATGGAGGTGGCATGGGCATGGTCTCACGACGGCAATGGTTGCAGGGGGCTGCGGCGCTGGTGGCAGCACCGTTGGTGCTGCGTCCCGCGCGCTTTGGGGCCTGGGCGGCCGACACACCTTCCCTGCCGGTCCCGCCGCTCGAGGAGGGGCGGATGGCGGGCGGCGTGCGGGTGTTCGATCTAACCATCCGCGCAGGGACCCATGACTTCGGCGCCGGACGGCGTGGTTCCGCCATCGGCATCAATGCCGACTATGGTGGGCCCACGCTGCGGATGCGGGCAGGCGAGACGGTGCAGCTCAATGTGAGCAACCAGCTCGGCGAAACCACCACCCTCCACTGGCACGGCTTCCATCTGCCGGCCGCCGCCGATGGCGGGCCACATCAGCGCATCGCTCCCGGTGCCGTGTGGCAGCCCCGTTTCCCGGTGAAGCAGAAGGCCGGTCTCTTCTGGTACCATTCCCACCTCAAGGGCTATACGGGCCGTCAGGTCTATTTCGGCCAGGCGGGCACCATCCTCGTGGAGGACGAGGAAGAGGCGCGGCTGCCGCTTCCGCTGGTGTATGGTGTGGACGACATCCCGCTGGTGCTGCAGGACCGGGTGTTCGATGCCGCCGGCCAGCCGGTGTATGATCTCACCCCCATGACCATCGCCATGGGCTACATCGGTGATGTGCCGGTGGTGAACGGTGCCATCCAGCCTCATTTCATTGCCCGGCGGCGCTGGCTGCGGCTGCGCCTGCTCAACGGCTCCAATGCCTCCATCTATCGCCTGAGCTTCTCCGATCGCCGCCGCTTCTATGTGATCGGCAGCGACGGTGGGCTGCTGCCGCGGGCCTATCGCGCGCGGCGCTTGATCCTGGCGCCGGGCGAGCGCGCCCAGATCCTGGTGGAGGTGCGACCCGGGCGGCCCTTCCGCCTGGAGGGCGAAGTGCTGTCGCCGATGATGGGGATGCGCCGCCGGCGGCGGGCACGTGCCATGCGGCGCCTGCGGTTTCTCGACATCCTGCCGGCGACGGTGCTGGAGTCGGGCCCACGGCCGCCGCGGCGGCTGATCCGTCTGCCGGCGCCCCAGCCTGCCCGCGCGGTGCGCACCCGCCGCTTCGTGATGGAGATGGGCATGGGCGGCCCGATGATGCGCCACCGCTCGCGTCGCCGCGGCAGTATGGGTGGTGGCATGATGGGTGGCAACGGCCCCATGGGTGGCAATGGCCCCATGAGCGGCGGGTCCGCCGGTGGCGGCGGCATGGGCGGCGGTGCCATGGGTGGTGGCGGCATGGGCATGCGCTTTACCATCAATGGCAAGACCATGGACATGGAGCGCATCGATGAGGTGGTGCGGCTCGGCACCGACGAGATCTGGGAGGTGATCAACCGCTCACCCATGCCCCATCCGTTCCATGTCCACGACGTCCAATTCCGCATCCTGGACCGCAATGGCCGCCGGCCCCGCGGCCTCGAACGCGGTCTCAAGGACACGGTGCTGGTGTGGCCGCGAGAGCGGGTACGGCTGCTCTTGTCCTTCCGCGACTACGCCGATCCCGAACTGCCCTACATGTACCACTGCCACACCCTCGAGCATGAGGATGCGGGCATGATGGGCCAGTTCGTGGTGGTGGCCTGAGCGCCGGTCAGGCCCCATCACCTTCCCGTCCGGCCGCCCCTTTTGGGCGGCCGGTGCTTTCTTCGATCCGGAGTTGTGGATCGGATTTCGCCTGCGGTGCGACGGCGCCGACTTTGCGTGCAGCCGCCAACTGGCGGCGCTCATGCCCGGATGGCCACCATCACCAGGCCACCCGATGACCTCACCGGTTCAGCCGGCGGCAATCAGCCAGGCGCTGAGCGGGAATCCTGCGGGAAATCTGGTGGAGCCGAGCGGATTCGAACCGCCGACCTCCTGCGTGCAAGGCAGGCGCTCTTCCCAACTGAGCTACGGCCCCACGCGGGCTGAATATGCGCTCACTGCGGGCGGCATCAAGCGGGGTCCGCGGGGGCAAATCCTTGCAGCCGCCGGCTGCCCTTGCGGACCGCCGGCGCCTGCCTAGAACGGGGGCGCCAAGTGGAGAGGGCAGCGGTGCGCATTTTGTTCGTGGGCGATGTGGTGGGCCGCAGCGGCCGGGCGGCGCTGTTCCACTACCTGCCGGAGGTGCGGCGGCGGCTTGCGGTGGATGGGGTGGTGGTCAATGCCGAGAATGCCGCCGGCGGCTTCGGCCTCACCCCCGCCATCGCCGCCCAGATGTTCGAGGCCGGCGCCAATGTGCTCACCACCGGCAATCATGTCTGGGACCAGCGTGAGCTCCTGGGCCACATCGACCGCGAGCCCCGGATCCTGCGCCCTCTCAACATGCAACCGGGCACCCCCGGCCGCGGCCTCCACATGGCCACCGATGCCCGCGGGCGCCGCTGGCTGGTGGCCCAGGTGATGGGCCGGCTGTTCATGGGCGGCTTTCTGGACGATCCCTTCCGCGCCCTCGAGGAGGTGCTGGCGGCCCATCTGCTGGGGGCCGGCGTGGCCGCCATGGTGGTGGACGTCCATGCCGAGGCCACCAGCGAGAAGATGGCGCTGGGCCACGCCCTGGACGGTCGGGTGAGTGCGGTGGTGGGCACCCACACCCATGTGCCCACTGCCGATGCCATGATCCTGCCGGGCGGCACCGCCTATCTCTCCGACGTGGGCATGACCGGCGACTATGACAGCGTGATCGGCATGGAGAAGGGGGCGGCGGTGCGCCGCTTTCGCACCAGCATCCCCGGGCCGCGGCTGGAGCCGGCGCGGGGTGAGGCCACCTTCTGCGCGGTGCTGATCATCACCGACGATGCCAGCGGCCGCGCCCGTGACATCCGCCCCATCCGCCTGGGCGGCCGCCTGCGCCCCGAATTCCCCGACGACCTGGCCGTGGCCTGAGGGGCGCGGTGAAAGCAGCCGTCGCCTTCCGCCGCCCGGGCCCCTCGCTCGCGCGCCTGTGGCGGGCTACATAGGGGGCGGATCGCCACACCGCACCGGCCGCCACCCATGAACGAGCTCACAAGCCCTCCGGTCGACCGCGATGCCGCCGCGGCCACACCGCTTCGCACCATGCCCCACAATCTGCGGGCTGAGCTCGCGGTGCTGGGGGCGATCCTGGTCAACAACGAGCTCTACCACCGCATCGCCGACCTGCTGCGGCCGGAGGACTTCTACGAGCCGGTCCACCGGCGCATCTTCGAGGTCTGCGCCGAGACCATCCAGAAGGGCCAGCTGGCCGACCACACCACCCTCTATCATCTGTTCGACACCGACCCGGCCTTGGCCGAGCTCGACGGCGGCGCCTATCTGGAGCGCATTGCCCGCGCCGGCGAGATGATCGTCAATGTGGTGGACTATGCCCGCGTGGTGCACGACCTGGCCGTCAAGCGGCGGCTGATCGAGATCGGCGAGGAGATTGTCCACGAGGCCTTCGACCCCGAGAATGGCCTGAGCGGCATCGAACAGGTGGAGAAGGCCGAGCAGAAGCTGTTCGAGCTGGCCCAGCGGGGTGAGACTCGCGGCGACTTCCGCGCCTTTCCCGAGGTGCTGGAGAGCGCCGTGCGGATGATCCATTCGGCCTACCACAAAACCGGCCATGTCACCGGCGTGCCCACCGGGCTTGTGGGGTTGGATGAGAAGCTGGGCGGGCTGCAGCGCTCCGATCTGGTGGTGCTGGCGGGCCGGCCCAGCATGGGCAAGACCGCACTGGCGCTTACCATCGCCGCCAATGCCGCGGCCGCAAAGGTGGCCGATCCGGCAGCCGAGGGCCTCAAGCATCCGCGCCATGTGGTGGCGGTGTTCTCCCTCGAAATGTCGGCCGAGCAGCTGGCCACCCGCCTGCTGTCGGCGGAAGCCCGCATCCCCACCGACGAGCTCCGGCGCGGCCGGCTCGAGGAAGAGGACTTCCAGCGCATCGTCCAGGCCACCCGCGAGCTGGCCGAACGGCCGCTCTTCATCGACGACACCCCGGCGCTGTCGGTGGCGGCCCTGCGCTCGCGCGCCCGCCGGCTCAAGCGCACCCACGGCCTGTCGCTGATCGTGGTGGACTATCTCCAGCTCATGCGCGGCAGCGGCACCTACGCCCAGGCCAACCGGGTCCAAGAGGTGAGCGAGATCACCCAGGGGCTCAAGGCCATTGCCAAGGAGCTGGACGTGCCGGTGCTGGCGCTCTCGCAGCTCTCGCGCGCGGTGGAAACGCGTGAGGACAAGCGTCCACAGCTCGCGGATCTGCGCGAGAGCGGCAGCATCGAGCAGGATGCCGATGTGGTGATGTTCGTCTATCGCGACGAATACTATGTCTCCCGCGCCGAGCCCAAGCCGCGCGACGGCGAGAGCCCCGAGCGCTTCCAGGAGCGCTACGAGCGCTGGAAGCAGCGCCTCGAGGAGTGCCACAACCGCGCCGAAGTGATCATCGCCAAGCAGCGCAACGGCCCCATCGGCGTGGTCCACCTCCAGTTCGACGCCAATTTCGGCCGCTTCCGCAATCTCGAGACGGCAGCCTATCCCGATGTCCCCTGATGTGGCGGTGCGCGGGCCGGCACGCGCCCGCCTGGAGATCGACCTGGATGCTCTCGCCCACAACTGGCGCATGCTGCGCGCGCGGGTTGCACCCGCCGCCTGCGCGGCGGTGGTCAAGGCCGATGCGTACGGCCTCGGCCTCGCACCGGTGGCCCGCACCCTCCATGCCGCCGGCTGCCGCGATTTTTTCACAGCCCGCCTGGAGGAGGCGGTGGCGCTCAGGCAGTTGCTGGAGGATGTGCGCATCTTCTGCCTGGATGGGGTGGGCGCGGGCGAGGAACGGGAGCTCTTGGCCCACCGGCTGGTGCCGGTGCTCAACCATCCGGGCGAGCTCGCCCACTGGCAGCGCACCGCCCGGCGCCGGGGACAGCGGCTTCGGGCCGCGCTCCATCTCGATACCGGCATGACCCGCCTGGGCTTCACCGTGGCCGAGTTCGCCGCCATCGAGCCGGCGGTGTGGGACGAGGTGGCACCGGTGCTGCTCATGAGCCATCTGGCCTGCGCCGATGAGCCGGACCACCCGCTCAATGCCCGCCAGCGCGAGCGCTTTGATGCGGCCACCCGCAGCTTCGCCGGGCGCGTAGTGCGAAGTCTTGCCGCCTCCTCCGGCATCTTTCTGGGGCGGGCCTGGCACTTCGACCTGGTGCGCCCCGGCGTGGCCCTCTATGGCGTCAATCCCACCCCCGGCCGGCCCAACCCCATGCGGCCGGTGGTGCGGCTGGTGGCCCCGGTGCTGCGGATCTACACCCTCACCGAGCCCGCCACCGTCGGCTATGGCGCCACCTATGAGGTGCCGGCAGGTGCGCGCATCGCCACGGTAGCGGTGGGTTATGCCGACGGCCTGCCGCGGGCGGCCTCCAAC
>WFXL01000129.1 GCA_015490605.1 Rhodospirillales bacterium
GGGTGTGCCCACGCTGGCAGAACTCGCCCAAGGGCTCGAGCGCCTCGCCCGCGGTGAGGCGGTGGCCCCGTCTGCCGGGGGGGATCTTCTGGGGACCACGCTTGCCAATCTCGGCCGGCTCGTCACCGTCCGCCGCAAGGGCGAGGCCCCCACCACCCTGGCGGCGGCGGTGGAGGAGGCGCGCAAAGCCCTGGCGCGGGATGATCTCGCCGCCGCCATCGCCGCCCTTGAGCCCCATGCCGGCTCGCGCGCGGATGTGGCCGCCTGGCTCGAGCGCGCGCGGGTGCGGCTCGAAGCCCGCACGGTGGCGGCCGAACTCGACCGGCTCGCGCGTGAACGTCTCGCCGCCCTGCTGGATACCGCCAGCTGACCAGGGAGCTCTTGCCCATGCTGAGGCTCGTCCTGTTCCTCGCCGTCACCGCCGCCAGTGCGGTGCTCGCCGCCTGGATCGCCGACCGCCCGGGCCGGGTGGTGGTGGACTGGCTCGGGGTGGAGCTGGAGACCAGCGTGGGCATCGCGCTGCTGGCGCTGCTGGCGGTGGTGGCGGCGGGGATCGCCCTGTTCGAGCTCGGCCGGCTGCTGTGGACCCTGCCCCAGCGGCTTGCCGCCCGCCGCGCGCGGCGGCGTGAGGAGGCCGGACGGCAGGCTCTCTCCGCCGGGCTGGTGGCGGCGGCGGCGGGTGATGTGGCCACCGCCCGCTACCACCTGCGCCAGGCGCAGCGGCTGCTGGACCGGCAGGATCCGGCCGTCCTGCTGCTGGCGGCTCAGACGGCCCAGCTCGAGGGTGATGATCTCGGCGCGCTGCGCCAGTTCCAGCGCATGCTGGGCCATCCCGAGACCGAACTCCTGGGGCTGCGCGGGCTGCTCGCCCAGGCCATCAAGGCCGGCGAGCTGGACGAGGCCCTCAGGCTCGCGCGCGAGGCCCATCGCCGCAACCCCAAGACGCCCTGGGTGGTGACCACCCTGTTTGACCTGCTCACCCGCCAGCGGGTGTGGGACGAGGCGATGCAGCTCCTGGGCGAGCTCAATGCTCTGGGGCTGGTGGACGGGCCCACCCTCGTCCGCCGCCGGGCGGCGCTGTTCCTGCTGATGGCCGAGGGGGCGCGCGAGCGCGGACGCCTCGGCGAGGCCTTCGACCTGCTGCGGCGGGCGGTGCGGGTTGCGCCCTTCTTCGCCCCCGCGGCGGTGCAGGCCGCCCAGCTGGCGGCCGAGCTCGGCCGGGTGCGGCTCGCCCGGCGCCTTCTGGAGCGGGCCTGGCGGGCGGCTCCCCATCCGGAGCTCGCCCAGGCCTATCTCGGGCTCGAGGGTGAGCTGCCGCTGGCCCAGAGGCTCCAGCGGCTCGAGCGGTTGCGCACGCTCCAGCCCTTCCACCCGCTCTCCTACATGCTGCTGGCGGAGGCGGCCATGGCCCTGGGCGAGCTGGAAGAGGCCCACCGGTTGCTGGTGCGCGCCCGCGAACTCGAGGCCACCGCCCGGGTCTATCGGCTGTTTGCCGAGCTCGCGCGCCTCAGGGGCGAGGAGGAGGCGACCGTCCGGCGCTGGCTCGAGCGGGCGCGCGAGGCGCCGCCGGACCCTGCCTGGGTGGACACCGACACCCAGGAGATCCTGCCCCACTGGCAGCCCTTCGGCCGCACCGGGCGGTTCGATGCGGTCCAGTGGACCACCCCGGCGCGGATCTCCCTGCTGGCGCCGGATGAGCGCCCCACCGAATTCCTGGTGGCACCGCGCCCCTCGCCGGCGCGCGAGGTGGTGCCACGGGAGGAGGCCAAGCCGCCGGCAAGCCGCCACGAAGGTAAGGCCTCCAGTAGCGATACCAACGACGAGGTCGAAGACGGCTCGGCGGGTAAGACCAAGGCCGCATCCGGCGACCGCGACGCGACGGCCACCACCGACCAGGCCGGCGAGGGCAAACGCGTGGCCGCCGCCTGAGGCTGCCGGCCGCAGCAGCCGCGGGCGAGAATACCCCGCCCACAACGGCAGCAGGTGGGAGGGACGTCGCCGTGCGCCTCCGGGCCATCCCCTCAGGCGCAAGGGCCGCGGCCTGCCCGAGGACCCGGTAAAGGGGTGGCGTATTGCGTTACGCCAGGCGGCTCCTCCGGGGCAGCCTCCAAGGCACGCCGCCTACCAGCGCAGCACCACCGAGCCCCAAGCAAAGCCGCCGCCGATGCCGGACAGCAGCACCAGCTGGCCCGGCTCGAGCCGCCCCTCCGTCACCAGCACGTCCAGCGCCAGGGGGATTGAGGCGGCGGAGGTGTTGGCGTGGCGATCGACGGTGACCGCCACCCGCGTGCGCGGGATCTCGAGGCGTTTCGCTACCGCTTCGATGATGCGCACATTGGCCTGGTGGGGGACGAACCAGTCCATCTCCGCCGGCGGCAGACCGATGCGGGCGCAGGCTTCGCGCGCGCTCTCGCTCATGGCCACCACCGCCTGACGGAACACCTCGCGCCCATTCATGCGCAGATGGCCCACGGTGCCGCTGGAGGACGGCCCACCGTCCACATAGAGCTGTTCATAGTGACGCCCGTCGGCCCGCAGGGTGGCGGCAAGAATGCCGCGGTCCAGCACCGTGCCCGTCTGTTCATCCGCCACCAGCACCAGCGCGCCGGCGCCGTCGCCGAACAACACGCAGGTGGAGCGGTCGCCCCAGTCCAGCAGGCGCGAGAAGGTCTCAGCACCGATCACCAGCGCGCGGCGGGCAAGGCCGGTGCGGATCAAGGAGTCCGCCACCGTGAGGGCATAAACGAAGCCGGCGCACACCGCCTGCAGGTCGAAGGCCGGCGAGGGCGGGATGCCGAGCCGGCGCTGGATGCGGGTGGCGGTGGCGGGAAAGGTGTGGTCGGGGGTGGAGGTAGCCAGCAGCACCAGGTCGATCTCGCTTGGCGCCAGCCCGGCCCGGGCCAGCGCCTCGCGGGCGGCGGCCTCCGCCAGATCGGCGGTGGTCTCGCCGGGCGCTGCCAGATGGCGCCGGCGGATGCCGGTGCGTTCGCGGATCCATGCGTCGGAGGTGTCCAGCCGGTAGCGTTCTGCCAGCTCGTCGTTGGTCAGCACCTGCGCCGGCAGACAGGCGCCGACCCCCGCCACCCGGGCGCGCAGCCGCGGCCTCACGACGCCGCCGCCCGCAGCTGGGGGGTGGCGAGAAAGCCCGCCACCCGGCGCATCTCTTCGATAATGCGCTCGTTGGTGCGCTGCTCGACGATGCGGGCGGCCGACAGCACCGCGTGGGCGAAGCCGAAGGCGTCGGTGCCCCCGTGGCTCTTGACCACCACGCCGGACAGACCGAGCAGCATGGCGCCATTGTAGCGCCGCGGATCGAGCCGGTGGCGCACCCGCTCGAGTGCCGGGCGCGCCAGCAGATAGCCGAGCCGCGCCCGCAGACTCGCGCGGAAGGCCTCCCTGAGGGTGCTGGCGTAGAATTTCGAGGCGCCCTCGGCCACCTTGAGGGCGACATTGCCGGTAAAACCGTCGGTCACCACCACGTCCACCCGCCCGGTGGGAATATCGTCCCCCTCCACATAGCCGCGGAAGTCGATCTCAAGCGGCGAGTCGCGCAACAGCGCCGCCGCCTCGCGCACCGCACTCTCGCCCTTGATCTCCTCGGTGCCGATGTTGAGCAGCGCCACCCGTGGGCGGGTGATGCCCAGCACCGTGCGGGCATAGACCTCGCCCATCACCGCGAACTGGAACAGATGCTGGGGCGAGCACTCCACATTGGCCCCCAGATCCAGCATCACCACCGGATCGCGCCGGGTCGGCAGGGTGGTGGCGATGGCCGGCCGGTCGATCCCCTCGAGGGTGCGCAGCACCACCTTGCCCATGGCCATAAGCGCACCGGTGTTGCCCGCCGAGACGGCAGCCCGGGCCTCGCCCGTCTTCACCGCGTCGATGGCAAGCCGCATGCTGGAGCGTCGGCCCTGGCGCAGCGCCATGGAGGGGCGCACATCGGCGGCCACGAAGTGGTCGGTGTGGCGCAGCTCGCTTGCCTGGGCGAGCGCGGGATGGCGCGCGAGCAGCGGCTCCACCCGGGCCGCATCACCGAACAGCAGAAAGCGCAGACCGGGCCGCTCGCGCAGCGCGCGGGCCGCGCCGTCGATCACGACGCCGGGGGCATGGTCGCCGCCCATCACGTCGAGGGCGATGACAATGGCCATGGAGTCCGGGTCTCCAGCTTCGGGGTGATCCCTGCGCACCGAGGAGACCGCCACCGGCGGGAGGCGTCAACCCTCGCGGCCGAAACGCTCGCGCAGCACGGCAAAGGGGCTCGTCTCAGAGGCCTGCTCCTCGCCCTCGCGCCGCACCCCGAGTTCGGCCAGCGCCTCATCGGCCCCGGCCGCGCGCGGATAGGGGTCGAGGGCCAGGGCCAGCTCCTCGGTCACCACCTCGCCGAGATCCAGCACATCCCCGAGAAGCGGCTCCAGATCGAGCTGCTCCACATCCAGCTCCAACAAACGTTCGCTTCCCCCGCCGCGCAGGAAGGTGCGCTCAAACGGCACCTCCAGCTCGGCCGGCACCGGCTCCAGCGTCACCACGCAGCGCTGCACCACCTGCGCCCGCAGCACGCCCCTCACGCGCACCACCCCGCCGGCGCCGGCTCGATCTCCTGGCGCTGGAGCGGCTGGAGGCCGAGGGGCGGGTGTCGGCCGGCGCGCCAGCGCCTGCCGTTCTGCCGGCTGTGCCGCCACCTCGAAGGGCAGTTCGGCCGCGGTGAGCTCCGCGATCTCGAACGGGCGGGAGAATTCATAGGATGTCCGCACGGTCTGGCCCTCCGGGATGAGGGGCTCCCCGGCCGGAGCCGCACCGAGCCCGGAGCGGCTCGGCCGTGGGCTCCAACTAGCGCAGCCGGTGGGGGGATCAACGCGCTGCCCGGGCCGTGTGGGGCTCGAGCCAGCCGGCAAGCTCCCGCAGCACCAGCCGCTCCAGGAGCGCCACATGATCCTCGCGGTCGTTGAGGCAGGGGATGTAGGCGTAGTGCTCACCGCCAGCTTCGAGGAACAGTTCGCGGTTGGCGATGGCGAGCTCCTCGAGGGTCTCCACGCAGTCGGCCACGAAGGCGGGCGAGACCACCGCCACCCGCCGCACGCCGCGCGCCGGAAGCCCGCCCAGGAGTTCGTCGAGATAGGGCTGGAGCCACTCTTCCGAGCCGAAGCGGCTCTGATAGGCGATCTGCACCCGCGCCTGCGGAAGCCCCAGCCGCTCGCGCACCAGCTCGGTGGTGGTCTGGCAGTGGTGCTCGTAGGGATCGCCCTCTTCCACAAAGCGCACCGGCATGCCGTGATAGGAGAAGATCAGGAGCTGGGGCTCGAAGTCCAGCCGTGCCAGATGCTCGCGGATGCTTTGGGCCAGCACCTCGATGTAGCCGGGATCGTCATACCAGGCGGGCACGGTGCGCACCGCCGGCTGGAACCGCAGGCGGATGTCGCTCAGGGCGCGGAAGAGGGCATCGCAGGCGGTGGCAGTGGTAGGCGAAGCATATTGCGGATAGAGGGGCATGAACAGCAGCCGGTCGACCCCCTGTGCGAGCAGGTGGCGGGCCACCCGGGCGATGGCCGGCTCGCCGTAGCGCATGGCAAACTCCACCAGGATGGTGGGATCGTGCCGCTGCAGGCGCGCGCGCAGTGCCTCCGTCTGGCGGCGGGTGATGGTCAGGAGCGGCCCCTCATCCCGCTCCCGGTTCCAGATGCGACGGTAGGCCTCGCCCGAGGTAAAGGGCCGTCGGCTGAGGATCACCAGCTGCAACAGCGGCTGCCACCACAGGGGCGAATAGTCGATCACCCGCGGATCGGAGAGGAACTCCGACAGATAGCGGCGCATGGACCAGTAGTCGGTCCCCGAGGGCGTGCCGAGATTGGCCAAAAGCACGCCGATGCGCCCACTGCGGCCGTCGCCTGCGTCCGACGGCCGTTCCCTCGTCGTTGCCGTCTCCGCCATGGGATCCCCGCCACCGTTCCGCCGGCGGATGTGGCGGCGGGATCGGGCGAGACAAGAGTGGTTCCAGCCTTCTTAGCGGATGAAGGAGAGCTGCACACTCCAGAAACGCTCGAGCCGCCGCAGCACCTCATTGGCGCGGGCGAGGTCGGCGGCCACCAGCCCGGTCTCGGCGAGCTCGCGGGCACTGCGCTCATAGAGGGCGTCGATCTTGGCCACCAGCTCGAAGCCCTTGTCGGACAGGCGCACCCGCATCATCCGCCGATCATGGGTGGAACGTTCCTGGATGAGATAGCCGTTCTCCACCAGCTTGCGGACATTGTAGGAGACGTTGGAGCCGAGATAATAGCCCCGCAGGGTGAGTTCTCCTACGGTCAGCGTCTCGTCGCCGATATTGAACAGGATCAGGGCCTGGACGTTGTTGATGTCCTCGATCCCGAGCCGGTCGAGTTCGGCCTTGATGACATCGAGAAAGCGGCGGTGCAGCCGTTCGATCAACCGCGAGGTAGTGATGTATTCGTCTTTCACGACATGCCTCGACTGACTGCCCCATCGGCCCGCCAGGGTGCGGCCGGACCGTGAACCAGGGACGGGCGTTCCCTGCACAACTTCCGATACGCCCATCGGGCCGGGCTTGCAACTACCGGTCCCGCTCGCCCCTGATCATCTTGATGATGGCGGAAAAATCCAGCCCCTCATGGCCCGCGGCGACAAACAACTGGTAGAGCTGCGCCGCCTCGGCGCCGAGCGGGGTGGCTGCCTGCACCCGCGCGGCGGTCTCCTGGGCGAGGCGCAGGTCCTTGAGCATCATGGCGGCGGTGAAGCCGGGGCGGTAGTCGCGGTTGGAGGGGGCGCTGGGCACCGGCCAGGCGGCCAAGATCTGCAACAATATGATGCTGGGCATCCAGATGATCTCGGTGTGCGAGGCCTTCGCCCTGGCCGAACGGCTCGGGCTCGCTGCCGACAAGCTGTTCGAGATCGCGTCGCGCTCC
>WFXL01000130.1 GCA_015490605.1 Rhodospirillales bacterium
GCGGCTGCCGTCACATTGGCGCGCCGCTGGCGGGCGCCAAGGCGCTGCTGCGAGGCCGTGGCCCTGTGGCGGCGCAGCAGATGGAATTCCAAGGGGCGGCCACTGTCGCGGGCCAGATGGCGGGCCAACAGCAACGCCTGGTTGAAACCGCGCAGCCAGAGACGGCGCGGATGGAGCGGCACCGGCACCACCAGCTCGCAGGTCGCCAGCAGCTCACCGCCGGCGCGCGCCATCCAGCCGGCCAGGAGTGGTGCCAGATCGACCCGCTCGCCATGTTTGAAGGCCAGCACCAGCCGGCGGGCGGTGCCGGCATAGGCGACCGCAGCGCGGCGCCGATAGGTTGCCGGCGGGGCTGTGAGGCAGGCGGCGCAGATGGGCTCGCCACCATCACCAGGATCGGTGTTGGCAGCCGGCAGCGGCAGGCTGCAGCGAGAGCACAGGGGGCCTGTCAGGAAGCGCACCCCCTCCCAGCAGTCGGGGCAGAGGCCGCCATGGGCGTGGATCTCGCGGCCGCAGGCAGCACAGCGGGGCGGGAACACCAGATCCAGCAGGCGGCTGAGGAGGGTGTGGGTGTGGTGGGCGAGGGCGATGCGGGTGGCGGTCACGGGTTCTCCGGGGAGCGTCTTCACCGTCTGGTTGAACCTTACCCCAAGGGAAAGCCCGGGTCGAGTTTGTGTATCATGGTATGTATTCCGCCGCCTTATGGGCCCTATCAGCAACCGCGGATACACGTTGTGGTCGAAGGCGAGAGGTGTTAGAAGCGGGTCATGGATTGACGTCGCTATGGGCTCGGGCCGGGACGGATTTCACATGGCAGTCGTGAAGATCGGGGTTGCCTTCCATCCGCATACGCTAAATTCGTGGTAGGATGTGGCATCCAGCCCCCGTAGCGGGAGAATGTCCGGTGAGTGACGCATATCTGCACCATTGCGAACCCCATGAGCGTGTGGCGCTGTTCATCGACGGCGCCAACCTGTACCAGGTCGCCCGCGCGCTGGGGTTCGACATCGACTATCGCAAGCTCCTCAAGAACTTCTCCACCAACTGCCGCTTGCTGAGGGCCTATTACTATACCGCTCTCTTGGACGAGCAGGAGTACTCGCCCATCCGCCCGCTGGTGGATTGGCTCGAGTACAACGGCTACACCATGGTCACCAAGCCGCTCAAGGAATTCGGCGGCGTCGGGCGGCGCAAGTACAAGGGCAACATGGATGTGGAGATCGCCGTCGACGCCATGGAGCTCGCCCCCCACATCCAGCATGCGGTGCTGGTCTCCGGCGACGGTGATTTCCGCCGGCTGGTGGAAGCGCTCCAGCGTCGCGGCGTGCGCGTGACCGTCATCAGCACCATCCGCACCCAGCCCCCCTTCATCGCCGACGAACTGCGCCGGCAGGCGGACTTCTTCCTCGATCTCGCCGATCTGCGCCCGTATATCGAGCGCGAGCCGCAGGCGCGTCAGGACGACGCCTCGTCGCTCCACCGCCTGCCCGAGGGTGAGGAGGAGGACGCCAACGCCCATGGCGCGCGCGACTGAGGGGGAAGGGGCGCGACCCCAGCCCGCGCGTGACTGCCCCCTGTGCCCGCGCCTCGTGGCCTTCCGTGCCGAGGCGCGGGCGCGTCATCCGGATTGGTGGAACGCGCCGGTGCCGAGCTTCGGCGATCCCGCCGCCCGCCTGCTGGTGGTGGGGCTCGCCCCTGGCTTCGCCGGGGCCAATCGCACCGGCCGTCCCTTCACCGGCGATGCCGCCGGTGAGCTGCTCTATCCCACCCTGCTGCGTTACAGCTTCGCCCGCGGCCGCTATGAGGCCCGGCCGGACGACGGGCTCCAGCTGGTGGACTGCCGCATCACCAATGCGGTGCGCTGCGTGCCGCCGCAGAACCGGCCCACGGCCGCCGAGATCGCCACCTGCCGCCGCTTCCTCGAACCCGAACTGACCGCCCCGCCACGGCCCCAGGTGGTGCTGGCGCTCGGGCGCATCGCCCACGACTCGGTATTGCGGGTGCTGGGGCTCACACCGCGTCACTATCCCTTCCGTCACGGCGCCACCTATGATCTGCCGGCGGGGCTGCGGTTGGTGGCGAGCTATCATTGCTCACGCTACAATCTGAACACCGGCCGGCTTACCCCCGCCATGTTCAGGGCGGTCATCGACGCCATCCGCACCTTCCTCGACCAGGCCGCGCATGACCGCCGGCCGCGCACCCCGGCCGCTGACAGGGTGACGGCGGCGCGCTAACAGGGCCCGGACCGTCGCCACGGGAGCCGTGTATGCCGCAGGTGCGCCGCACCAAGATCGTTGCCACGCTGGGGCCGGCCACGGACGAGCCGGCGGTGCTGCGGGCGATCCTCGAGGCCGGGGTGGATGTGGTCCGGCTCAACATGAGCCATGGCAGCCAGGAGGACCACGCCCGCCGTTATCGTCTGGTGCGCGAGCTCGAGGCCGAGATCGGCCGCCCCGTTGGCATTCTCGTGGACCTGCAGGGCCCCAAGATCCGCATCGGCCGGTTTGCCGCCGGACCGATCCGGCTCGATCCCGGCCAACCCTTCCGCCTCGATCTCGATCCCGCCCCGGGCGATACCAGCCGGGTGCAGCTGCCCCATCCTGAGGTGTTCGCGGCGGCGGTGCCGGGGAGCGAGCTGCTGCTGGACGACGGCCGCATCCGCTTGCGGATCGAGCGGGTGCAGGAGGGCGTGCTGGAGACGGTGGTGGAGGTGGGCGGTGCGCTCGCCGACCACAAGGGCGTCAATGTGCCGGGCGTGGTGCTGCCGATCCCGGCGCTGAGCGAGAAGGACATGCGCGATCTCGCCTTCGCCCTCGACCTCGGGGTCGACTGGATCGCCCTGTCCTTCGTCCAGCGGCCCGATGATGTGGCCCAGCTGCGCAAGCTGGTGATGGGCCGCGCCGGGGTGCTGGCCAAGATCGAGAAACCGGCGGCGGTGGAGCATCTGGGTGAGATCGTCGATCTCGCCGATGCGGTGATGATCGCCCGCGGCGACCTGGGGGTGGAGCTGCCGCCCGAGAAGGTGCCGGGTCTGCAGAAGCGCATCATACGCTGCGCCCGTGATGCCGGCAAGCCGGTGGTGGTGGCCACCCAGATGCTGGAGAGCATGCGCGATGCGCCCATCCCCACCCGCGCCGAAGCCTCGGATGTGGCCAATGCGGTCTATGATGGCGCCGATGCGGTGATGCTCTCGGCCGAGACCGCAAGCGGCCACTATCCGCTCGAGGCGGTGCGGATGATGCGGCGGATCATCTATGAGGTGGAGCGGGACGAGCTCTACCGGGCCTATCTCGACGCCTATCGCGCCCGCGCCGAGCCCCAGCCGGCGGATGCCATCACCATGGCCGCACGCGAAGTGGCGCGGGTGATGAAGGCCGCCTGCATCGTCTGCTACACCACCTCCGGCGCCACCGCCCTGCGGGCGGCGCGCGAGCGCCCCGAACATCCGGTGCTGGGCCTGGTTACGCGCCTGCCCACCGCCCGCCGCCTGACCCTGGTCTGGGGGGTCCATTCGGTGGTGACGGAGGACGCCCGGGATGTGGACGACATGGTGGAGAAGGCGCGCTACTGGGCGCGCACCACCGGCGTGGCCGAGCCCGGCAGCGCCATCGTCGTCACCGCCGGCGTTCCCTTCGGCACCCCCGGCGCCACCAACCTCCTGCGGCTCGCCTGGGTGACCTGAGCAGGACCGGGCCGGCGCTCACCGGCTGCCGCCGCCTCAGTAGAGGAACCCCAGCTCCAGCCGCGCCTCCTCGCTCATCATGCCGGGATGCCACGGCGGGTCCCAGACGATGTTGACGCGACAGCCCTTGACCCCCTCGATGGCGGCCACCCGCTGCTCCACCTCCACCGGCAGGGTTTCTGCCACCGGGCAGTGGGGTGTGGTCAGGGTCATGTCGATGGTGACGGTGTTGTCGTCCTCGATGTCGACCCGGTAGATCAGCCCCATGTCGAAGACATTGACCGGGATCTCCGGGTCGTGGATGGTGCGCAGCACGGCGATCACCTTCTCGCCCAGTTCCTGCACCTCCGCCATGCGCTCGGGCGAGACCTGGCGATCTTGGGCCGCCGTGCCCTCGGCGCCCGTGGTGGTGGCCGCCGTTTCCTCCCGCGACTCGTCCGCAGAGGCGGTGTCGGAGGCCGCTGGTGTCGCGGCCGGATCGTGGGAACCAGGGTCGTCCTGCGCCGGCTGCTCCCGCAGAAACGCCACCGCCCGGTCGATCTCGCGCTCCTCCATGGTCCGTCTCCCTAACCGCGCAGCGTGGCGATGGTGCGCTCGAGGATGTCGGCGAACCGGTCGATCTCCTCGAGGGTGTTGTAGACCGCCACCGAGGCGCGGGCGCTGCCGGCAAGCCCCAGGCGGGCATGGAGCGGCATGGCGCAGTGGTGGCCGGTGCGGATGCACACCCCCTCGAGGTCCAAGAGCGTGCCCAGATCCTGGTGGTGCACCCCCTCGACGGTGAAGGCCACGGCACTGGCCCGCTCGCGCGGCCGTCCCAGGAGCCGCACGCCGGCGAGTGCGCCGAGCCGCGCCTCGAGCCGTGCCACCAGCGCCGCCTCATGCGCCGCCACCCGCGCACGGCCGAGCTCCTCCAAAAACGCCAGCGCCTCGCGCAGAGCCACAATGTCGGCGATGTCGGGCGTGCCCGCCTCGAAGCGGAAGGGCGGCTCAGCGAAACTGGTGCCCGCGAAGCTCACCCGGTCGATCATATCGCCGCCTCCCTGCCACGGCGGCATCGCCTCGAGGTGTTCGAGGCGCCCGTAGAGCACGCCCACACCGGTGGGGCCGTAGGTCTTGTGGCCGGAAAAGGCGAGGAAGTCACAGCCCAGCCGGGCCACGTCCACCGGCAGGTGCGGCACCGCCTGGGCGGCGTCGATCAGAATCGGCACCCCCGCCTCATGGGCGAGGCGCACGAGTTCCGCCACCGGATTGACGGTGCCCAGCACATTCGACACCCAGGTGACGGCCACAAAGCGGGTGCGCGGGCCGAGCCGTTCGCGCAAGGCGGCGAGGTCGAGCTCGCCCGCCTCGGTGATGGGAGCCGCCACCACCCTGGCGCCGCGCTCGGCGGCGACGATCTGCCAGGGGACGATATTGGCATGGTGCTCCATCTCGGTGACGAGGATCTCGTCCCCGGGCGCGAGCCTGGGGCGCACGAAGCTCCAGGCCACCAGATTGATGGCCTCGGTGGTGGAGCGCACGAACACGATCTCGCGCCAGTCGCGCGCGCCGAGAAAGCGCTGCACCGCCCGGCGGCTCTGATCATGCAGTTCAGAGGCGCGCTGGCTGAGCTCGTAGACGCCCCGGTGGATGTTGGCGTAGTCCTCATAGTAGAAGCGCCGCAGCTCCTCCACCACCCGCCGCGGCTTCTGGCTGGAGGCGGCGCTGTCGAGAAACAGCAGCGGCCGGCCGTGGACGGTGCGCGCAAGGATCGGGAACTCGGCCCGGATCGTCGTCACATCGAGGGCGGGGGCGGTGCCCGCGGCCGCCTCATTCATGCCACCAGCCCCTCCGGATCGAGCGCCGCGCCGCCCGGCACCCGCGCGAGGATACCCTGGCGCACCTGCCGTGCGAGCTTGCCATCGCGAAAGCGCGCCACCACCTCACCGGCGAAGGCGTAGGTCAGGAGCGCCTCCGCCTGAGCGCGGCCCAACCCGCGGGTGCGCAGATAGAACAGCCCTGCCTCCTCGAGCCCGCCCACGGTGGCGCCGTGGCTGCAGCGCACCTCATCGGCGAAGATCTCGAGCTCGGGCTTGGCGTCCACTTCGGCCTCGTCCGACAGCAGCAGATTGCGGTTCTGCTGATAGGCGTCGGTGTCCTGGGCGCCCTCATGGACGGTGATGCGTCCGGCAAAGGCGGCCCGCGCCTGCTCGTCCACCACCCCCTTGTAGAACTGGTCCGAGTGGCAGCGGCCGGCGTGGTGATGCACCCGCACCAGCGTGTCCACCTGTTCGCGGCCGCGCGGCAGGTAGAGGCCGTTCATCAGCGCCTCGCCGCCCTCGCCCCGCAGGTGCACCTCCAGCTCGTTGCGCACGAAGGCACCGCCGAGGGTGGCGACATTGGCGAGCAGCCGCGCGCCGGCCGAAAGCTCCACCACCGTGCGCCCCACCAGCGCATGACCGCCCTCGGCCGCCTGCAGGCGCTCGTGCACCAACGCCGCCTCCTCCGCCAGCTGCAGCTGTGCCACCAGATTGGTGAGGACATGGCCCTCACCTTCGGCCACATGGCTCTCCAGCAGATGCAGCCGCGCGCCCGCGCCAAGGCGCACCACCACCCGCGGGTGGGTGATCACCGCCGAGGGCTCGCCCACGGCGACGAACACCAGCTGCAGCGACACCTCCGGTCGCACGCCGGGATTCAGCTCGATCCAGGCGCCATCGGCGGCAAGCGCGGTGTTGAGATCGCTGAAGGGACCGGGGGCCGGCAGCGCCTCGAAGGCGGCGGCCACCTCCTGCGGCCGGTGTTGGATCGCCTCGGCCAGCCCCATCACCCGCATGCCGTCCGGCAGCCCACCCACATGGCTCTGGCCTGCCACCAGCCGGCCGTTGGCGAACACCAGCCGGCGTGCCGCCGGCCCGCCAGCCATGGCGCGGCGCACGGTGCCGGCCGCCGGCGCGGTGGCGGTGGGCGCGGCGAAGGGCTGGGCCATGAGGGCGTCGATGCGGCTGTACTTCCAGTCCTCCACCCGTGGGGTCGGGATGCCGGCAGCGAGAAACCGTCGCCAGGCGCGCTGGCGCACTTCAGCCAGCGCGTCTCCCGGCAGCCGCGGCAGCAGCCGCTCGCCCAGCCGCACCAGTTCGCTGGGGGGTGTGCGATAGCGTGGCGCCGCCATGGCTCAGGCCGCCTCCTGAAGGAAGGGCTCATAGCCCCGCTCCTCGAGTTCGAGGGCGAGGTCCTTGCCACCGGAGCGGACGATGCGGCCGTCCACCATCACATGCACCCGATCCGGCACGATGAAATTGAGCAGCCGCTGGTAGTGGGTGATGAGGAGAAAGGCCCGCTCGGGCGTGCGCAGCGCATTGACGGCTGCGGCCACCGCCTTGAGGGCGTCGATGTCGAGGCCGGAATCGGTCTCGTCGAGGATGGCGAGTTTGGGCTCGAGCATGGCGAGCTGGAGGATCTCATTGCGCTTCTTCTCGCCGCCGGAAAAGCCGGCATTGAGGTCGCGCCGCAAAAGCTCCTCGCGGATTCCCACCTGCCGCGCCGCCTCCCGCAGCCGCTTCATGAACTCTGCCGGCTTCATCTCGGGCTCGCCGCGGGCCTTGCGCAGGGCATTCACCGCCTGGCGCAGGAAGTAGGTGTTGGAGACCCCGGGGATCTCGACCGGATACTGCATGGCCAGAAACAGGCCCAGGGCGGCGCGCTCCTCCGGCTCCAGCTCCAAGAGATCCTGGCCCAGAAAGCGCACCCGGCCGGCGGTCACCTCATAGTCCTCGCGCCCGGCCAGCACATGGGCCAGGGTGCTCTTGCCGGAGCCGTTGGGCCCCATGATGGCGTGCACCTCGCCCGCCTCCACCGCGAGGTCGAGGCCGCGGATGATCTCCTTGCCGCCCACGGCGACGTGGAGGCCCTCGATGTCGAGCATGGCCATGGATCGATCCCTTCGCTGTCAGCCGACGCTGCCCTCGAGGGAGATGCCGAGGAGCTTGCGGGCCTCCACGGCGAACTCCATGGGCAGCTCTTCCATGACTTCGCGGCAGAAGCCGTTGACCACCAGCGCCACCGCATCCTCCAGCGGGAGGCCGCGGGCGCGGCAGTAGAACAGCTGCTCCTCGCTGAGCTTGCTGGTGGTGGCTTCGTGCTCCACCCGCGCGCTGCGGTTCTTCACCTCGATGTACGGCACCGTGTGGGCGCCGCAGCGGTCGCCGATCAGCAGGCTGTCGCACTGGGTGTGGTTGCGCGCCCCCTCGGCCCCGCGCAGGATGCGCACAAGGCCGCGGTAGGTGTTCTGCGAGCGGCCGGCGGCAATGCCCTTGGAGACGATGCGCGAGCGCGTGCGCCGGCCGATGTGGACCATCTTGGTGCCGGTGTCGGCCTGCTGGAAGTTGTTGGTAAGAGCGACCGAATAGAACTCCCCCACCGACTCGTCACCCTGCAGTATGCAGGAGGGATACTTCCAGGTGATGGCCGAGCCGGTCTCCACCTGCGTCCAGGAGATCTTCGAGCGGTAGCCCTTGCACAGGCCGCGCTTGGTCACGAAGTTGTAGATACCGCCTTTGCCCTCGCGGTCACCGGGATACCAGTTCTGCACGGTGGAGTATTTGATCTCCGCCTCGTCCAGGGCGATCAGCTCCACCACCGCGGCATGGAGCTGGTTCTCGTCCCGCATGGGGGCGGTGCAGCCCTCGAGATAGCTCACATAGCTGCCGCGGTCGGCGATGATCAGGGTACGCTCGAACTGGCCGGTGCCGGCGGCATTGATGCGGAAATAGGTGGACAGTTCCATGGGACAGCGCACCCCCGGCGGCACATAGACGAAGCTGCCGTCGCTGAAGACCGCCGAATTGAGGGCGGCGAAGAAATTGTCCCCCGGCGGCACCACCGAACCGAGGTACTTGCGCACCAGCTCGGGGTGGTCGCGCACCGCCTCGGAGATGGAGCAGAAGATGATCCCCAGCTCCTCGAGCTTCTTCTTGAAGGTGGTCGCCACCGAGACGCTGTCGAACACATAGTCTACCGCCACGCCGGCGAGGATCTCCTGCTCGCGGATGGGGATACCCAGCTTTTCGTAGGTGCGGCGGATCTCGGGGTCGATCTCGTCGAGCGACTTGGGCCGCTCCTTCTGCTTGGGAGCGGCGAAATAGGAGATCGCCTGATAGTCGATGGGCGGATAGTGCACCCGCGCCCAGCGGGGCTCCTCCATGGTCTTCCAGCGGCGGAACGCCTCAAGACGCCACTCGGTGAGCCATTCGGGCTCGCCCTTCTTGCGCGAGATCAGCCGGATCACCTCCTCATCGAGGCCCGGCGGCACCGTCTCTTCCTCCACCGGGGTCACAAAGCCCCACTGATACTCGCGCTCGGTGATCTGCTTGACGGTCTCGACGGCCGTGGACATGATCCCTGTTCCCTTCGCCCGCTTCAGCGTGCTGCCGCCGCCACCCGCTCGCCGGGCTCGAGGAAGGCGGCGGGGATGGTGCCGGCCATATCAGCCAGGGTAATTTCCATCAGCGCCCGGCGGATCGCCTCATTGACCCGCTGCCAGTTGGCCCGCGCCGGACACAGCGCCTCGATGCCGCAGTCGCCACCGCTCTCGTCGATGCAGGCGGTCAGCGCAATCGGCCCGTCCAGCGCCTCCACGATCTCCGCCACGGTGATGCGCTCGGCCGGACGGGCGAGCCCATAGCCTCCCTGCACGCCGCGGCAGGAGGCAAGAATGCCGGCGCGCACCAGCGCCTTGAGGATCTTGGCAGCGGTCGCCGGCGGCACGCCGGTGGCCTCGGCGATCTCGCTGGCGCTCGCCTGCCGCCCCTCGCGGCCCGCGAGATGGGTGAGCATGGCGACGCCATAGTCGCACAGCCTGCTGAGCCGGATCACGAGGTGGAGCCCTTCCAAATTGGGACCACTCTGGTCCGCTTTCAGGGCGCAAGATTGCCTTTCCCCCGGGGTGAGTCAAGCGCCCTTGCCGCCGCCCGCCGGAAGAAGTATTTGACACCTAAACGTCCCCGACGCGGAGATCCGTTCCCATGTCGCCCGACCGACGGCCCGGCCGCCTCGACCATCCGCCCGAGACCGCCGCCCGGCTGCGCCTGTGGCTGCGACTTCTGGCCACCACCACCCGCATCGAGCGCGAACTCGCGCGCCGCCTGCGCCGCCGCTTCGGCTGCTCGCTGGCGCGCTTTGATCTCATGGCCCAGCTCGAGCGCGAGCCCCAGGGGCTCACCATGAGCCGCCTGTCCGAGCGGCTGATGGTGACCAATGGCAATGTCACCGGGCTGGTGCGGCGGCTGGTGGAGGACGGGCTCGCGGTGCGCGAGACCGATCCCACCGACCGCCGGCTGCAGCGGGTGCGGCTCACCGAGCGGGGGCGCGAACGTTTCTACGAGATGGCCCGGGCTCATGCCGCCTGGGTGGATGAGCTGCTGGGCGGGCTCGATGCCGAGGCACGCGATGAGCTCATGGGCCTGCTGGAGCGGCTCGGCGGCCGCGCACTCGAGGATCTGCGCCATGTCGCCTGATCCCTTCAAGCCCCGGGAGATCCGCGTCAGCCGCGAGGGGCCGGTGCTGGTGGTGCGGCTCGATCGGCCCGAGCGCCGCAATCCCCTCACCTTCACCAGCTACGCCGAGCTGCGCGATCTCTTCCGGGCGCTGCGCACCTGCGAGGACGTCAAGGTGGTGGTGCTGCGCGGCAGCGGCGGCCACTTCTGTTCCGGCGGTGATGTGCGCGAGATCATCGGCCCTCTCACCGAGCGCGACATCCGCGGGCTTCTGGCCTTCACCCGGCTTACCGGCGATGTGGTGGTGGCCATGCGCCGCTGTCCCCAGCCCATCGTCGCCGCCGTCGAGGGGGTGTGTGTCGGCGCCGGGGCGATGCTGGCGCTTGCCGCCGACATCCGCTTCGCCACCCCCGATGCCCGCACCGCGTTTCTGTTCGTGCGGGTGGGGCTCGCCGGCTGTGATATGGGCGCCTGTGCCCTGCTGCCGCGGGTGATCGGCCACGGGCGCGCGGCCGAACTGCTCTATACCGGCCGGGTGATGACGGCCGAGGAGGGCGAGCGCTGGGGCTTCTACAACCGCCTGGCGCCGGCCGAGCGGCTGCATGAGGAGGCGCTGGCCTTCGCCCGCGAGCTCGCCGCCGGTCCCACCTTCGCCCACGGCATCACCAAGACCCAGCTCCACCAGGAATGGGCCATGGGCATCGAAGAGGCGGTGGAGGCCGAGGCCCAGGCTCAGGCCATCTGCATGGCTACCCGCGATTTCCGCCGCGCCTATGAGGCCTTCCTCGAACGCCGGCGCCCCGTGTTCGAGGGCGACTGATGGAGCCGCATCTGGACTGGCCCTTCTTCGATGATCCCCACCGGCGCCTGTGGCGGCAGCTGGAGGGCTGGTGCCGCACCCATGAGGCCGAGCTCGCCGATGAGCCGCCGGCGGATGACCCGCGGGCGGTCGACTCCCGCTGTCGCCGGCTGGTGGCGGCGCTGGGCGCGGCCGATCTGCTGGCAGCGGCGGTGGCGGATGGCCGCGGGCGGCTCAATGTGCGCGCCCTCTGCCTTGCCCGCGAACGGCTGGCGGCGGCCTCGGCCCTGGCCGACTTTGCCTTCGCCCTTCAGGGGCTCGGCAGCCTGCCGCTGGTGCTGGCGCAAAGCCCCTGGGCCGCACGGCTGATGCCCGAGGTCCGGGCCGGGCGGCTGATTGCCGCCTTTGCTCTGACCGAGCCCGAGGCCGGCTCGGATGCCGCAGCCCTGCGCACCACCGCCCGGCCCGATCCCCCGGGCGTGCGCCTGTGTGGCGAGAAGACGCTGATCTCCAACGGCGGCCTGGCTGACTTCTATGTGGTCTTCGCGCGCGAAGGCGAAGGGGTGGGGCGCGAGGGAATCGCCGCCTTCCTGGTGTTTCCGGATGATCCCGGTTTCACGGTGGTGGAGCGGCTTGCCACCCTGGCCCCACATCCCCTGGCACGGCTGCGCTTTGACGACTGCCGGCTGCCGCCGGACCGGCGCCTGGCGCCACCCGGCCAGGGCTTCCGTCTTGCCATGGCGACGCTTGAGCGCTTTCGCCCGAGCGTGGGGGCGGCGGCCCTCGGCCTTGCCCGCCGGGCGCTGGAGGCGGCGCTCGCGCGCGCCCGCACGCGCCAGCTGTTCGGCCGACGCCTGGGGGATCTGCCGTTGGCTCGGGCGCTGGTGGCGGATGCCGCCACCGAACTCGAGGCGGCGCGGCTCTTGGTCTATCGCGCCGCCTGGACACTCGATTGCCGCGGCGGCGATGTCGCCGCCTCCAGCATGGCCAAGCTCTATGCCACCGAGGCCGCCCAGCGGGTGGTGGACCTGGCCGTCCAGCTTTGGGGCGGCCTCGGGGTGGTGCGCGGCAGCGCCCCCGAACGGCTCTACCGCGAGATCCGGGCGCTCAGGATCTATGAGGGGGCCTCCGAGGTCCAGCGCCTCGTGATCGGCCGGGCGCTTGTGCGCCAGGCCGGCGATCTTGGGCCCGATGCGGACGGCCCCCCGGGCGACCACGGTCCATCACCAGCGTCAGGGGAGGGATCGTCATGAGCCGCAGCGGCCATGTGGACACCTTCGTGCGCGACCGGCTGCCGCCGCCGGAGCTGTGGCCGGAGCTGCGCTTTGATGTGTCCGAGCTGCACTATCCCGAGCGCCTCAATGCCGCGGTGGAGCTACTCCACCGGCAAGTGGAGGGCGGCGACGGCGCGCGACCGTGCCTGGCCGACCTGGCGCGCGAGCTGCGCTATGAGGAAGTGCTGAGCGCGGTCAACCGGCTCGCGCGGGTGCTGGTGGAGGACATGGGGCTGGTGCCCGGCAACCGGGTGCTGCTGCGCGGCTTCAACGGGCCGATGCTGGCGCTTGCCTGGCTCGCGGTGCTGACAGCCGGAGGCATTGCCGTTACCACCATGCCGTTGTTGCGCCGGCTCGAGCTCGCCAAGATCGTCACCAAGGCGGCCATCGACCATGCCCTGTGTGATGTCCGGCTTGCCGACGAGCTCCAGGCCTGCCGGCAGGAGACCGGCCGGCCCAGGCGGCTGCTGCTGTGGGGTGGGGGCGAACTCGAGGCGCGCATGGCCAGCAAGCCCGACGACTTCCGCCCGGCCGATACCGCCGCCGATGATCCGGCCATCATCGCCTTTACCTCCGGCACCACCGGCGAACCCAAGGGCTGCGTCCACTTCCACCGCGACCTTCTGGCGGTGTGCGACACCTATGCCCGCACCATCCTGCGCCCGACCCCGGAGGACCGTTTCAGCGGCACGCCGCCTCTGGGCTTTACCTACGGCCTCGGCGGTCTGCTGCTGTTTCCGCTGCGCTTTGGGGCCAGCGCGGTGATGGCCGAAAGCTTGCCGCCCGAGCGCCTGCCCGCCTTCCTCGAGGCCAGCGGTGCCACCGTGCTGTTCACCGCTCCCACCGCCTATCGCGCCATGCTCAAGGAGATGATGGCACTGCCCGCCTGGCGGCTGCGGTTGTGCGTGTCCGCCGGCGAGACCCTGCCGGCGGCCACCTTCGAGGCCTGGCGCGCGCGCACCGGTCTTGTGATTGTCGATGGCATCGGCGCCACCGAGATGCTCCACATCTTCATCTCGGCGCCGCCGGAGGAGGCCCGCCCCGGCATCACCGGCCGGCCGGTGGCGGGCTATGTGGCCGAGGTGGTGGATGAGGACTTCCGCCCCTGTCCGCCGGGCGTGCCGGGCCGGCTGGTGGTGAAGGGGCCCACCGGCTGCCGCTATCTCGACGATCCGCGCCAGCGGGACTACGTCCAGTGGGGCTGGAATGTCACCGGTGATACCTATGTGCGCGATGAGGACGGGCGCTTTCGCTATGTCGCCCGGGCGGACGATCTCATCGTCTCGGCCGGCTACAACATCGCCGGGCCCGAGGTGGAGGCGGCGCTGCTGGCCCATCCGGCGGTGGCCGAATGCGGCGTGGTGGGCGCCCCCGATCCCGACCGCGGCCAGGTGGTGATGGCCTGGATCGTCCCGGCGCCGGGCTTCGAGCCCTCCGAGGCGCTCGCCCGCACCCTCCAGGAGCATGTCAAGCAGACGCTGGCACCCTACAAATATCCCCGCCGCATCCGCTTCGTCGACGCCCTGCCCAAGACCCAGACGGGCAAGCTGCAGCGCTTCCGGCTGCGCCAGATGGCCCGGGCGGAGGCCGGGGAGGCGCAGACGTGAGGCGTATCCTGCACCCGGCCGGCTGGCCGCCGCCCCGGGGCTACAGCCACGGGATCGAGGCCACGGGGCGGCTGGTGTTCGTGGCCGGGCAGATCGGCTGGGATGCGACCGGGCGCTTTGCCGGCCCCGATCTCGTGAGCCAGGCCCGCCAGGCCCTCGCCAATGTGGTGGCGGTGCTGCGCGAGGCCGATCTCGGCCCCGAACATGTGGTGCGGCTCACCTGGTATGTGGTGGACATGGATGAATATCGCGCCGCCGCCCGTGCGCTTGGCCGCGCCTATCGGGAGGTGATGGGGCGCCACTATCCGCCCATGGCGGTAGTGGAGGTGACGCGGCTGGTGGAACCCGAGGCGCGGGTGGAAATCGAGGCCACCGCGGTGGGCTGAGACCGGCGCTCAGCCGCCGCGCCGCCGGCGCGCCCAGGCCTGGAGCTCGGCATCCGGCGGCTGCGGCAGCGCCACCAGCACCCGCACCAGATGGTCGCCGCGCGCGCCGCTGCGGTCGGGAATGCCGCGTCCGCGCAGCCGCAGCAGCCGGCCGGAGCTGGTGCCCGGCGGGATGGTGAGGCGCACCTCGCCATCGAGGGTGGCCACCCGCACCTTGCCGCCCAGCACCGCCACCTCCAGCGGCACCGTCACCTCGCTGTGGAGATCGCGCCCCCGGCGCTCGAAGCGGGGATCGGGCCGCACGCTGACCCGCACCCGCAGATCGCCGCGCCCGCCGGCCCCCGCCTGGCCCATGCCGGCAAGCCGCAGCACCGTGCCGTCCTCGGTCCCCGGCGGAATGTCGATCTCCACCGTGCGCCCATCGGCAAGGCGCAGCCGCCGGCGGCCGCCGCGCATGGCCTCGGTGAAGTCGAGCACCAGCTGCGTCTCGAGATCGGCCCCGCGGCTGAAGCCGCCGCCGAAGCCGAAGCCGAACCCGCGCGCACGACGGCGGGTGTTGAGGAACTCCTCCACCAGCTCCTCGAAGTCGGTGAAGCCGCCGCCAAAGCCGCCGCCGGCCCCGGCATGACCCCGGCGGAAGCCACCGAAGCCGCCGGCAAAGGCGCGCTCGCGCCCTTCCTCGTCGATCTCGCCGCGATCATAGCGCCGCCGGCGCTCGGGATCGCCGAGGATCTCATAGGCCGCCGAGATCTCCTTAAAGCGCCGCTCGGCCACCGGGTCGCCGGGGTTGAAGTCGGGATGCCAGCGCTTGGCAAGCCGCCGGTAGGCGCGGCGGATCTCCTCATCCGACGCGTGGCGATCGACTCCGAGGATGTCGTAGAGCGATCGGCTCATGCCGGCGGATCCGCGCTCGGCCACCGGTCCTTCGATGTTGATGCCCCGGCGGTGGCTTCAAGGGCCCCAAAGGCGCCCCTCAGCGCTCCAGCACCTGTGCGCGGGGCGTGGCCGCAAGGCCGAAGCTTTCTGCCACCGCCGGATGCACCAGCCGGCCGCAGGCCACATTGAGCCCCTCGGCGAACCCCGGATCCTCCTGCAAAGCCCGGCGCCAGCCGCGATCAGCCAGCCGCAGCACATAGGGCAGGGTGGCGTTGTTGAGGGCATAGGTGGAGGTGCGCGGCACCGCTCCCGGCATGTTGGTGACGCAATAGTGGATCACGCCCTCTTCCCGATAGACCGGATCGTCGTGGGTGGTGGGACGCGAGGTCTCGGACGCTCCCCCCTGGTCGATGGAGATGTCGACGAACACCGAGCCCGGCCGCATGGCGCGGATCATCTCGCGGGTCACCAGCTTGGGTGCGGCCGCCCCCGGCACCAGCACCGCGGCGATCACCAGATCCGCATCCACCACATGGGTCTCCACCGCCTCAACGGTGGAATAGATGGTGTTCAGCATGGGGCCGAACTGCAGGTCGAGCTCATAAAGCCGCGGCAGCGAGCGGTCGAGGACATAGACCCGCGCCTCCATCCCCATGGCCATGCGGATGGCGTTGGTGCCGGCGGTGCCGCCGCCCAGCACCACCACCTTGGCCGCCTCCACGCCCGGCACCCCGCCCAGGAGGATGCCGCGGCCACCCTGTTCGCGCTCGAGATAATGGGCGCCCACCTGCACGCTCATGCGCCCGGCCACCTCGCTCATGGGTGCCAGAAGCGGCAGCCGCCCGGCCTCATCCCGCACCGTCTCATAGGCGATGGCGATGCAGCCCGAATCCATGAGCGCCTCAGTGAGGCCGCGGTCGGCGGCGAGATGGAGATAGGTGAAGAGCACCAGATCCGGCCGCAGGAAACGGTACTCCTCGGGCTGAGGCTCCTTCACCTTGACCACCAGCTCAGCCCCGCGCCACACGTCTTCGGCACTGTCCACCACCCGCGCGCCGGCACGGCGATAGGCCTCATCATCACAGCCGATGCCCTCGCCACAGCCGTGTTCCACCAGCACCTCGTGCCCGTGGTGGACCAGCTCGCGCACGCTCGTGGGCGTGAGCCCCACCCGGTGCTCCTGCACCTTGATCTCCTTCGGTACGCCGATGCGCATGGCCCCTCCGGTTGCGCTGCCCGGGAACAGGTGTAAGCTCAGTGCGATGGCGAGGCGAGATCTCCGGACCGATGATGCGATGGCTGGGCGCGCTTTGGGGTCTCTGGGTCCTGCTGCTGGCCCCGGGGGTGGCGGCGCTCGCGCCGGAGGATCTCGCCGGCCGCTGGACCGCCGCCCAGGAGGGGGCGCTTTCCGGTTTCCGCCTGCAGCCTGCTGGTGCCGGCCGCTTTCGGGTGGCGGTGACCTTTGCCGATGGTGAGCGCTGGGAGCTCGAGTGCGTCGCCACCGGCCGCCCCGGCGTCTATGCTGCAAGCTCGCCCACCGGGCTTCTGGACTGGCTGTTCGCCCGCCGCCGCGGCGAGCCGCTTCAGGGCGCGCCGCTGTTCTGGGCGCGGGTTGCCGAGGATGAGCAGGCGATGGTGCTTTACCGGCTGGTGATCACCGCCGACGGCCACTTCCGCCTCCACCGGCTGGCCCTGCGCCGCGACGGCGAGGGGCTGGCCTATGATCTGCGGATCCTCGCCCATGATGAGCCCACCCGCCGGCTTGCGGGGAGGCTCGTGCGATGAGCCGCCGACGGCCGCTCCTGGCGGTGATGGCGCTCCTGGTCCTCGTGGCGGTGCGCCCGGCTGCCGCCGCGGGCGGGCTCGAGCGCTTGTTCGGCGTGTGGGTGGGCTATGCCACCGTCTATGATGCCGCCGGCCGGGAGGTGGAGCAGCGCGAACTCGATGTGGTGATCCGCCGCTTCGCCCGGCGGGGGTTTCGCATCCGCTGGACGAGTTTGCGGCTGGTGGACGGGCGGCGTGATGTGCCCGGCGTGGTCTGGCGCGAGAGCGCGGTGGCCTTTGTGCCGGCCAAGCGCGGCGGCTATTTCGTCGAGGCGCCGCGCTTTGATCCCTTCCGCAAGCGGCCGCGGGATGAGGAGCCGGTGGAGGGGCGGCCGCTGCGCTGGGCGGTGGCGGAGGACCACGGCCTGTTCGTCTATTCCTTCCAGATCCTCGAGGATGGCCGCTTCGAACTGCAGCACTACCGCCGCTGGCTGGAGGCGGGGCGTCTGCGGCTGCGCTATGAGCGCATCGTCGACGGCCGGGTGGTCAAGCGCATCGAGGGCTCGGCCATCCGGGTGGCGGGGCCGGGGCCGTGAGGTGCAGCCGTCGGGTCCTGCTGGCGGCCGCCCTGGGCGGCCTCGTGCCGCGGCCGGTTGCGGCTGCGCGCATCCTGCGCATCGCCACCGGCGGCATCGCCGGCACCTACTATGCGGTGGGCACGCTGGTGGCGGCGGTGGTGAGCGCGCCCGAGGGGGCGCGGCCGTGCGAGCGCGGCGGCAGCTGCGGGGTGCCGGGGCTGGTGGCGGTGGTGGTCTCCTCCCACGGTTCGGTGGCCAATATCGAGATGATCGAGCGGGGCGAGGTGGAGAGCGGCTTCGTCCAGGCGGATGCGGCCCACTTCGCGCGCCTGGGGGCCGGCCCCTTCGCCGGCCGGCCGCACCGCCGTCTGCGCGGCCTCGCTCGGCTCTACAATGAGAGCCTCCATCTGTGCGTACGGCCGGAAGCCGGCATCCGCTCGCTGTGGGATCTGCCGGGCAAGCGCATCGCCGTGGATGAGGAGGGCTCGGGCACGCTCCTGGACGTGCGGCTGTTGCTGGAGGCCTATGGTCTTACCGAGGACGCCTTCGAGGCGCACTATATCAAGCCGGTGGAGGCGCTGCGGTTGATGGCCGAGGGGCGGCTGGACGGCTTTTTCGTGGTGGCCGGTGCGCCCACCCCCAGCGTGCAGGAGGCGGTCCGGCGCTTCCGTGCGGTGCTGGTGCCGGTGGACGATCCACCCGCACAGGCGCTGCCGGCGCGCTGGCCCTTCTTCGTCGAGGACCTGATCCCCGCTGGCACCTACCCCGGCCGGCCGGCGGTGCGCACCCTCGGGGTGGGCGCCCTCTGGCTGGTGCGGGATGATCTCGAGGAGGAGCTCGTCTACGGCCTCGCCCGCGCCCTGTTCCATCCCGCATCCCGGCGGCTGCTGGAACGGGGCCACCCGCGCGCGGCCGACATCCGCCTCGAGAGCGCGCTCAGGTCCATGACGGTGCCGCTGCACCCCGGGGCCGAACGTTACTATGCTGAAGCCGGCCTCATCGACCCCCGCTGAACCGGCCATCTGGGCCCGCGGTCTCGGCAAGGCTTATGACGGCCGCTTTGCGGTGCGCGGCCTCGACTTCGAGGTGCCGCGCGGGCGTATCGTCGGGCTCCTGGGCACCAATGGCGCCGGCAAGACCACCACCATCGCCATGGTGCTGGGCCTGTTGGTGCCGAGCGAGGGGGAGGTCAGGGTGTTCGGCCATCCCATGCCGCGCGAGCGCTACCGGGTGCTCCACCGGATGAACTTCTCGAGCCCCTATGTGGACCTGCCGGCGCGGCTCACGGTCCGCCAGAACCTCACCGTCTATGCGCGGCTCTATGGGCTGCGAAATCCCGCAGAGCGCATCCGCACGCTCGCCCGCGAGCTTGACCTGGAGGCGCTCTTAGATCGCCCCACCGGGCGGCTTTCCGCCGGCCAGAAGACCCGCCTCGCACTGGCCAAGGCGCTGGTGAACGAGCCCGAACTTCTGGTGCTGGATGAGCCCACCGCCTCGCTCGATCCCGACACCGCCGACCGGCTGCGGCGCCATCTCGCTGCCTGGGCGCGCCGGAGCGGTGCCGCGGTGTTCATGGCCTCCCACAACATGCCGGAGGTGGAGCGGCTGTGCCACCAGGTGCTGGTGATGCACGGCGGCCGCATCGTCGCCCGCGGCACGCCCACGGAACTGGTGCGGCGCTTCGGGGCGGCGGATCTCGAGGGCGTGTTCCTCACCATCGCCCGCGGGAGGGTTCGTGAGCCCGCGGCCGGCTGAACCCCGGGGCGTGCGCGCCTCAGCCGGGCGCATCGCCGCCATGGTGCTACGCCACTGGTATCTGCTCACCAGCTCGTGGCCGCGGGTGCTGGAGCTGGTCTACTGGCCCACGGTGCAGGTCACCCTCTGGGGCTTCATCACCCTCTATTTGGCCGAGACCGGCGGCGGGCCGCTGCGCCAGGCGGCGGCCCTGTTCCTCTCGGCGGTGCTGTTGTGGGATACCTTCTTCCGCAGCCAGCTCGGGGTCTCCCTCGCCTTCATGGAGGAGATGTGGGCGCGCAATCTCGGCCATCTCTTCACGAGCCCGCTGCGCCCCTTCGAGCTGGTGCTGTCGCTGTTCGCCATGAGCCTCGTGCGCACCCTCATCGGTGTCGGCGGCGCAGCGGTGCTGGCGGTACCGATCCACGGCTTCGACGTCACCGCCGTGCTGGGGCCGGCGCTGGTGCTGCTGTTCGCCGGCAATCTCTTGTTCGGCTGGGCGCTGGGGCTGGTGGTGGCGGCGCTGGTGCTGCGCCTGGGGCTGGGTGCCGAGGGCCTGGCCTGGGCGCTGGTGTTCCTGATCCAGCCGGTGGCGGCGGTGTTCTACCCGCTGGAGGTGCTCCCCGGAGTGCTGCAGGCCATCGGCCGGGCGCTGCCGCCGGCGCACGTGTTCGAGGGCATGCGCGCGCTGGTGCTGGAGGGGCGCCTGGCGGTGGACGAGCTGGCCGCCGCCTTCGCCCTCGATCTCCTATGGCTCGCGGTTGCCGGCGTGGTCTTCGCCCGTCTGGTGGAGAGTGCTCGCCGCCGTGGTCTCTTCCTCCAGGTGGGGGAGTGACAGCACCAGCGCCGACAGCTGCAGCCCGAAGCGCCCTTCGCCGCGAAGACGGCTGCGCCGGCAGCTGAACCAGTCCGCCTCTTCGCGGCATGTATCGCGCCCCAGAAGCTGGATGCGGCCGGCCTCGAGGCCACAGCCCAGGAGCACCCGCCGCACCGCCCCGGGCAGGTCAAACAGCCGCCGGTCGCTTGCCGCCACCGGTCGAAAGTGAGCGGCGAAGGCGGGATCGCGCCTGCAGAAGGCGTCCTCCAGCTCCGGCCCCACCTCATAGGATTCGGGGCCGATGCAGGGGCCGATTGCGGCGCGCAGCTCCGACGGCCGCGTGCCCCGTGCTGCCATCAGCTCCACCGTGCGCTCGATCACCCCATGGAGCAGCCCGCGCCAGCCGGCATGGATCGCCGCCGCCCGCAGGCCGAAGGGATCCATCAGCAGCACCGGTGCGCAGTCGGCGGTGGTCACCCCGATGGCAAGCCCGGGCCGTTCCACCACCAGCGCATCGGCCTCGGGCAGACGATCGGGGGCCAAGGGCGCCGCCACCAGCAGTGCGGTGGTGCCATGGACCTGGCGCGCGGTCACGAGCGCTTCGGGCGAAACGCCGAGTGTGTCGGCGATGCGCCGACGGTTTTCCCGCACCGCGGCCGGATTGTCACCCCTGCAGAGGCCCACATTGAGGCTCGCAAAGGGCCCGCGGCTCACGCCGCCACGGCGGCCGAAGAAACCGTGGCGCAGCCCCGCACCCCGCAGCACTTCTGCCGTCAGGCAGGGGACCATGTTTCCTCCGCGGCAAATCCGGGGGGCAGCGGCGCTTGATGCGGGGTCAGCGCCAGCACCTTGAAGAGCTGGCCCATGGCGGCGGGGTCCAGAAGCCGCGCCACCCCCGCTTCCAGCTCGGCCCGCCTGGCCGGTGCGGCCGCCACCAGGCGCGCAAGCCGGGCCCGCGCCCCCAGGCGCTCGAGCCACACGCCCTGCGGCAGCGGCCCGAAGACCGCACAGCCGGCCGCCCGGGCGCATCCGGCCAGCGCCGCGAAATCCACATGCGAGGACAGATCCGCCTCGCCCGGGGCGGCCAGCGGGTCCATCCGCCGGTGCTGGCGCACCGCCTGGAGGCTGTCGCCGAAGCCGGCACCGGCCTCACCATAGTCGATCACCAGCGCGAGCCCGCCCGCCCGGGCGATGCGCTCGGCAAGCGCAGCCATCACCGCCTCGCGCGCGGGCGAGACCTCCACCACACCGGCGCGCACACCTGCCGGCAGCCGCAGGGCCGCACGCGGGATCGGCCGGCTGAGGGTGAAGACGAAGCGGCCCCGGGCCTGGTCGAACGCCACCAGCCGTTCGCGCACGCCCTCTTCGCCGAGGAC
>WFXL01000131.1 GCA_015490605.1 Rhodospirillales bacterium
GGAGTCGCCACCACCGGCCGCCCCGCCGCCAGCGCCTCGAGCAGCTTGTTCTGGACGCCGCGGGCGACGGCCAGCGGCACCAGCGCGACCCGCGCATGACGGTGGAACGGGCGGACATCGTCAACCCGCCCCCACACCCGCACATGGGGCCCGGCAAGCCGCCGTACCGCCCGCACCGGTGCGGCCCCTACAAGGTGCAGCCGCACATCCAGCCCCCGCGCGCTAAGCCGCGGCAGCACCTCCCGGGCGAGAAAGCGGGCGCCCGCCACATTGGGCGGATAGTCCATGCGCCCGACGAACACCAGTGGTGGCGCCTTCTCACCGGCAAAGGGATCCGGCAGGGCCTCATCAAAGGCTGTGGGATCGACGCCATTGGGCACCACCCGCAAACGCGCCTCAAATTCGGGATGGCGCCGGGCGAACAGGGTGCGCTCGCGCTCGGCCACCAGCAGAACCCGCTCTGCCCGCGCAGCCGCACGCGCTTCCGCTGCCGCCACCAGCGCTGCCTCGCGCGCGAACAGCCAGCGGCGCAGGGGATCGCGCGCAAGCGCCGCGAGCGCGTGCCATTTGGCCGAATCCACATCCACCATGTCGAACAGAATGGGCACGCGCCAGCTTACCGGGATCCAGGCGGCGGTGGCGGTGGAGCAGGCCACCACCAGATCCGGCGGCGCAAGCGCCTGGAGCATCTGGCGGAGCTGTGGATCGGTGAAGACGGCAAGGCTCAGCGCGCGGCCGCGAAGAAGCGCTGTCAGCATGCGGCCGTAGCGCTGGACGGGCGTGAGGGGGACCGTCAGCACCTCGCGGCAGAGCTGCCGCAGTTCCACCGGCACCTGGCCGCCGCCCTCATCGTCCGGCGCTGCGAGGGTCACATCAAAGCGGCGGGCGAGGTGGCGCAGCAGCGCCAGGGCGCGGATGCGCTCGCCCTTGTCGGGCGGCCACGGCAGGCGGTGGGCGAGGAACAGCAGCCGCACGGCCTCAGCCCAGATGGCGCGCGAGCCGGGGGCCCAGGCGATCGGCCAGCGGCCGCGGCAGTCGCCGCCAGCCCGCCACCCACAGGCGATAGCGCGGGCTCAGCGGATCGAGCCGCGGCACCGGCCCGCCCGCTGGCAGATAGTGGCCGTAGACCAGCGGCTCGGGCACGAACCCCCAATGGCGCTTGAAGTCGAAGGCGCCGGTGCCGCGCTTGCTGCGGCCGAAGTCGAAGCGGGTGCAGCCGCGCTCGCGGGCATGGCGCATCAGCGCGAAATAGAGGAAATCGTTGGCCGCCAACCGGCGGGCGGCCAGGCGGCTGCCGGCATAGTAGGGCATCACGGTGTCCCGGTGGTAGAGGCTCAGGACCGCTGCCAGATCGCGGCCGTCTTGTGCCACCACCAGCACGTCCGCCCGCTCGCCAAAATGGTGCAGCAGCGCCTCGAACCAGGTCCGCGGGAACAGCGGCGTGCCCAGACGGTGGACGCTGTCGGCATAGAGCTCCAGGAAGGCATCGAGCCGCCGTTCCAGCCGCGCCTGAAGGCCCGCCCTCATGGCCTTGCGCACCATCGCCCGCTGCTTGCGCCGCAGCCGTGCGAGGGTGGCTTCATCGCTCTCGGCCAGCGGCCCCACAAAGCGGGCATAGAGATCGGGGCCGCGGGTCCAGCCCGGTCGCGCTGGCGGCGGTGCCCGCAGTTCGAGGGTGCGCACGCCGAGCTCGCGCGCCAGCACCTCGCCGGCGGCCAAAAGCGCCTCGGCCGCGGCCTCATCGGCCGCCAGCACCCCGCCCTGGACGGCGAAGCCGGTGGCCACCAGCCGCCGGCCGAACAGCCGGCCGAGGCCGCGGCCTGTGAAGTGCACGAGCGGCAGCACCCCCACCACCCTGCCGGCCCGCTCGGCCAGGAGCGTGGGGGTGGCATGGCCGAAGCCGTCCACCACCGCCTGCGCCCAGGCGGGCTCGTGGAACGGCAGGGCGTCGGGGTGGCTGGCGACGAACCGCTGCCAGGCGGACCCATCCTCGGCCCGCGCGGGGCGCACGCGCACCGTGCCGGCGGCGCCCGCTGGCGTCATGCCACCGCCTCCTGCGCAAGCCGGTGGAACGTCTCCAGCTCCGCCGCCAGCGGCCGCCAGTGCCACTGCCGCAACAGCCAGCGCAGGCGCGCGTCAAAACCCGCAAGCCCGCCATAGTGGCGCAGGCGGGTGCGCCAAGGCAGCCCCGGCAGCTGCGGCTGTGCCGGATCCAGCTCCCAGGGATGGAGATAGGCCACCAGCGGCCGCTCCGGCCGCGGGCGAAACCCGCGCACGAGCTGCCGCCAGAGCGCTTCGGGCCAGAGTCGCATCCACGCCCCGCCGGCAAAGGGCAGCCCCAGGCGCGTGGGCACCGGGATCTCGAGCAGGCCGCGGATGCGCACCACCCGCCGCGGCTCACGCCCCACACGGGTGCGCCCGGGCACCGCATGGCGGCTCGAACTGTAGGCGAAGCCCACTTCTCCCAGCACCTCCATGGCCCAGGCGTGTTCCGGCCGCAGCGAGAAGCTGGGGGCACGATAGCCCCGCACCGCCACCC
>WFXL01000132.1 GCA_015490605.1 Rhodospirillales bacterium
CGACAAGCTCGATGCGCGGCTCGGCGTCCTCGAGGTCGTGCACTTCCTCCCAGCGCAGCGCGCCGATCTCCTCCCGCCGGTAGCCCGTGAGGATCAGCAGCCGCACGACGCGGCCGTAAGGAAAGCCCACGCGTTCAGCGGCACGCCAGACCACCGCGAGCTCTTCGTCGGTGAGCACCCGATCCCGGCTCCGTTCCTTCGCCGGCGGTTCAAGGCCGGCCGTCGGGTCACGCTCGATCAGCTCGCGCGAAAGCGCCCAACGGCACATACGGCGAAGGCGGGCGAAGACGCGGTTCGCCATGACGGGGGCCGTCTCGGCGATGCCTTCGACCAGCCGCAGCACATCGGCCTTGCGCAGCGTCTCGAAGGGCATATCGCCCACCGCCGGCACGATGTAACGCCGAACGATGCGCGCCACTTCGGGAAAGTCGCGGTTGTCGCGCTGGTCGCGCTGCAGCCACTCCTCGGCCACCTCCGCCACCGTCGGCCGGTGACGGCGGCGTTCTTCCTCGGCCTGCTCGCGTTCCTCGAGCGGGTCGAAGCCCTGGCGGATGCGACCGAGGAGTTTCAGCGCCTCGCGCCGTGCCTTCTCCGCCGTCCAGGTGCCACCGTCGGGCGCCGGCTCGCCGTGGCGGGCGAAGGTGTACCGGCGCACCCGACCGCTTCGCCCGTGGCCGTTACGGTATTCGACGAAGTAGGAAATGCGCGCTCTGCCGACGTAGACGCCGAAGCCCGGCAGGCGGTCATCGTAGTGTCGGCCGGGCGGAGCCGTGTCCACGAAGCGCTTGGTGATGTTCGGCATGCGTCCGCCCCTGCGCTCCGGTGACGACCGCCCGGGCAGCAGGAACCCGGTCCCCACAGCTCTAGGAACGTGGTCCACACGCCCGGCAGTTTTGTCGTCACCTTGTCGTCACGCAAACGGAAATGGGCGGACGTTCAAGGGAACGAATAAACCTTGAAGCACAAGGGATCGGGCGATCCGATGGAAACCGGCGGAAACCGGTAGAAGCAGGTTTCCGCTGACTAAGGATCAGAAGGTTGGGGGTTCGAGTCCTCCCGGGCGCGCCAGCACAATTCCCAATTCCTACCCGACGCCTCGGTAAGCCGGTACAGGTAAGGTGTCCGCGTGTAAGGTGTAAGGTGAACGCAGCAGGAGCCGGGGCACCAGCGCGTCTTCCAAGTTCCACCAGTTCCACGAGGACAGATAGGAAGCCGGCAAGGGGCGGGAACAGATCACGCGCCGCCGCGCCATGGGCGCCGCTGTCCTCTCCGGGGCTTGCTTGCACGGGCCTGGCGGACCTGACGGACAGGAATTGGCCGTGGCAACAGCTGCCCGCCGCAGGTCTGTCGCCAGCCGCGGCATGAACACCCCAAGGCCTTCCGGCCTGCTGATGCCGCCACCGCCCTCACCCGGCCGTACCGGATGCCATCCCACGCGATCGCCACTCCTCGCCCCTCCGGGAGCCCGGCGGCAGACCCGGCATCGGGCGGTTTTCGGCACAGCTCGCCGAAGGCCACGGCCCGCCACCCGTCCCACAGGCCCATGGCCTCGACCGGGATTTCGGAGCCGGTGGCATCCCACCACCACGCCGGCCAACCCGCTCCAGATCGTCCGCGCACGACCAGGGACCCGCACCCCCCTCGCCCCTTCTTCCCAGCCGGGAGTTTGCGGCTGCGACTGCCGGTCTCGCCCCAAGACTGACACCTGCCGGTCGGCCAGGACGCGCTTTCTGGATCCGCCCTCGTCTTCTGCTGCGCCGGCATGATGCGCCCATCCCTGCCCGTCGCGCCACCTCCCCGCTAGACCCCGCGAGCGCCCTACCATGACCGGATCGGCGATATGAGGGCCGTGACCTGCGATCCGGTCACCCGCCGCGGCAGCGCTCCGTCCTGCGGGCAGGGGGCCAACACATCTGCATGGCCCCCCGCACCGTCATCGTGGCATTGAACCGGCAAAAACATGGTCCCGGACAGGCGGTCGGCGCAGCCGGTAGACCCCCGCGAGGCGCAGATGGGACCCGCCGGCGCGCTCTGAGGGCCTCGCAATTCCCGTCGGATAACCGCCGGGACGGACGGCACGATGCCGATGAACGCGGCGACCACCAAGCCGATGCCCCACGACGACGGTGGCGTCACTCAGGTGTTCACTGCGGGAAGGGCTACCCCGCAATCCGGCGATTCCGCCGCGAGCGGGATTTGCAAGTCGCTCGCGGATCCCGCCCGCGGCACGCCATCACTTGCCGTCGCCGGCTGGCGCCCCTTTCTGACCCCGGAGGCCCCAGCAACCGATGGATCCTCCAGGACGAACCTCCGGCATCAGCCGACTTCATCCTCCGACAGCCGCCTGTGCGGGCGGTTGCGGGCGTGGTTCCCGGGTCTCGCCTGCACCCCGCTCGCACCGGGCGGCCTCGAGGAAGCCGTGACAGGCCCGCTCCAGCTCAACGATCCGCCGGGTGACGTCCTCGGCCAGCCGTGCCACACCGGTCTCGCCTTCCGCATCCTGACCGAAACGCCGGGCCACGGCCCGCACCGCCGCCGCCACCCGCTGGGCGATTTCATCCAGCTCCCGAACGGTGGCATGCTGCTGCTCCACCGCCGTCCGGGTGGCACCGGCACTGTCCTCCACCTGGCGCATGCGGTCGGTAAGGGTGGCGACGATGGTATCCACTTCCGCCACCGCCCGGCGCACACCTTCGAGATGGTCGGCGATCTCCTCACTCGCCTCGCGGCTGCGCTCCGCCAAGGCCTTGATCTCCCGCGCCACCACCGCGAAGCCCTTGCCCGATTCGCCGGCACGAGCGGCTTCGATGGTGGCGTTGAGGGCCAAAAGATGGGTCTCCTCGGCGAAGCCGCGGATGGTCTCAACGATGTCGGCGATGCGGGTGGTGGTCTCGCGGCAGCTGTGCGCGGTGGCGCTTGCGCGTTCGCTGTCGGCGGTACAGGCGGCCACCGCCTCGGCCTCCTGGGCCGAATTGCGGGCGATCTCCTCGACCGAGGCGGCAAGTTCGGTTACGGCCGCTGCGGTGGCTTCCATGTCGCGGGCCACCTCCGCGCTGGCGGTCCCCACCTGCTGCGCCGCCAACCGCAGCCGCTGAGCGATGTCCCGGACCTCGGCCACATGGCCCGCCACTTCGCGCTCGAACACATCCCCTACACCGATAAACTGCCGGCGGCGTTCATCCGCCTGCTGCAGCAGATGATTGGCCCACGCGCCCCAAGCCCGCAACATCCCATCGAGCCCCCAGACCACCACGCGGCGCCAGGAACGCCCGCGCACCACCGCATCGAGGCTGAGGCAGATATCCCGCAGCACGGCCTCGAACAGATCGGCGACGCCATTGATGTCGGCGGCTAGCCGACCGAGGCGACCGCCGTGACCGAAGCCGGTAATGCGTCGCTCAATGTCCCCCGCCCGCATCTCCCGCACCTCGCGCCCGAGACGGATCATGCTCCGCCACAGCAGGAGAGCGGCCAAGAAGGTCACGCCGGCAAGCGCGCTCACCAGCGCGTGGGCGGCGGGGTCCGGCCAGATCCACGGCACAAGGCTCGCTGCGGCGGTGGCGACGGCTGCCACGGCGACGATCTCCACCGTGGGCAGGCGCAGGCGGACGCGCCGGATGGACTTCCACCTAGGCGAGCGCATGGGGCCGGGCCTCCGACTGTGGCACACGGGAGGGCACGGTGGTGTGGTGCGCCATCCGCGCCACCAGCGCCAGGGTCCAGGCGGACACATCACCCTGCCATGGCGCCAGCGCCTCCATGAGGTGCGGCCAGGCCGCCTCCATGCCGCGTCGGCGGCTGGTTTCACGCTGCTCGATGGCCCCCAGCTTCCGGTAGAGCGCCAACACGTCTGACGGAATGCCGCCGGGCGGGGCCCGTCGACTCGAGTGGTAGCCGATGATGCGACCGTCATGGCCGATGGTCGGGGTCACATGCGCCAGCACCCAATAGTGGTCCCCATTCCTGCAGCGATTGACCACATAGGCGAACACCTCTTCGCGGGCCTTGAGCCGCTGCCACATGAGGCGGAAGACCACCGCCGGCATGAAGGGATGCCGGACGATGTTGTGGGGACTGCCGACGAGCTCGTCTTCGCGGAACAGCGAGATCCGACAGAAGACGTCGTTGGCGTAGAGGATGATTCCTTTGGGATCGGTCTTGCTCACCACGATTTCGTGTGGTGCCAGGCGACGTTCGCGCCCCCCGAGGCGGATACCGGCCACATCCTCGGCCATGCGGGTCTCCTCCGCTGGATCCGGAGGGCACTCTGGCGGAGATTTCCTACCGATCGGTTAAAGGGTGACTAGTGCGACGATCCTTCGGCGGGGAAGCCGGGGCTGGCGGCCGGCTCCCACAGCCAGCGGAATTCCTCCAGCACGCTAGCATAAACGTCACGCTTGAAGGCCACCACGGTGCGCAGCAGCTCCTCGGGCCGTGCCCATTTGACCGCACGGAATTCGGGGTGGTGGCCGTCGAGTCGGATGTCCCGCGCGTCGCCGGTGAAGCGGAAGGCGAACCAGCGCTGGGCCTGGCCGCGATAGCGCCCGCCCCACACCCGCTGACGCAGCTCCGCCGGCAGGTCATAGCAGCGCCACACCCGGCTCTCGGCCAAGAGTTCCACCTTCGCCGGCGGGATCCCCACCTCCTCCTGGAGCTCGCGCAGCGCCGCCTCGAGCGGGCTCTCGCCCGGGTCGATCCCGCCCTGGGGCATCTGCCAGGCGGGAAAGGGCACATCCACCCGCTGGCCCACCAGAATGCGGCCGCGGGCATCGAGCACCATCAGCCCGACGCAGGGGCGATAGTCCTCGGGTGGCGTCTCGCAGATGCGGCAGCTCATGGGCGCGAATCCGTCCCCTCGGCGAGGATCTGGGAGGGTGGTACGAGAAGGAAGCCCCTCGGAGCAAGGCCCGGAAGCCACTGGGCCAGCCGTTCGAACACCAGCGGCAAGGGGCCGGTGATGCCGATGGCGCCGCCCTCGCGCTCGGCCACCGCTTCGAGCCGCCCCAAGGCGAAATCCACTGCCATGGGATCGGCTTCGGCATCCAGCACCACCGCGGCGGCCCCATAGGGCACCCGGTGGCGTCGGGCGAGCGGGGCGAGGGCTGGTGCAGGTCGGCTGGCGATGAGGCCGAGACCGGCCCGGCTGAGCGCCGCCACCGGCTGTTCCAGCCCGGGCCGTGCGACTTCCGGCGGGTCCAGCAGCAGGGCGAAGATGCCGGGCCCGCGGGCGAGCAGGCGCTGGAGCGCCAGCTCATCGCCCGGCACCAGCGCGAGCGGGCCGGGGTCGACCCCGGAACGGCCGTTGGCGAGGGGGAGTTCCAGCAGCACTTCATGGCCCAGCCGGCGGGCCTCCCGCAGCCAGGCGGCAACCGCCGGCGCATAGGGCGAAAAGGCGAGGGCCACATCGGGGACAAGCCCCATGGCCGCTACCGTGGGCCTGCGGGCGAGCCCGAGTCCGCGCACCACCAGCGCAATCCGGGGCCCTCTGCCAGTTTCCGCCGGCTTGCGCCGATAGGCATCGAAGGGCCGCCGGCCATCAGGCGCGATCCGCGGCAGCAGCCCGTAGGGGCCGGGTGCGGCCAGCGCGGCAAGTGGGTCGGCGGGTGGCGCCAGCGGGTCGACCCGCCCTTGCGGTGCCAGTGACGGCGGGCCGGCGGCTGCCGTCTCACCCGGAAGATCGGCCAGGGGCAAGGGCGGCAGCGGGCCCGCCTGTTGCGGCAGCCCGCGATAGGTGAGTGGAGCCGGTGGCCGCCACCACCAGGCTGCTGCCCCCGCTATCGCGGCCAGGGCCACCACCATCCCGAGGAGGAGGAAGGGAAGGCGTGGGTCACGCCAGCCGTACCCCGCCTTCCGGGCCACCAGCGATCCTCCGCCTTGCCGGCCTCAGCCGCCCTCGCGCGCCTGCAGCAGCGCCAGGCCGCGCAGCAGATCGACGGCCCGGGCGAGCTGATAGTCGCGCACGTCCAGCGGCTCCTCCTCTTCACGCGGCTTACCGGTGTCGGGATCCACCGCGGTGTCGTTGTCGAGCCGGTTGCGCAGATCCGCCTCGCGCCGTCCGGTCTCCTGCTCCAGCAGCGGCTTCACCTCGGCCTGATGGACCACGATGTCGGGCTCGATGCCCAGGGCCTGAATGGAGCGGCCCGAGGGCGTGTAGTAACGGGCGGTGGTCAGCCGCAGGGCACCATGGCCGGGGATGGGGATGATGGTCTGCACCGAACCCTTGCCGAAGGACCGGGTGCCCATGACCACCGCGCGGCCATGGTCCTGCAGCGCGCCGGCCACGATCTCCGAGGCCGAGGCGGAGCCGCCGTTGATCAGCACCACCATGGGCAGGCCGTCGGTGATGTCCCCGGGCCGGGCATTGAACCGCTGCATGCTGTCGGGCCGCCGTCCGCGGGTGGAGACGATCTCGCCACCCTCGAGGAAGGCGTCGGCCACGGCGATGGCCTGTTCCAGAAGCCCACCGGGGTTGTTGCGCAGATCCAGCACCAGTCCCACGAGCTCATCACCGCTCTCCCGGCGCAGCCGCGCCACCGCCTGCTCGAGCTCGCTGGCGGCGCGCTCATTGAAGGTGGTGATGCGGACATAGGCCACATCACCCTCGAGCCGGGCGCGCACCGGACTGATGCGGATCACCGCCCGGGTGATCTCCACATCGATGGGCTTCTCCACCCCCTTGCGCAGGATCCGCAGCTTGATCTTGGTCCCGACCGGGCCGCGCATCTTCTGCACCGCCTCATTGAGGGTGAGGCCCATGACCGGCTCGCCGTCGATGTGGCTGATGAGATCACCGGCGCGGATTCCGGCGCGGGCAGCGGGCGTGTCGTCGATGGGGGCCACCACCTTCACCAGGCCATTTTCCATGGTGACCTCGATGCCGAGGCCGCCGAACTCGCCCCGGGTCTGGATCTGCATCTCGCGGTAGCGTTCGGCGTTGAGATAGCCGGAATGGGGATCGAGCGACGACAGCATCCCCTGGATGGCATATTCCACCAGCTTCTCGTCGTCGATGTCCTCGACGTAGTCCTGTTTGACCCGCTCGAAGACGTCGCCGAACAGCTTGAGTGCCCGCACGGTGTCGGCACCGGCGGGGGCGGTGGTGGCTGTGGGCGCCCAGACCAACAGCAGGGCCGCCCCCAGGACCAGACGGACGAAAGTGCGCGCGCGCAAGGCTCCCCCTCAGCCGCTGTAGTCGTTCGTCGAGGTGGCGGCGACACCCGCCAGCGGATCGATGGGGCGTCCCCGGAACCGGAGTTCGACGTAGAGATGCCCCGCTCGGCCTCGCTGCGGCCACGCCGCCCCGACCGCAGCTCCGGCGGCCACCCGGTCCCCGCGGGCGACGTCGAGCCGGCCGGCGCCGGCGATCAGCGTATGATATCCGTCACCGTGGTCGAGAATCAACACAGCTCCCCAGTCGCCGAAAGGCCCGGCGAAGGCCACCCGCCCGCTACGCGGTGCCCGCAGGGTCTGGGGTCGGCGGACGGCCAAGGTGAGGCCACGGGCGCGCACCCCACCCCGGACCTCGCCGAAACGCGCGAGCAACACGCCCTCGGCCGGCATCAGCCCGAGCCCCGGACCCTGCGCCATCCTCAGCCGCGCCGGTGGCGGCAGGGTGCGTGGCGGCAGCCGCTGCAGCGGATGTGTGGCCGCGCGCGCCACCAACACCGGCGGCGCGGTCGGGAGCCGGGCTGCCGGAATTGTCGCCGGCAGCAGGCTTGCCGGCGCTGCCGGATCGCGGATCAGAGTCGCGGCCATTAGCTGTCGGCTCTGTGCGCGCAGGGCCACGAGTTGCGCGTGTCGTGCCCGAAGCCGCTGCAGGCGCAACGCGCGTGCTGCCTGTGCCGCCTGCAGCCACGCGAGACGCTGGTGGACGGCGGCTGCTGCCTGCGCCCGCGTATGGAGCCTGAACTTGATCTGCGCGAGTCGCTGGTCCAGTCGCAGCAACGCTGTCTGGTAGCGGTCGCGGGCCTGTTGGATGGCCTCTCTGCGAGCGCGGGCCTCGGCGGCGGTCTGCTGCAACAGGCGCCATAGCAGCTGCGCGCGCCGGCGCTGGGGTGAGTCCGGTGGCGCCCGGCGCAGATGATCCAGGAGCGCCGGCAGCAGCCGTTCGGCCCGGCCCACCACCCGCGTTTCCTTTGTGGCCAGGAGCGGCAGCCGGGCCTCGAGCTTTTGCAGGCGCCGCAGGAGCCGTGCCCGCGCCCGCTGCAGGCGCACGCGCCTGCGGGCGTCGACCTCGAGCGCCGCCGTAAGCTCCCGCGCACGTGCCTTCAGATGCCGGCGCACCGCCTCGCTGCGGGCACGCTCGCGCAGCAAGCTCAGCTGCTGGCGGACGAGGCGCCCGAGCGCCTGGTCGAGCGGCGATGGCGCCCCTTCGGCCGCTGGGGCCGCGGCGGCAACCGCCAGGCGCGACCCCAGAACCGAAACCGCCCCCAGGATCAACAGCCCGAGGACGGCCACCGCAGACCATCCGTGGCTGTGGCGCGACTCAGCCATCCTCCACCACCAGCGGCGCACCGGTCATCTCGCGCGGCTGTTCGAGTTCCAGGAAGGGCAGCAGGGTGGGCGCGACATCGGCGAGGATGCCATCCCGCAGCCGCACCGCCCGGTCGAGTCCCAACAGGAAACAGGGAACGGGATTGCGGGTGTGGGCGGTGTGCGGCTGGCCCGTGTCGGGATCGCGCATAAGTTCGGCATTGCCATGATCGGCCGTCACCAGCGCCACCCCGCCGCGCCGTTCCACCGCCGCCAGCAGTCGTCCCAGGCAGCGATCCACCGTCTCCACCGCCCGGATCGCCGCCTCCAGCGAGCCGGTGTGTCCCACCATGTCGGGGTTGGCGTAGTTGACCAGCACGAAATCGAAGCGGTCAGAATCGATCGCCGCCACCAGCCGATCGGTGACCGGCTCGGCCGACATCTCCGGCTGGAGATCGTAGGTGGCCACCTTGGGCGAGGGCACCAGCACCCGCTCCTCGCCGGGAAAGGGCTGCTCGCGGCCGCCGTTGAAGAAATAGGTGACGTGGGGATACTTCTCGGTCTCGGCGATGCGGAACTGGCTCAGGCCCGCGGCTGCCACCACCTCGCCGAACACCCGCTCGAGCCGCTCGGGCGGCACCAGCACCTCGAGAAAGCGGTCGAGCTCCTTGGAGTAGCTCATCATGCCGACGGCATGGGAGAAGCGCACCACCCGCGTGCGGGTGAAGCCCTCGAAGTCGGGATCCACCAGGGCCGTCAGGATCTGGCGTACCCGGTCCGCGCGGAAATTGGTGCACACCAGCCCGTCGCCGTCGGCCATGCCGGCATAGTCGCCGATCACCGTCGGCCGCACGAACTCGTCACCGAGGCCGGCGGCATAGGCGCGCTCCACCGCCTCGCGCGGCGAGCCCGCCCGCTCGCCCCGCGCCAGCACCATGGCCTCATAGGCCAGCTGGGTGCGCTCCCAGCGGCGGTCGCGGTCCATGGCATAGTAGCGGCCGATCACGGTGACGATGCGCACCGCCGGCAGATCCGAAAGCGCCTCCTCGAGTTCCGCCAGATAGTCGATGGCGGCGCGGGGCGGGGTGTCGCGGCCGTCGGTGAAGGCATGGATCGCCACCTCGAGCCCTCGCCGGGCCAGCACCCGCGCGAGCCAGGCCATGTGGCGCTGATGGGCGTGGACCCCGCCGGGCGAGACCAGCCCCATGAGATGGACCCGTCCGCTCGCGGCCCGCACCCGCGCCACCAGCCGGTCGATGCGGCCGGAGCGCTCGAGCTCGCCGCTCTCGATCAGCCGGTCGATGCGCGGCAGGTCCTGCAGCACCACCCGCCCGGCACCGAGATTCATGTGGCCCACCTCGGAATTGCCCATCTGACCCTCCGGCAGGCCCACCGCCGGTCCGTCGGTGCGCAGGAGACAGCGGGGAAGCCGGCTCCAGCAGCGATCGAACACCGGCGTGTGGGCCAGGGCCACGGCATTGTCGCGCGAATCCTCACGATAGCCCCAGCCGTCCATCACGCACAGGACCACCGGGCGCGGCCGGCGGCCGCCGACCCTCCACCAAGGCGACTGCGTCACGGAAGACCCCCTGTCCGGCTACGATCCCGCCCGTCTGCGGTGTGCATGACACCGGCGACATAATCACGAACCCCCTCGCCTTTCCAGAGGCCCGCGACGCGGCCGCAGCCACACCGGAACTGGGGCGCACCCGCAAGGCCCCGAAGAGCTCTTCTCCGCCGCCCCACCAAAGGCCTTGATACCCACGCACCGTATGGACCCGGCGGCGAATGGGGCGAGCGCCCGCGGGCACCACCCCATGAACCACAAGGGCTGGCCCGTGCTCGAGGCGGCCCTTGGCCCTCGCCGGCTTGGCGGGACCGTATGCGACCCATCCGGCGGCGCCCGCCCCGGCCACGGGGGCGAGCCGTCCCGGCCGGGGCCCGAACGGTTGCCGGCGCGCCGACCTGATCGCGCTTGCCCATCGCGCTGTGCCGGTGGGGACTGCTGCGACCCGTGCGTGCGCCGCCCCAAACCGAGCCGCGGCAGGAAACGCGTCGATACCTCGCGCTCGAACGGATGGCCGTCGACCTCTGCCGACAATGTTCCCATGGGCCCCATCTGCCCCGGCTTTCCGGGCCATGAGGGCTGTTACCCCGGGCGCGCCGTCCATCTCTCGACTCACTTGGTAGCTCCAGTGGCCACTCCCGAAGGTGGCGGCCCTGGGACAGTTCATGGTCCGGGCGGCCGCGGCCGGGCCCATCCTATGCCCTCGTTCCTACTGCAGCCGCACGATCTCCAGCTCCAGCGGGGCGGGATAGTAGAGCACCGGACCGCCGGCAAAGCGCACATAGCGCATGCCCGAGACATTCTCGCCCGCGGCGGTGATGTGGGGGACGGCGCGCCCGCTCTCCTCCACCGCGCGGCTTGCCAGCACCACCAGCCGGCGGGCATCGCCGCCGTGCAGCAGCACCGCCTCTCCCGCCTCATCCGGCACCACGTCCTCGAGCTCGATCACCACCGCGCCCGAGTCCCGCATCTCCACCAGCAGCGGGTCGAGCCCCTCCAGCAGCGCCGCCACCACCGCCCGCGTCGACGCCGCCTCCTGTTCCACCCGTTCGGCACCCCGGGCCTGCCATTCGCGCACGGCCGACATGTCGCTCTCCCACGGTTCCGTCCCGTCGTGCGGGGCCCGGTCTAGCAGCCGAACGTTAATGACCCCTTAAAGGGCACGGGGGTGACGGGCGACGCCCACCACCCCCGACATACTCCGATATAGCGATGATCGGCTTTCAGTCGCCGCCGCGGCCGAACCAGCGCGACAGCATCGCCGCCAGTGTGGGCGGCTGGTCGGCGGTGGCCGTCGCGGGGCGCGCGGGCTCGTTTTGAGCCGGGGTGCCGGCTGAAACCGACGCTTGCGCCGTCGCCATGCTTGCAGGCTCGCCCGCCGCCGGCTCGACCTTGGCGGGCGCAAGCACTTCGGCCTGAGCCGTCTGCGGGGCGGGCGCCGTCGGCTGGGCCGGCGGTTCCACCCGCGCCTGCTTGCCCAGGAGGTACTGGAACAGGTAGGGCCGCGCAGGCTTGGCCGACGCCTTGGTGGCGGGTGCCGCGGCCGGTTCGGGGGCCGGCGGCTCCATCTTCCGGATGGGTTCGGCCGGCGGCTTGCCGGTGTAGGGGGTCACGTCATAATCCTCGCGCGCGGGCTCGCCCGCCTCCTCGCCCCGCAGGGGCCGTGCCTCCATCTTGGGGTCGTCGAGATAGGTGGACTTCTCCTCCACCCGTTCAGGCGTGGCATCGCTCTCGGGGGTGCGGCGTACGTTCACCTGCTCACGCGGTGGCGCCACATCGAGGGCCGCCAGCAGCTCGCCGGTGGCCGCCAGCAGCCGGTAGACGGCGAAACGCTCGGTGAATTCGGCGGTGCGCAGGCTCACCCGTGCCAGAAACAGTTCGTTCTCGGCATCGAGCAGGTCCAGGAGATTGCGCTGACCGAGCTCGAACTGCTGGGCATAGGCATCGCGCGTGCGCCGCTGGGCCTCGGCCTTGGCCCGGAGGGCCTCGACCCGCTGGCGGGCGGTCTCCCAGGCGTTCCAGGAGGTGCGCGCATCCTCTTCAGCCGCCCGCCGCGCCTTCACCAGCCGCGCCCGCGCCTCATTGATGCGGTGGAACGCCTCGCGCTCGGCTGCCACGTCGGCGCCGCCGCGATAGAGATTGTAGCGCAGCACCAGAAGCGCCGAGGCCTGGCCGGCGGTGTGGGGGTTGCCGCCGACCCCCTCGCCATAGTCGGCCCGTACCTGCAGGTCGAGGTCGGGGTAGAAGGCGGCGCGCACCCGCCTGAGCTCAGCCTCGGCCGCATCCACATCGGCCAGCGCCACCAGCACCTGGGGATTGGCCACCGATGCCCGCGCGGCGGCCTCCTCGCGGCTCTGCGGCAGTGCGTCGGCCGGTGCCGGGTCGAGAATCAGATTTTCGGGTGCGGTGCCCACCACCCGCTGGAAGGCGGCGCGTGCGTCGGCGAGATCACCGCGGGCCCGGACCAGATCCTCGCGCGCCTGGGCGAGCCGTGCCTCCGCCTGGCGCAGATCGGCGATGCTCACCCGCCCCTCGCGCTCGAGCCGGCGCACCTTGGCGACGATCTCCTGATGGCGGCGGACATTGCGCTCGGCCAGATCGACGATGCCCTGGCGGCGCAGCACCTCGAGGTGGGCCTGGATGGCGTCGAGGGCGACGAATTCGGCATTCTGCTGCACCCGCCGGGCGGCACTGTCCACCCGCGCCCGTTGGCGGGCGATCTCCGCCTGGGTCTCGAAGCCGTCGAACAGCAGCTGTCGCAGCGTGAGCGAGGCCTCGCGCCGGGCCAGCAGGCGGCTGTCGTCACCATCGATGGAGCGGGTGGTGTCATTCTGGGTCCACTCCGGCCCATAGCGCAGCTCCACATCCAGCTGCGGCAGCAGCCGTGCGCGCGCCTGGCGCAGCTCCTGGTCCACCGCCCGCCGGTTGGCCTGCACCAGCGCCACGTCCGGATTGTTGGCAATGGCCGTGCGGACCGTATCCACCAGCGTGCCCGCCAGGGCCGGCGTCGCCAGGGCAATCAGGCAGGCCGACGACAGCAGCAGCCGCCGCAGGCGACGATGTCGCAGAGCCTCTCTCTCGCGCATGATCCCATCCGCCTCGTTGCGTGCGCGGCCCGGGCCGCGCTCGACCCTCGGACTTCCGGCATTCCCATATCCGCCGGCAGCAAAGCGCGTCAACGCGCGATCCCGTGCCCCCCGGTGGCAGGCCCCGGGTGTGATCTATTTGCTGCGGCCGCCGGTGGCCGGTTGAAGCGGTTGCGTGTAAGGAAATGTTCAGTTTTGCGTGCGAGGCTGCAGCCGGGCCGGATGGGGAGCTTCTGTGGAACGTCAGGACGCCGAGCCCTCCGTGCGTGATGACGCCGCCGATGCGGCCGCACATGCTGCCGCCGGCGATGTGGCGCCGGCGCGCGGGTCCGCTACTTCCCGCAGCGATCCGCACTCCGGGGTGAGGGCCGTGGCCGAAGGCCCCGGCCCGGCGGCGGCTGCGGGCGATCTGGTGGAGGATCCGCTGCGCGAGGCGCTGGTGGAGCTCGCGCGGCTGCTCGACCGGCCGGTCTCACCGCGGCGGCTCATCGCCGGCCTGCCGCTCGAGCACGGCCGCCTGACGCCACGGCTGGCCCTGCGGGCGGCCGAACGCGCCGGTCTCGCGGCGCGGCTGCTGCGGCGGACGGTGGCCCAGCTTGATGATGAGATCGCCCCCTGCATCCTGCTGACGCGCGACGGCGGCGCGCGGGTGCTCTACCGCCGCCGGCCGGAAGGCTTCGTGATCTCGCCGCGGGACCTCGCCAGCGGCGCCGAACTGATCTCCGCCGAGGAACTCGCCCGTTTGCACAGCGGCTGGGTGCTGGTGGCGCGCCCGCGCTTCGAGGCGCTGGCGCACGAGGGCGAGGTCGCCCGCGAGCGCAGCGGCCACTGGTTCTGGTCGGCCTTCCTCGGCGAGTGGCGCACTTACGCCGAGGTGGCGCTGGCGGCAGTGCTGGTGAATCTCTTCATGCTGGTGAGCCCGCTGTTCGTGCGGGTGGTCTATGACCGGGTGATCCCCAACCAGGCCATGGAGACGCTGTGGGTGCTCACCATCGGCGCCCTCACCGTCTTCGGCTTCGACTTCCTGCTGCGGATCCTCCGCGCCTGGGTGATCGACACCGTCGGCCGCAAGATCGACATCCGCCTGGCCGCGCGCATCTTCGACCATGTGCTGGGCATGCGCCTCGCTTACCGTCCGCGGGCGACCGGCGCCTTCGCCAACCATCTGCGCGAATTCGAGAGCATCCGCGACTTCTTCTCCTCCGCCACCATCGTCAGCGTGGTGGATCTGCCCTTCGTGCTGCTGTTCGTGTTGGTGGTATGGCTCATCGGCGGGGTGGTGGCGCTGGTGCCCGCTTTGGCGGTGCCGCTGGTGCTGGGCGTGGGGCTGCTGGTGCAGTGGCCGCTGGAGCGGGCCATCCGCCAGACCTTCCGCGAGTCCGCCCAGAAGCAGGCGGTGGTGGTGGAGGCGGTGGCCGGGCTCGAGACCCTCAAGGCCCTCACCGCCGAGGGCCGCATCCAGCGGCTCTATGAGCGGCTGGTGGCGGCGGTGGCGGAGTCGGGCAATCGCGCGCGGCTGTGGTCGGCGGTGGCGCTCAATCTCACCTCGCTCGCCTCCAATATGGTCTATGTGGGCGTGGTGGTGCTGGGGGTGTATGAAGTCGCCGCAGGCCGGCTTACGGTGGGCGGGCTCGTGGC
>WFXL01000133.1 GCA_015490605.1 Rhodospirillales bacterium
ATGTACATCTGGGCATGGCAGGCGGCGGCATTGCCGCCGCTCGCGTGGATGGTCTCCAGCGCCACCGCCGCGGCCCTGAGCGGCAGGCCGGCGCCGCCATAGGTTTCGGGGATCAGCATGCCAAGCCAGCCGTCGGCTGCGAGCGCGGCCACGAAGGCCTCGGGATAGGCGCGCTCGGCATCCAGCCGGCGCCAGTAGGCGGCATCGAAGCGCGCGCACAACCGGCCAAGCTGCTCGCGGATCTCGGGCCAGTCGTCGCCGAGTTCCAGCGTGATCTGGGACTGTGACACCATCACCTCCCCTTGTCGCGGCAAGATCGTTCGACGGCGCGGGCGGACTTGTCGCAGCGGTGGACTTCCGGCATAGCCGGGTCAAGCCCAGATGCCGGGGAGCACGACGGTGACAGTCTGGCTGGAGCCTCCGAGCGAACCCCCGGAGCGCGTCGCGATCGTGCTGGTCCCCGGCTTTTCGCTGATGGCCTACGCCTCCACCCTGGAGCCGCTGCGCGCCGCCAACCGCATCGCCGAGGCCGAGCTCTATGCCTGGACCAGCTGGTCGATGGCGGGCGGGCCGCTGCGCGCCTCCAATGAGGTGCAGGTGCTCACCGAGCCCCTGGATCCCACCGTCGATCCGGTGCCGGACCTGGTGATGGTGTGCGCCGGCATCGGCGGCGAGCGCTACCGTGACCGCCATCTGGAGGCGGCGTTGCGGCTGCTGGCCCGGCGCGGCGCCCGCATCGGCGCGGTCTCCACCGGCAGTTTCATCCTCGCTCGTGCCGGCCTGCTGGAGGGCTATCGCTGCACGGTCCACTGGGAATATATCGAGGCGTTCGAGCGCGCCTTCCCGCACATCGAGGTGGTGCGCGGCCTCTATGTGATCGATCGCGACCGGCTCACCTGCGCCGGCGGCACCGCGCCCATCGATCTCATGCTGGAGCTCCTGCGCCGGCGCCATGGCGGCGAGCTTGCCGCCCGGGTGACGGATGAGTTCGTCTATGGGCGCGGGCGCGAGGCCGATGAGCCGCAGCGCCTTGCCCCCGCCTTCCGCCACCGCATCCACCATCCGGCGCTGGTGAAGGCGGTGGAGATCATGGAGCGCAACCTCGAACGCCCCCTCTCCACCGCCGCGGTGGCCCGCCGCACCGGCCTCTCGGCACGCCAGCTGGAGCGGCTGTTCAAGAAACATGTGGGCCGCTCGCCGGCGCGCTTCTACCTCGACCTCAGGCTCGAACGCGCCCGCCGGCTTCTGCGCGGCAGCACCCTCTCCATCACCGAGGTGGCCTTCGCCTGCGGTTTTGAGACGGTCTCCCATTTCGCCCGCTGCTATCGCGCCCGCTTCGGCCTGCGCCCCTCGGAGGAACGCCGCGAGGCCGCCGCGGCCGCCGCCATCGCTGCCTCCTAAAATCGCAGGCCGGCCCTGCCCCTGCTGCTCTGGTGACAGCCGCCACCGGCGGCCGCAAGCGGTCCGGCCACCGCGGCCTCGCCCACCGACTTTTCTGAGGTGGGTGCCCGGCCCTCACCTCACTCGGCCGGTGCCGGCTTCAGATGGGCCTTGAGAAACCGCCCCGCCGCCATCAGGCCCTCAGGGTCGATGCCATGGCCGAGGCCGGGGCGCAGCAGCCACTCCACCGGGATCCCCGCCTGCTGCAGCGCCCACACCGCCGCCATGGTCATCTCCGCCGGCACCACCTCATCGGCATCGCCGTGGACCAGCAGCACCGGCGGGCGACTCTTGAGCTCGGCCGGCAGCCGTTCGGGGGCCACCAGCGCGCCCGAGAAGCCCACCACCGCTCCCAGCGCCTCGGGCCGGCGCGGCGCCACATGCAGGGCCACCATGGTGCCCTGGGAGAAGCCCAGAAGGCCCAGATTGGCCGGCGCCAGCCCCCAGCGCCCCAGCAGTTCGTCGAGAAATTCGTCCACATAGGGGCGGGCGCGCTCCACCCCCGCCAGCAGGGTTGCCGGCGAGAAATCCCCCAGAGGGAACCACTGGCGGCCGAAGGGGGCCATGTCGAAGGGAAAGGGCGCATCGGGGGCGTAGAAGGCGCAGTCGGGCAGAAAGCGCTGCAGCTGGGGTGCGAGGCCGATCAGGTCCTGCCCGTCCGCCCCCACCCCATGGAGCATCACCACGAGCCGCCGCGGCCGCCCCTGCCGCGGCAGCACCTGGGGTCCGGCCAGTCGCGCCACCGTCCCGCTCCGTTCCGATCGGCTCCGCGGGGACCATAGCGGCGCTGATGGAGGCCGCGAAGTCCCGGATCAGCCGTTGACCGCCATGGCCGCGGCGGCAGCGGATGGGCCGACCGCGGGGCGTGCGGCTGCGCTCAGGTGCCGCCCGCACCAGGCGCTGGCGCACGTTTCCGCGAGTGGGCGGGCATACAACCAGCCCTGGGCGAAACCGCAACGATAGCGCCGCAGTTCCTGCGCCTGGGCCGGATGCTCGACGCCCTCCGCCACCGTCTCCGCCTCGATGGCGCGGGCCAGCCGGCACACCGCCCGCACGATCGCCGAGGCCTGGGCCGTCCGGCCCAGGCGCCGGACGAAGCCGGCGTCGATCTTGAGGGTCTGGATCGGGCAACTCTCAAGGGCGGCGAGGGATGAGAGACCGGTGCCGAAATCGTCCAGGGCCAGGCGCACGCCGATCTCGCGCAGGGCGCCCAGGACCTGGTCGAAGGCACCATCGTCCTCGGCCATCAGCACGTCCTCGGTGATCTCCACCTCCAGCATCCCGGCCGGCACGGCATGGCGCACCAGCGCCGCCTCCACTCTTGCCGGCAGGTCCACAAGCCGCAGCTGGCGCCGGCAGAGATTGACCGCCACCACGCCATTAAAGCCGTGTTCGCGCCGCAGCCGGGCGGCGAAGGCGGCCGCCTGGTCCAGTGACCAGTCGGTGAACTCGGAGGCCACGGCCGAGCGCATCACCACCCCGAGGAAACGGTCCGGCGTCAGCGGCTCCTCGCCATGGTGCCAGCGCACCAGCGCCTCAAAGCCGCGCAGCCGGCCATCCTCGAGCGCCACCTGCGGCTGGTAGACGAAGCGCACCCGCCCATCCTTGAGGGAGTTGGCGAACTCATCGAGCCAGTCGCGGCCGAGCGGGTGGGGCCGCGCCACCCGAGCGCCAGTGGCGCGCTGGCGGCCATCGCGTTTGGCCCGATAGAGCGCGGCATCGGCTGCCCGTAGCAGGCCCTCGGCATCGCTGGCATGGTCCGGTGCCAGCGCCCAGCCGATGCTGACGGTGGCCCGCAGGCTGCGGCGCCCCAGCCACACGGGCCGTGCCAGCACCTCCAAAAGACGCGCAGCGAGGCGCTCCAGCGCCTTGGCTCCGGCCGGCTCGTGGACCAGCACCGCGAACTCGTCGCCGCCGATGCGCGCGGGCGTGTCCACCTCCCGCACCGAAGCGGCCAGCCGGCGGGCGATCTCTACCAGCACCCGATCGCCCGCCTCGTGGCCGAAGACATCATTGAGCACCTTGAAGTGGTCGACATCGAGCCGCAGCAGCCCCACCGGCCGGCGATCACGGGCATGGACCCGGAGCGCCCGTTCCAGCCGCTCGGCGAACAGCCGCCGGTTGGCGAGCCCCGTAAGGGGGTCGGTGGCGGCGGCCCGCTCCAGCTCGGCCTCCACCGCCTGCGCCTCATCCAGCTGCAGCTGCCACAGGTGCTGCTGGGCCAGGGCGAGATCGATGCAGGTGATCTGTGAGAGCCAGGCAAGCACCCCATAGCGCTCCTCGGGCGCCAGCGCCGCCCGCTCCACCAGCCGGCGTGTGATAAACTCATAGGCGAGGATCATGGCGTTGGGCTGGATGGCCAGGCGCCAGTGGACCTCGGCCACATGCCGCACCACCGTGCCGCGGGCGCTGTCCAGCGGCTGTTCGATGAGCAGCCGCCAGTAGCGCTCCTGCTGGCGCTGCAGCCGTGCGATGCGCTCGGGACCGCCGAGCAGCGTTGCATATTCGGGCACCGCCGCAAGCCGCCCGTAGAACTCGGCCAGCACGCCGGGCAGCGCTTCGACCAGGCGAGTCCGCTGTTCGGGGGGCGGAGGCGGCAGCCGGTCGCTCAGGCAGGCAGCATCCCCCAACGCATCCATCAGATCGAGGGAGGACGCGGTGGAAAGCATGGGGGGTTGTACCGGAATATTACTCATGGGGGAGGCCCCTTCGGCAGCAACGTCGGGCTTCGCATAGGCCCAGTGTCGGCCCCACCGGTTTGTAAAAGGTTAAGGCCACGGCTATAGAACTGCGAGGCCCCGACGCGGGCGGATTTACGCGCATGTATGCGTATATATAGCCATCACAAGACCGAAGTTCGCCCCATGGGCTTGCGTCCCGGTAGATGATCCCCCCGGGAGGCGCCGTGAGGGAATAGGTCGAGACGTTCTGAGGAGCCGTGCGTGTGGACAAGATCACGAGCTGGGCGGCGCTGGTGCGTGCCTTCCGCCGGGCGCAACGTTTGACCCAGCAGGAGGCCGCCCAGCTCCTGGGCGTGAGTCAGCCGACCCTGTCCCGCTGGGAATCCGGTCGCCAGGTCCCCGACAGCCGGACCCGGCGCCGCCTGCGCGAGCTGATGGAGACCCTCACCGGCGTCCGTCGCCGGCTGCTGGAGGCGATCGTCACCCAATCGCCCGTTGCCCAGCTGCTGATGGATGGTGAGCTCAGGGTGCTGGGCCTGTCGGAGCCGCTGGCACGCCTGCTCGATCGCGCGCCGCGGGATCTCATGGGTCGGCACGAGCCGCGCCAGCATCCGCTCGGGCCGCATTCGGCCGAGACGCTGGCGCGGCTCGAACAGGAGGGGCTGGCCCGCGGTGAGGTAGCCTTCGCCGAATGCTATGATATGCTGTCCGACCGCCAGGGACGACGGATCGCCACCCGCCAGCTGTGGGTGCCGGTGGATGTGGGCGACGGCAGCCTCCTGATGCGGGCGGAAGTGGGGCGCATTGACGAGGAGGCCTATCGGGCGGCACTGGACGTGGGCGACCGTGTTCGCGTCACCCGGGTGCGCGAAGTGGTGGGCATTCCGGAGCTGGCCGATGCGCCTCCACCTCTGCCCACCCGCACCTCAGGACAATCGTAGTCTCGTCCGCAGGCGCTCGCGCGCCAGCACCACCCCGGCCACCAGCGCAGGATCGGCCAAACGGCTCGCGATGCGATCCAGCAGGCGCAGGGCCGCCCGGCCGAGGCGGCCGCGCGTGCGCCGTTCCTCCGCCTCCAACGCCTCGAGAATGGCACCCTCCAGACGCGCCACCGTCCACGGTCGTCCCTGTTCCGCATCCCGCGCGGCCGCGGCGATGATCCGCTTGGCGCGCACACGGGCACTGCAGTCGGCGTCTCCCCAATGGCCCATTCGGTTTCTCGACCCCGTGCGTGCCCGCACAGTCTAGGGCTCCGGACCCGAAGGGCACAAGCGGCATGCCCGCCCTGCGCACGGCCGTACGCCATGGTGTCGCCACCCGGCTATGCCGTCCGCCACCAGGCGATTCGGTACTCGCGTATGGGTGGTGGATGGTGCGACATTTCGCACCCTCGCGACCCTTCGCCGCCCCGTTCATATGGCCGATCGCGTGCATGCACGCGCCCGCGGGGGCCGCGTCGGACACAAGGATCGAAACCGTCCGCACGGTCCTACGCGCGACCTCCCATATTGCTCCAGCGCGCCGAATGCGATAGCGATATCGTTCGGGCCGTCCGCCCCGCGAGTCCACGCCGTTCGATTGTTCGCCGCCTGCGCATTCGACCGAGACGGTATCATGGACACAGCCATGTCGTACTGACCCCAGGTGAGTGAGCCCCTCCACGGAATCGAGTCGAACGCGCCTGCGATGCTGCCCTTCAACCGATCCGATCTCGAGAAGCTCTTTCCGGCGAGCGTATGGGAAAAGGCCGAGGATCTGCTGGCCCAGGGCGCGCTCGTCGAGGTCAATGTCGAGCGCGACGGGCGGTCGATCACCGGTCGTGTGCGCGGCAAGCGCCGCACCCCCTATCTCACGCGGGTCAAGATCGCCAACGGCCGCGGCGGCCGCATCCGCCTGTCCTCCACCTGCACCTGCTTCGTCGCCGACTGCGAACATGCCGCCGCCATGCTGCTAGGCGTGCTGGATCGGGCGGCGGCACCGCGGGAGGAGGAGGTCTCCACCACCCTCGATCAGCACCTGGAGAGCTGGATCAACCAGGTGGTGGAGCGGGCGCGGGCGCTGAAATCGCGTGCGGCCACCGGTGGCGACTGTCTGCTCTATGTGCTGGAGCCGGCCCAACGGGTGTGGGGCGATATCGGCCTTGCGGTGCCGGTGGCAGTCACCGTCCTGAGGGCGCGGCGGCTGGGTGAGGGCGTCTATGGGCGCGAGGTCCCCTTCGCCATCGCCAATCTGGTGGCCGACCAGCCACCGGCGTTCGCCACCTTCGAGGATCTGGTGATCGGCCGGCTGCTGGGGGGCGTGCCCACATCCACCCGCCGGCTTGGCGGTCGCGCCGACGCCGAGACGCTGGTGCGCATGGTCGAGACCGGTCGCTGCTTCTGGCGCAGCCCGGCCCATCCGCCGCTGCGGCTCGGCGGCGAGCGCCGCGGCCGTTTCGCCTGGCGCTTCGATGAGGAGGGACGCCAGCGGCTGGTGTGTGAAGTGGAGAGGGCCACCCGTGGCCTCCTGGTGGTGCCGCTGGGTGAGCCCTGGTACCTGGATGCCGAGGCCGGCGAGGTCGGTCGCATCGCCACCGACGTGCCGCAGGACCTGGCGGCGTTGTTCCTCAAGGCACCGGCGGTGCCACCCGATGCCGCCACGGTGGTGCGGCAGAAGCTGGTGCAGGTGAGCGACCGGGTGCCGCTGCCGGAGTCCCTGCGCCGTCGTGAGCGCACCGAGGTGCGCCCGGTGCCGGTGCTGCAGCTGCATGCGCCCGAGATCACGGTGGTGCGCGGCAGCGGCTGGAACCGCACCGAGGAACAGGTGATGGTGCCGCTCGCGCGGCTCGCCTTCGACTATCGCGGGCTGGTGGTGCACTGGCACGATCCCCGCGACGAGCTCAATCATGTGGTGGACAACCGGCTGCTGGTGATCCCGCGAGACGTGGAGGGCGAGCGGGCCGCGGTCGAACGGCTCGAACGGCTGGGCCTCAAGCCGCTGGGGCCGGCCGGGCTGGGCCGGTTCGCGCCGGAAGAGCTGCGGCAGGACTTCACCTTTGACGAGGAGGGCGAGGAGGACGTCAGCTTCAAGTGGGTGGCCTTCAACCACCATGCGGTACCGGCCCTCGAGGCCGAGGGCTGGCGGGTGGAGTTCGCCGATGACTACCCCTTCCGGGTGGTGCAGCCACCCGCCAGCTGGAAGGCGGAGGTGGTGGAGAGCGGCGGCGACTGGTTCGAATTCGAGCTCGCCATCGACATCGACGGCCAGCGGGTGCCGCTTTTGCCGCTGGTGCTGGAGCTGTTCCGCCGCGCGCCCGAGGCGCTTACCCCCGAGGCCCTCGAGGCCGCCGGCGACGAGCCGGTCTATGCCACCCTTCCCGACGGGCGCATCCTGCCGATTCCGGCGAGCCGGCTACGGGTGATCGTCGAGGCGCTGTTCGAGGTGCTCACCACCCGCCGGGTGGATACCCGCGGGCGGGTGCGACTGCCGCGGCCGGCGGCGGCCAAGCTCGAACTGTTCGAGCGCGAGCTGCCGGCCGGGGCGATCGAGTGGCACGGCGGCGAACGGCTGCGGGAGATCGCCCGCCGGCTCGCGAGCCTGCGGGAGATCCCGCGGGTGGCCCCGCCCCGCGGCCTGAAGGCGCGGCTGCGCCACTATCAGGAGGAGGGCCTCGCCTGGCTGCAGTTCCTGGCCGGCCACGGCCTCTCGGGCGTGCTCGCCGACGACATGGGTTTGGGCAAGACCCTCCAGACCCTCGCCCACATCCTCGCGGAGAAGGAGGCCGGGCGGCTCGACCGGCCGGTGCTGGTGGTGGCCCCCACCAGCCTCGTGCCCACCTGGCGCAGCGAGCTCCGGCGCTTTGCGCCGGAGCTGAAACTGCTGGTGCTCCACGGCCCCCACCGTCACCAGCTGTTCCCGGAGATCCCGCGGAGCGACGTGGTGCTCACCAGCTATGCGCTGATGCTGCGGGATGCCGAGGAGCTGCTGGCGCACGAATGGCACCTGGTGGTGCTGGACGAGGCCCAAGCCATCAAGAACCCCAGCACCAAGCTCGCTCGCACCGCCTACAAGTTCCGCGCCCGCCAGCGGCTGGCCCTGACCGGCACGCCCATGGAGAACCACCTGGGCGAGCTCTGGTCCATCTTCCATTTCGTCATGCCGGGCTTCCTCGGCGACCGCGAGGGCTTCCGCCGGGTGTTCCGCAACCCCATCGAGAAGGAGGGCGACGAGGCTCGTCGCGATCTGCTGGCGGCGCGGGTGCGGCCCTTCATGCTGCGGCGCACCAAGGAGGAGGTGGCGCGCGAGCTGCCGCCCAAGACCGAGGTGGTGCGGGAGATCGAGCTGGGCGAGGAGCAGCGCGAGCTCTACGAGGCGGTGCGGCTGGCAGTGCACCAGCGGGTGCGGGAGGAGATCCGCGAGCGCGGGCTCGCGCGCTCCAACATCGCCGTGCTGGAGGCGCTGCTGAAGCTCCGCCAGGTGTGCTGCGATCCGCGCCTGCTCAAGGACTTCGACGGTCGCACACCGCCGCCCTCGGCCAAGTATGAGCTGCTGATGGAGATGCTCGCCAACATGGTGGAGACCGGGCGGCGCATCATCGTTTTCTCCCAGTTCGTGGAGATGCTCAAGCTCATGGAGGAGGGCCTGCGCCGCCGGCGGCTGCCCCATGTGGTCCTCACCGGCACTACCCGCGACCGCGAGACGCCGGTGCGCCGCTTCCAGGAGGGCGAAGTCCCCATCTTCCTCATCAGCCTCAAGGCGGGCGGCACCGGCCTGACCCTGACCGCGGCCGACACGGTGATCCACTACGATCCCTGGTGGAACCCGGCGGTGGAGGCGCAGGCCACCGATCGCGCCCATCGCATCGGCCAGGAC
>WFXL01000134.1 GCA_015490605.1 Rhodospirillales bacterium
GCCCCATGGTGTCCTCGAGCTCGGCCTTGATGGCACCATGGGGCAGGAGCTGGAACACTGTCGCCAGCCGCCGCCGCTCAGCGTCGGCATGGCGCCGTGCCTCATCGAGGGCATCCAACACCCGGTTGACCAGCCGGGCGATCTGGGCGGTTTCCCTCGGTCCCCGCTCCGGCAGCCGGCGGTCGAAGGCCCCTTCAGCGATGGCGGCCGCATGGCACCGCAGCCGCTCGAACCATTCGGCCTCCCGCAGCACCAGCCCCAACAGGGCAGCCGCGCCCAGCACCAGCCCGAAGAGCACCACCGCCGAAAAGCGCGCCAGCGAGGTGCCGGTGATGGTGCCGAAGCGGGCGCCGGAGACGTGAACGGTGAGCTCACCTACTGGCCGGCCGGCGAAGATCACCGGCACCTGTCCCGTCACCAGCGGGCCCGGGTCTCCTTCGCCTTCTTCCTCCCGTTCCACCAGGATGTTGCCGGTGACATCGCGGATCTGGATGCGATGAACACCGGTGGTGCGGATGACCAGGTCCGCCTGGCGCTCAAGGGTGGCGATGTCGCCGGCGAAGAGGGCCGGCGCCAGGGTGTGGGCCAGCACTGCCAGGGTTTCATCGCGGTAGGCTTCCACCGCCGCCCGCTGGCTCGTGCGCACGAGCCATGTCTGGGTGGCGATGAGAAGGGCGGCGGAAACGATGACGATTCCGAGAAAGCCGGCGGTGATCTTATTGCGGAACGACCAATGGGTCATGTCAGGATCTCGGGAACGTTCCGTCGGCGAACTGGAAGGTGCCCTCGAGCAATGTTCCATATCGCCTTTCCAGTTGATTATAGACGGTTGCCGACGGCAGGCGAATCTCTTCCCCGAGCACCGGAAGCCATGTCACGGTGCAGGCGTGTTCCATGGTCTGTTGGCGCAGACGCTGGATTGTGATCTCGTCCACCCGGGGATGGGCCATCAGCGTCTTGCGGAGCAGTGCCGGAAAGCTCGTCATGATCCGGCAGATCCGTTCCTCCGGCGGCTCGTCGGCCTCCTCGCGCTGATAGAACTCGTGCGGGACCGCACCCATCTCGGCCATTCCCCGCTCCACCGCATCGATGACATTGGCAAGTCCCACCAGGTGGAGCTGCTGGCGCGGTTGAAGGCGTCGCCCACGCAGATAATCGAGGGTCTTGAGGCTCACGAGCGAGAGCGGATCCGGCAGCGCCAGGCGCGCCCGCACCACATCCTCTATCCTGACAAGAGCCGCATCTCTGCGCCCGAAGAGGGCGATCTCCCGGCCGTAGACGATGTCGAACACCGGCCGCCAGCCATGCTGGCGAGCCAGCGGCACGAAATGGGAAGGTGCGAGGACGTAGGTGCAGAACTCGCGGGCGAAGCGCAGCAGCCGTTCGCCGAAGGCGCGGAAGTCCGGCGCTGAATGGACGATGGCAGGACTGTCCACCAGCCGCTCGAGCCAGGTCACCAGGGGGGCAACCCGGCGGGCGGTCTCATAGAGGCCATGAAAGGGGGCCACCAGGACTCGCATGCGGTGTTCGGCACGAACGTCCGAAACACCGGCCAGGAAGCTGGCCGTACCAACACCTAGCAGCACCTGCAGCGTGCCGCGTCGTGTCCACCGGCGACCGCGATCGTCCACCACCCGGCCTCACAGCCCTCGCGACCCTGCAAACGTACCCCGTTGCGGACGGGGCGACAAGTCCGATGCGCGAACGGGGCTGACTGTCATTCACGCTCTGCGTTCGATTTCTACCACCCAGCCCTCTTCACCGCGGGACTCGACCCGCACCAGCCGGTGGCCGGTGTTCTCGCAGAAATGGCGGAAATCCTCGGGCGCTTTGGGGTCGGTGACGAGAAACCGCGCCCGGCGGCCGGCGGGCAGATCCCTGAGTGCCTTGCGCGCCTTGAGGACCGGCAGCGGGCACAGAAGGCCGCGATAGTCGAACTCCCGCACCGCCTCTCCTCCAATGCCCCAGCGGCGAAATGGAGGAGAAGCGGCCGCGGGAAAAGGGCGGGCGGGGGGAGAAGTGACGGCGGGCCCTAGAAGGACAGGCCCACGGCGATGCCGGCCATGTGTTCGGCCAGATGGTTGGAGATGCCGGTGGCGCCGAGACGGCCATCCACCTGATTGTAGAAGGCACGGGCATAATAGGCCGAGAGCTCGACACCCTCGCTCAGCTTCCAGCCGAAGCCGACGGTGGCATGGGCGCGGATGGTGCCGGGAGCCAGGATATTGAAGAAGGCTTCGCGGCCGCGGTAGGGGGCGTTGGTGAGGGAGCCGCCGAGGCGCAGGGTGAGTTCCGGCGAAGCCTGCCAGGCGAGACCGAGCTTGAAAACGGTCATGTCGCGCCAGCCGAAGCCGGGGCCGTTGTCGCTGCCGAGCTGGGCCGGGCGGTTGCCGGGGTTGGCCACGGAGGCGATGCGGTCATAGCGGATGACCTGGACCTCGCCGGCCAGTTCCAGGCGCTCGTAGGGCTTCCACGAAAAGCCAACGCCGTAGGATTCGGGAATGTCGAAGTCACCACCCTCGGCGAACAGGCCGTTGTACTTGGAAAAGGGCGTCATCCACATGCGGCTCTGATAGGCCGCGCCGAGGGTGAGGGTATCCGTTACCCGTCCGGTCCAGCCGATGCGAAAGCCATAGCCGAAGGAATAGTCATAGCCACGGTTGGTGACGCTGTTGGGAGCCACGCTCGCCACCGGATTGGCGAAGTTGTGCAGACCGTATGCCTTGAAGCGTTGGGCGGCGAACACGACCGACACGCCGATGGCGTGGCGCGGATGAATCCGCACCGCCAACGTGGGGGCTACGAACAGCTGGGCGAGATCCACACCGGCACGACCGCGCCCCAGGAGACCATGGCTCGGCGGGGCGCCGAAGAGGGCCGCCCCGAGCCCTTGGGTGCGCCGGTTGAGGCCGGGATAGTCGGTGTTCATGCCGCCATTGCCGTAGATCGCGAGGCCCAGGGTGAAGTGGTCATCATAGCGCCAGCTGATGCCGAATTCGGGAATGAAGAAATGCTCCACGTCATTGCCATGGACGCGGCCGCCGGCGGGGCCGAAGATGGCGGGATCGAGGGTGGAGCCGCGACTCGGCCGGAACCAGTCGAGGCCAATGTCGATACGATTGCCGAGGAAGGCGATGGCGGCGGGATTGCTGGCGGGGGCAAGGGCATCGCGGACGGCGCCGATGGCCGTCCCGCCCATGGCCTTGGCCTGATTGCCATAGCCGTGGGCGAAATAGCCATTGGTGGCCTCGGCACAGTCAGCCGTTACGACGCAGGCGACAAGGCCCGCGAGCGCGAGAATCCGCATGCGTTTTCTCCCTCCCGATGGCCCGGTCATGGTCGCTTGGGACCGCGCACGCATCAGCCGAGCGGAGGCCGGTGATGGCAGCAAGCCCTGGCCGCGATTGTATCCTTAAATGATCATATGTTCGTGTTCTGTCCGTCTCACTTCCCGGCGGCCATCACTCGGCAACGGCCGCCGGCCCGGCGGATGGCGGCACAGCGACGCTGCGCCTCATCGCGGTCGGCGAGCGGGCCGAAACGCACCCGCCACAGGCGCCCCTTGCCGGCGACCTCCACCGGCTGCGGTGCCAGCGCCGGCAGGCCGGCAAGTGCCTCGGCAAAGCGTGCCCGCAGCCGGCGGGCGGCGGTGCGAGCGGACTCGGGCGAGCCCAGGGCAGCCAGCTGCAGCACATAGCCACCGGATCTGTCGGTCGCCGATGGCGGTGAGGCATGTGCCCGGGCGAGCTCGCTGCGGATGCGTTCGAGCCCGGCGAGAATGGCGCGACGCGCGGGGTCGTCTGCTGGCAGGCGCGCTTCGGCGATGGCGGCAGCCCGGCGGGCGAGGGCCAGGGCTTCAGGCAGTCTTCCCCGGGCGCGTTCCAGCTGGGCCATGTTGGCCAGCACCCGCGCCACATCGGGGTGATCGCGGCCGCGGGCCCGCTCCAGCCGCTGCAGCGCCTCGCGATAGAGGCGGGCGGCCTGCTCATGGCGCCCCTGCATCCGATAAAGGAGCGCCAGGTCGTTGAGGGTGATGGCGATTTCTTCGGGGCGGATTCGCGGATTGCGCCGGTCGAGCGCGAGCGCGCGCCGATAGAGGCGCTCGGCCGCCTCGAGCCGGCCGGTGAGGCGGTAGACCTCGGCAAGATTGACGAGATCGGTGGCAAGGCGCGGATCATCCGGTCCGAGTTCGCGCTCGGCCCGTGCCACAACCTGTTCGAACCAGCGTACCGCCGCCTCATAGTCGCCCCGTTCGAACGCCGCCATGCCACGCCGATAGGCCTGCTCGATGGGGTCCTCCGCTGCCGGCGGATCGGTGGCCACCACCATCAGGGCGATGAGGGCGAACAGCAGGCGGGCGAGGTGGCGCACGGGGCGGCTCATGGGCTTGCGGGGATTGTGGGTGATCCTTTCCTAGCCCCGATGGCGGCCGGGATCCAGCGGCGATCTTGAGAAGCCGCAGCCGGCTCGCTACATGAGCGCTGCCGCGGAGGGATGCCGGAGTGGTTGAACGGGGCGGTCTCGAAAACCGTTGTACCCTTACGGGTACCGAGGGTTCGAATCCCTCTCCCTCCGCCAGAAGGTTTCCCTGACACCATCACGCGAAGTGCGCTTTCAGGGACGAATCCGTCGGCCTGTGCCCGGGGCGCACGGTTGTCGGAAGCCGAGCTGAATGGCAGGCTTGCACGACAGGTTGGATCCCGGCGTTCTCGGTGGTGCCGGCGGAGGGAGTCGAACCCCCAACCCCCCGCTTACAAGGCGGGTGCTCTGCCAGTTGAGCTACGCCGGCCCGCGCGCAAGCTAGGAGCGGATGCCGTACGCCGCAAGACGGCGGCCGGGGCCGGACGCGTCGCTGGCCCCGGTGCCACCGCTCGATCTCACGTCCCCGAAGCAGATGGCGCGCCTCGACACGGCCCTAGGTGGCGGCTATCCAGCCCGACGGCAGGCCCGATGCGTGGGAGGCGTGGGATGGAGTTCACCGGCGAATACCGCATTCCGGCACCGCGACAGCTGGTCTGGGAGGCACTCAACGACCCCGAGATCCTGCGCCAGTCGATCCCCGGCTGCGAGGAGATGAAGCGGCTGTCGGATACGGAATTCGAGGCCCGCGTCCTCGCCCAGGTGGGCCCGGTCAAGGCGCGCTTTACTGGCCGGGTGGAGCTCACCGAGCTCAATCCGCCCGAGAGCTATGTGCTGGTGGGCGAGGGCAAGGGCGGGGCGGCCGGCTTCGCCCGCGGCCGGGCACATGTGGAGCTGGTGGAGGAGGACGGTGCCACGCGGCTGCGCTATCGCGCCGAGGCCAATGTGGGCGGCAAGCTCGCCCAGATCGGCTCGCGCCTGATCCAGGGCACCGCCAAGAAGATGGCCGACCAGTTCTTCGGCCGGTTCTCCGAGATCGTGGCGGCCAAGGCCAGAGCCGAGGGCGCGGCGGTCGAGGCCGTCCCGGCCGAGGCGGCGCCTGAGGCCGAGGTGGTGCGCACGCCGCCGGCCGAGGCACCGCTCGCCTGGTACCAGCAGCCGCTGGTGTGGGTGCTGGGGGTGGTGCTGTTCGTACTGATTCTGCTGTGGCTGCTGGCCCCCTCCTGAGCGGCGGGCCATGTGGCTGTGGCAGCTGTCGGATCCGCACATCACCGTCCCCGGACGGCTGCTGTGGGAGGCGATCGACGTCAATGCCCGGCTGCTGCGCCTGCTCACCCACCTTCAGCGTCACGCACCGCCGCCGGATCTCGTGCTGCTGAGCGGCGATCTGGTGGCCACACCGGAGCCGGCCGCCTATGCCTTCCTCGCCCAGGCGCTGGCGCCGCTCACGGCGCCGTGTCTTGCAATTCCCGGCAATCACGACGACCGCTGCCAGCTGGCCGCGGCCTTTCCGGCGCCGGGCGAAACGGTGGTGCTGGAGGATGGCCGCAGGCCGCAGCGCTGCGTGCTCGGAGCGTGGACCCTGCTGGCACTGGATACGCTGGTTGTGGGCCAGCGCAGCGGTGCGCTGGGGGCCACCCAGCTGGCCTGGCTCGAGGACGAGCTCGCGCGGGCGCCGGGGCCGGTGGTGCTCGCCCTCCACCATCCGCCCCGGGCGCTGGGACTGCCCCACATGGACCGCATGGGCCTGGCCGACGGCGCGGCTCTTGCCGCGGTGGTGGCACGTCACCGCCCCCGCATTCGGGCACTCCTGGCAGGCCATCTCCATCGCCTCGCCATCACCTGCTTTGCCGGGATTCCGCTGCTGGTGGCACCTTCCAGCGCCTTCACCTGCGGCGAGGAGATGCTAGCCCGCGAGCCCGTGCGCCACTTCATCACCGACCCGCCGGCAGCCCTCCTGCACCATCTCGGCGACGACGGCGAGCTCGTGAGCTTTCCCGTGATCGCCGGCCCGCACCCGGGCCCCTTCGGCCGCCCGCCGGCAGGCCCCCAAGGGGCGGCCTCCGGCTGAGGCCGCCCGCGGATGTGTTCGCTTCAGCGATGGGCCGTCTGATGGCCGATGCCGGCGAGTTGGATCGCCGCCACATGGTCCAGATTGTTCAGTTTCCAGACGTGCAGGACCGGTGCCGCCGTGCTGGAGACCATGAGGCGGCCGCTGTCGGCCAGCGTGGTCACATGGAAGGGAGCCGGCACCTTGAGCTCAGCCGTGGGGGTGAGCGTCGTCGCATCCAGCGCCACCAGCCGGTCGCCACCGGTGACGGCGACGAACACGGTCTTGCCGTCGGGCGCCAGCGCGAGGCCGTGAAGCGCATCGCCCAGATCCCGCTGCGCCAGCACCTGGCCGGACGCGGGGGCTACCGCCAGCACGACCCCGCCAGCCGCATCCGCCACATAGAGGCGGTCGCCGCTGGGGGCGAGCGCCATGTGTCCCGGCCCCACCGGCAGCCGGATCCGGCGCTCCACCGTCCAGTCGCCCGTCTTCAGCACGGCGAGGGTACCCTCTCCGGCATTGCCGACATAGAGTTGCGAACCATCGGTCGAGAACAGCAGGTAGTTGGGCTGCTCGCCGGTGGCGATGGTGCCGGCCAGGGCACCCGCCTGGAGATCCACCACGCTCACCCGCCCATAGCCGGGGTGGGTGAAGGCCGCCCAGCGGCCCGAGGGATCCACCGCCACATGATGGACCGCCCCCGGCAGATCCACCCGCTGGCGCACCTCGCCGCTGGCAGGATCCAGCAGGCTGATGGTGGTCACGCCAGCATCGGACGGCATGCCACCCTCACCTTGTTGACCATGGTGAGGCATCTGGCCCTGGCCTGCCTTGCCGGCAGACGGCATCGCCTTCATCGGGCGTGCGCGTTCGGCGAAGCTGCCCACCACCAAGGTGTTGCCATCGGGCGTCAGGGCCACGCCATGGGGCGCTGGCAGGCCCTCCCACACCTGGCGGACTTCGCCGGTGGCGTGGTCCACCACCGCCACCCCATCGGCGTTGCCCAGCGGCAGATAGAGCGGGCCGGCCGCAGCCGGCAGGGTGAGACGGCCGCCGACCAGGGCCAGGGCCAGGGCCGTGGCGGCCAAGCGGGTGTACCGGCGCGGGAGTGGGGCATGTCGCATGGGGCGTGCTCTCCAAAGATCCGCGGCGCACATGGGCTTTCCCCTTGGGGGAAGGTCAACCGTTGCACCGTCCGACAGGTGGATGGATGCCGGGCTGGAGGCGCTGAGGGTGGGCGCTGGGCGCGCAATTGAGGTGTTCCTCCAGTTCCTGCGCCTGGGCGTGGTGGGCTTCGGCGGCCCCGTGGCCCATCTGGGCCTGTTCCACCGCCGTTTCGTCCAGGAGCTGGGCTGGCTCGGCGAAGGCCGTTTCGCCCAGCTGGTGGCCCTCGCCCAGCTGCTGCCGGGGCCGGCCTCGAGCCAGGTGGCCATGGCCATCGGCCACGGCCGGGCCGGTCTCGCCGGCCTGTTCGCCGCCTGGCTCGGCTTCACCCTGCCGGCCGCAGGCCTGATGACGCTTGCCGGAGCGCTGGCGCTGAAGCTGGATCTTGCTGCCGCCCGCCCCTTCCTTGACGGGCTCGAGGTGGCGGCCCTGGCGGTGGTGGCCGATGCCTGGTGGCGCATGCTCGCGCGCCAGCGGGACGACCATAGCCGGCTGGTGCTGGTGGCCGCCGCCGCCCTGCTGACCCTTACCCTGGGCGGCAGCACCGGCCAGTTCGCCGCCCTCGGCCTCGGCGCCCTGGTGGGGATGGTGCTGGGCCTCGACCGCGCGCCGCCGGGTGAGGCTGCGGGTGTGCGGCTCGGGGCGGTGCTCCCCTGGCTTGTGGCCTTCTTCCTGCTGCTGGGGCTGCTGCCGCTGTGGGCCAGCACCGGCGCACCCCTGGCGCGACTGGCCGATGGCTTCTACCGGGCCGGGGCACTGGTCTTCGGCGGCGGCCATGTGGTGCTGCCACTGCTGGCCCAGGGGGTGGTGGCGCCGGGGCTGGTGCCGGAGCCCCTGTTCCTCGCCGGCTATGGCCTCGCCCAGGCGGTACCGGGGCCGCTTGTGAGCCTTGCCGCCTATCTCGGCATGGTGGCGGAAGGCGGCGGGCTCGCCGGCGCGCTGGTGGCGCTGCTCGCCATCTACGCCCCCTCGCTGCTGTTGGTGGCCGCCGGCCTGCCGCTGCTGGCGGCGCTGCGCCGCCATCGACCGGTGCTGCACGCCTTGGCCGGGGTCGAGGTGGCGGTGGTGGGCCTGCTGCTGGCAGCCCTGCTGGACCCGGTGCTGCCGCGGGCGGTGGACGGGCCGGGTCAGCTGCTGCTGGCGTTGGCGGCCTTTGCGGGCCTTCGATGGTTACCGGTGTGGTTCCTGGTCCCCGCCTGTGCCCTCGCCGCCAGGCTGCTGGCCGCCCTCGGCTGAGGCCACAAGCTGCGCCCGCAGCTCGCGCTTGAGGATCTTGCCGTAGGCGCTCTTGGGCAGCTCCGGCAGGAACACCCACCGCCGCGGACGCTTGTAGCGCGCCATATGGGCGAGGCAGTGGCGCTCCAGCTCCTCGGCGCTGGTGCCCGGTGCCGCCACCACGCACGCCACCACCACTTCCCCCCACTCCCGATCGGGCAGCCCCACCACCGCCACCTCGCGCACCGCCGGATGGCGCAGCAGCACCTCCTCCACCTCGCGCGGATAGATGTTGGCGCCGCCGGAGATCACCAGATCCTTGGCGCGGTCCTTGATGTAGAGAAAGCCATCTTCGTCGAAACAGCCGAGATCGCCCGTCCGCAGCCAGCCGTCGCCCATGGTCCGACGGCTGGCTGCGGGATCGCGCCAATAGCCCGGCACCACCGTGGGTGCCTGCACCACGATCTCGCCCACCTCGCCGGGCGGAAGCCGCCGTCCCTCCGGATCCCACACCTCCACCCGGCATCCCAGCTGGGGCGTGCCGGCCGATTCGAGCCGGTGCGCCAGCGCCGGATCGCCGGCACAGCGGCGGTGCATCTCCCGGTCCATGGCGGTGATGGTCATGGGGCTCTCGCCCTGGCCATAGATCTGGGCGAGGCGGAAGCCGAGCACCTCGTGGGCCTCCTCGAGGTCGGCGCGATACATGGGCGCCCCGCCATAGACCAGGGTGGCGAGATGGCCGGGCCCGCGGCCGCTGGCACGCACCGCCCGCACCAGCCGCCGCACCATGGTGGGGGCGGCGAACAGGCGCACGCCGCGCCAGTGGTGCCACAGCTCCACCACTTCCTCAGGGTCGAACCGGCCGGATTCGGGGATCACCTGCACCGCCCCCGCCGCCGCCATGGGCAGCATGTAGAGGCCCGAGCCATGGGAGAGGGGGGCGGCGTGGACCATGGCATCGGCCGCACTCGGCCGGTCCACGTCATAGGCGTAGGCCGCCACCATGGCGTGGATGTTGGCATGGGTGATCATCGCCCCCTTGGGCCGGCCGGTGGTGCCCGAGGTGTAGAACAGCCAGGCCACCTGCCCGGGCGGCACGGGGGCGGGCTCGATGGCCTCGGCGGCCAGCAGCCGCTCCCATGCGGGCCCGCCGAGGACGAGGGTATCCATGAGCCCGGGCACAGCCACCGCTCCGGCGCCGGCCGCGAGATCATCGCTCACCAGCAGCAGCCGCACGCCGGCATGCCCCATAATCCAGGCGAGTTCGTCGGGATGCAGCCGAGCGTTGATGGGCACCGGCACGAGCCCGGCCCACCACGCCGCCAGCAGCGCCTCCACATAGTCCGGCAGATTGCGGGCGAAGAGGCCGATGCGATCGCCCGGCACCAGGCCGTAACCGGCGAGCAGCCCGCCCGCCCGGCGCGCTGCCCGTTCGCACAGGCTGCGCCAGTCGCACACCACCCGGGTACCGCAGGCAAGCGCCGGTTGCTGCGCACGCGGTGCCGCATGACGGGCGAACAGATGGGCGATATTCACGGGCACCCCCTCCTCCCCGGACCGCGGCGAGTCGAGCATGGGGCCGGGCCGATGGCAATGGTGCCATCAGCGGCGCCGGGGAAAGGCGCAGATGGCGTCCGTGCTCACCGGCGCCGACCAGGGCAGCGCCGGCCCCACCTCGATGGTGCCCATCATGCCGCGATCGCCGTGCTCGGCGATGTGGCAGTGATAGACGGTGCGGCCGGTCTCGCGCACGAACGGGATGTCGATCTCCACCACCTCGCCCGGGCGCAGATTGACGGTATCGAGGCGGCAGTCGAACGGCCAGGGCCGGCCGTTGCGGCTGACGGGGCGGAAGAACCAGGTGTGGAGATGGAAGGAGTGGTCCATGGTGCCCACGTTCACAAGCCGCCAGCGCTCCACCGTCCCCGCCTGCGCGCGGATGTCCACCCGGCCGGGGCGATACGGGCGGCCGTTCAAGGTGAACATGGCGAGGGTGAGGGTGCGGCGTCGCATCACCGGCCCCGGTGGTGGCCTGTGCCCGGCCAGCACCCGCGGCAGTGGCACCGCCGGGGCATCGGCCGGCGGCGGCAGGATCTCCAGCACCCGGCTTGAGTGCAGCCGCGGCGTCGGCACCCCGCGGTTGTAGTGGCGGGCGATGAGCTTCACCCTTTCCGTGGGCGTCATGGCCAGCAGCAGATCCGCCCGCTGGGCCGGCACCAGCAGCAGCTCCTCCACTTCCTGCGGTGCCGCCAGCAGGTGGCCGTCGAGCGCCGCCAGCACCAGCGGCCGGCCGTCGGCGCGGGCGAGGCGGAGGCTTCGGGCATTGGCGGCATTCACAAGGCGCAGGCGCACCAGCCGGCTGCGGGCGCGCAGCACCGGCGCCACCCGCCCGTTGGCCAGCAGCCACGGCCCCTCCTTGCCCTTGTGCCAGTCGCGCGGGGCATGGGGCGCGAGCTCCGCCCCCGCCAGTGCCACATCCCGCAGCACCACCAGCCGATCGTCGGCCCGCGCCAGCGGTGATTGCGGGTCGAGCTCGTGCGGCCCCAGCACCACCAGCCCACCCGCGAGCCCGCGCCACATCTGGGTGGCGATGAGGCCGTGGCGGTGGGGGTGGTACCAGTAGGTGCCGGCCTCGCCCACCGGGGCGGTCCATTCATAGGTGAAGGACTCACCCGGCGGGATCTCCAGAAAGATGTTGTCGGCGCGGCCGGTGGGCGGGATACGCAGACCGTGGAAGTGGAGGTTGGTGGGCTCGGGCAGGCGGTTGGTGAAACGCAGCTCGAGCGTCTGGCCCTCGCGCAGCACCAGGGGCGGCCCCGGCAAGCGCCCGCCGTAGAGCCACAGCGCCACATCCCGCCCCAACAGCCGCCGGCGCACCACCCGCGCATCGAGCGTGCGCACCACCCGTTCGGCGGCTGCCGGCGCCGCAAGCGGCCAGATGGCCCCGAGGCCGGTGGCACCGAGCCCGGCCAGAACCTCACGTCGCCCGAACATCGCCCCCATCGCCCGGCTCCGCCTGAGCCCGGGCCCGGCGGCGGCGCGGCCGGCGGTGGTCCTCGTAAAGACACAGCTCGTGGTCGGCCAGCACCCGGATCACCCGGCACTCGCGCACGCGCCCGCCGCGGCAGGCCGCCACCATCCGCCGCAGCTCCTCCCGCAGCGCCTCGAGCCGGCGGATGCGGCTTTCCACCTCCTTCAGGCGCGCCCGGGCGATGGCGTCGGCCTCCTCGCACGGCGCCTCGGGCTCGTCCACCAGCCGCAGGAGACTGCGCACGGCCTCGAGGGAGAAGCCCAGCTCGCGCGCGTGGCGGATGAAGGTGAGCCGCTCGAGATGGCGCTGGTCGAAGCGCCGCTGGCCGCCGGCGGTGCGCGGTGCCGGCGGCAGCAGGCCGATGCGCTCATACCAGCGGATGGTCTGGACATCGGTGCCGGTCCGCCGGGCGAGCTCGCCGATGCCGTAGCGCACGGACCCCCCTTGAAGCTGCAGTCGCTGCAGCTGCCATCTAGCACGGCGGAGGCCCCGAACCAGTGTGCGGAAGAGCCCCATGACCGAAACCCGCCTTGCCCATCGCCCGGACGGTGGTAGCTGCGGCCATGACCACGCTCATGACCACGACCACGCTCACGGGCACGATTGCGGTCACGACCATCACCACCGTGGCCAGCACCATCACGCCACAGCGGCTGCGCCGGCCACCTGCGGCAGCTGCTGCGGGGCCCCGGTGGCAGGGGCCGGGGCGCTGCCGGCCAGCGGGGTGCGGCTGCGCTTTCGCGTGCGTGGCCTCGACTGTGCCGAGGAGGTGCGGCTGTTGGAGCGAGCGGTGGGGCCGCTGGTGGGTGGCCGCGAACACCTCGCCTTTGACGTGCTCCATGGCCGCATGGCGGTGTTGGAGAGCGCATCACCGGTGACGGTGGAGGCGATTCTCAAGGCGGTGCGGGAGGTGGGGCTCGATGCCGAAGTGGATCGCGGCGATCGCACCCTTGAGGATGCGATTCCGCGCCATCAGGTGTGGTTGACGGCGGCCAGTGGCGGCTTTTGGATTGCCGGCATCCTGTGGCACCTTGCGACGACTGGCTTCTTCGCGACTCTCAATTTGCTTGCGGGCCACGCCGACGCCACCATTCCCGCACCGGAATGGGGACTGTTCCTGCTGTCGGTGTTGACGGGCCTGGTGTTGTTGGCACCGAGGGCCTGGAATGCCCTTCGGAGCTGGCGGCCCGACATGTATTTGCTGGTGACGGTGGCGGCCGTGGGCGCCATCGTCATCGACGAGCTGTTCGAGGCGGCTGCGGTGGTGTTCCTCTTCGCCCTGTCGCTGCTGCTGGAGCGCTGGAGCGTCGACCGCGCCCGCCGCGCCATCGAGGCGCTGTTGGACCTGGCGCCGCCCACCGCCCGGCTGGTGGGCCCCGACGGCGAGCGCGAGGTACCGGCCGAGAGCGTCGCGCCCGGCTCCCGCATCCGGGTGCTGGCGGGCGAGCGCATCCCGCTGGATGGGGTGGTGCGCGCGGGCCGCTCGGCGGTGGACCAGGCCCCCATCACCGGCGAGAGCATGCCGGTGGAGAAGGGGTCGGGTGATCCCGTCTATGCCGGCACCATTCTGGTGGAAGGTACCCTTGAGCTGGAGACCACCCGTCCTGCCAGCGACACGGTGCTGGCCCGCATCGTGCGCATGGTGGAGGAGGCGCGCACCCGCCGCACCACCAGCGAGCGCTGGGTCGACCGCTTCGCCCGGATCTACACGCCGGCGGTGATGGTCGCCGCGCTGCTGCTGTTCATCGTGCCGGTGGCGGCCGGCGCGCCGGTGGAGCCCTGGCTCTATCGGGCGCTGGTGCTGCTGGTGGTGGCCTGTCCCTGTGCGCTGGTGATCTCCACGCCGGTCTCGGTGGTCTCGGCCTTGGCGGCATCCGCCCGTCACGGGGTGCTGGTCAAGGGCGGCACTCATCTCGAGACCGCGGCGCGCATTCAGGCGGTAGCCTTCGACAAGACCGGCACCCTCACCCTCGGCCGGCCGACACTGGTGGCGGTGGTGCCGGCGCCGGGCGTGAGCGAGGGCGAGCTCCTCGCCACCGCCGGTGCGCTCGAGGCCCAGAGCGTTCATCCGCTGGCGCGAGCCATCGTCGCTGGTGTGAAGGAGCGCGGCGTGGCGATCCCCGAGGCCCGCGAGGTGGTCACCATCCCCGGCCGCGGCCTCGAGGGCCGGCTGGGTGAGGCGTTTGCCTGGCTGGGCTCGCCCCGCTTTGCGGCCGAGCGCGGTGCCAACCTCGGCCCGTTGGAGGCCGAGCTCGCCCGCCTCGAGGACGAGGGGCGTACGGTGGTGGTGGTGGGAGCCGGTGATCGGGTGCTGGGCCTGCTGGGCCTGTTCGACGTGCCCCGGCCGGAGGCGCGGGCGGCCCTGGCGGCGCTCCATCGGCTCGGGGTGGCACGGCTGGTGATGCTCACCGGCGATCACCGGCGCACCGCCGAGGCCCTGGCGCGCGAGCTCGGGCTCGATGAGGTGCGGGCCGAGCTTTTGCCGGAGGACAAGGTGGCGGCGGTGCGGACTCTCGCCCGTGAACGCGCGCCGGTGGCGATGGTGGGCGACGGCGTCAATGACGCGCCCGCCATGGCGGAGGCCCAGCTGGCGGTGGCCATGGGTGCCATCGGCACCGATGTGGCCATCGAGACCGCCGATGTGGCGCTCATGACCGACCGGCTCGACCGGCTGCCCTGGCTGGTGGCCCACGGCCGCCGCATGCTCGCCACCATCCGCACCAACGTGGCCTTTGCCCTTGGCGTCAAGGCGGTGTTCGTGGCGCTGGCACTGTTGGGCTATGCGGTGCTGTGGCTGGCGGTGGCGGCCGATGTCGGGGCGACGCTGGTGGTGGTGGCCTGGGCGCTGCGGCTGCTCGCGGTGCGCGAGGAGCCGGTGGAGGCTCCCGCCATGGGCGCGGCCCGGACTGCCGCCTGAGGCGCCCTGCGACCCTGTTTCGCAGTTGCCCCCGGCGGGAGCGGTACGAGAGTTCTTCGTGGCCAGGTGGAGGATGTGGCGGTGACGACACGGGATGACACCCGGCGACGGGGTATCCGACGGACGGTGCTGCTGCTGATGGTGCCGCTGTCGGTCATGGTGGGGCTTGTGGTCTATGCCCCGACCCTCTATCAGCTCTTCTGCGCCATCACCGGCTATGGCGGCACCGTCCAGGTGGCGCCCCAGGCCCAGGCGGCGGTGGATCCCGCCCGGGATCGGGCCGAGGTGCCGGAGATCACCGTCTATCTCGATGCCAACATCTCGCGGGATCTGCCCTGGCGCTTTCGCCCCCTCCAGACCAAGGTGAAGGTCCGGCTCGGCGAGCCGGTGCTGGTGTTCTACGAGGCCGTCAATCTCTCGGATCGCCCCACCGTCGGCCAGGCGGTATTCAACGTCACACCCTTCAAGGCCGCACCGTACTTCTTCAAGACCGAGTGCTTCTGCTTTACCGAGGAACGCCTCGACCCGGGCGAGCGCGCCGAAATGCCGGTGCAGTTCTTCGTGGACGAATCGATCCTCGATGACCCCAACACCCGCGAAGTGCGGCAGATCACCTTATCATACACCTTCTATCCGCAGGACGCCGACCCCGAACTTCTGGAGCGGGCGCGTGATCTCGCCGAGGGCTCCAAGGTGCTGGCGGAACAGATCCGCCGCGGCGAGGTGCGCAACTTCAGAAACGACGCGCCGCGGCGCTGATTGAGGGCGCAGCCCGAATCCATCAGTACCAGAAACCATAGCGACGAAAGCGCGGGCGGCCGAGCACTGGTGGCAGGCCGCCCGCAAGCTGTGGCGGCGCATCCGCCAGCTGCCAGCGGGAGTGCGCTTGTGGCGCACGCTCCACCAGTTCCAGGAGCCGGCGGATGCGCTCCTCCGTCGGCGGATGGGTGCGCAGCAGCGAGGGCTCGGGAATCCGCCGGCCGGGAAACAGGATCTCTTCCCAGAAACGCCCCTGGTGGCGTTCCAGCTTCTCCAGCGCCGAGACCAGCGCCAGCGGATCGCCCGTAAGTCCGGCGGCATCGAGATCGGCGTCATATTCGCGCGCGCGAGAGAGTGCCAGCTGTAATAGTGCCATGAGGGTCGGGGCGAACACCATCACCAGCACCCCAAACCAGGGATAGACCGCCCGGCCCGTCAGATAGAGCGGCAGGTTCACCAGCAGCAGCAGCTGGCCGAACCAGGACAACACACTCACGAATCGGCTCATGACATCGGCCAGCTGCATCAGCCACAGGTCGCGGTTACGGATATGGCTGATCTCATGGGCCAGCACGCCGGTGAGCTCCCGCAGGGTGAGGGTGCGCACAAGCCCATCCGTCACCGCCACCGCCGCACGCTCCGGCGTGCCCACGGCAAAGGCGTTGAGAATCGGGCTGGGCACCCACCAGAGGGCGGGTGTTGCCGGCAGCTCCGCCCGCCGGGCCAGTTCCTCCAGCACCAGGAACAGCTCGGGCGCCTGTGCCGGGTGGAGCCGGCGGGCACCATACAGGCGCATCACCCATTCCGGCGGCATGCCGGGACTCAGCAGGAATGCCAGAAGACCGCCGAGGACGGTCCACCACGCCCCCTCCTCACCCCAGAGCGCCCAGCCGGTGACCGCCAGCACAAAGCCCATACCGCCCAGCAGCAGAAGCGAATGGAACAGGTTCCGGAGCTTGTGGCGACGGCGCGCTTCCTCGCTCACCCAGGAGATCGGCGGTGGCAGCATCGACCCTTGTCCCCTCGCGCGGCCTCCCCGACAATAGGCCGGCAGCTGTCCGAAGGGAGGGGCGGGTCATGGTGGACCGTTCGGTGCGTGCACGCATGCGGGTGGTGGAGGGCGACATCACCCGCCTTGCGGTGGATGCCATCGTCAATGCCGCCAATGAGCGGCTGGCCCCGGGTGGGGGTGTGTGCGGCGCCATCCATCGCGCCGCCGGCCCGGAGCTGGCCCGCGCCTGTCGCGAGGTGGCTCCCTGTCCCACCGGCGAGGCCCGCATCACCCCGGGCTTCCGTCTGCGCGCCCGTCACGTGATCCATGCGGTGGGGCCGGTGTGGCATGGGGGTGATGAGGGCGAGGATGAGCTGCTGGCCTCGGCCTATCGCAGCGCGCTCATGCTTGCCCGCGAGCATCAGCTTGAGACCCTCGCCTTTCCCGCCATCTCCACCGGCGTCTACGGCTTTCCCATCCCGCGGGCGGCGCGGATCGCCGTGCGTACCGTGGCCGATTTCCTCGCCCGGGAGGAGTATCCACGGGAAGTCCTGTTCTGCTGTTTCGGTGAGGAGACCGCCCGCGCCCACCGCGCGGCCCTGGCCGAACTCGCACGCGAGGCCGATGGGGCGTGAACTTGACGGAAGGCTGATGCAACCCCTAATGCTCCCCGAGGGAGCCGGGCGACCGGCGCAACCTGCGTGCGGGAAGGAACATGAGCCAGATCGTCGAGGTCAGCGACGCCACCTTCGAGCGGGAAGTGCTGCAGGCCGACAAACCCGTGCTGGTGGACTTCTGGGCGGAATGGTGCGGTCCCTGCAAGATGATCGCCCCCTATCTCGAACAGATCGCCGCCGAGAAGGGCGACCGCATCAAGGTGGTGAAGGTCAATATCGATGAGAACCCCATGACGCCCACCAAATATGGCGTGCGCGGCATTCCCACCCTGATGATCTTCGCCGGTGGTGAGCTCAAGGCCACCAAGGTGGGCGCCATGCCCAAGACCAAGCTCGACCAGTGGGTCGAGGAGACCCTGGCCGAGGCGGCCTGAACCCGAGGCGGCGGGATCCCCATCCCGCCGTTTTGCCATGACCTCCGCCGAACGCTTCCGCCGCGACCATCCCCTGGTCGAACAGGTCGAGGTGCTGGTCCCCGATCTGCTGGGAATCCTGCGCGGCAAGCGCCTCGCGGTGGAGCATCTGGACGGCCTTCTGGCCGGCCACCACGCCATGTCCACCACCGTCCTCAGCGTGGACGTGCGCGGCGAGAACGCCGAGGGCTCGCCCTTCATGGAGGAGGAGGGCGACGCCGACCGCCCGATCCGGGCCGATCTCACCACCCTGCGGCCGGCCCCCTGGCGGCCCGATCGGGCGTTGGTGCTGGCAAGCTTCACCGAGGCCGACGGCAGCCCCTTCTGGGGTGACAGCCGCACGGTGCTCACAGCTTTGCGCGATCGACTGCGGGCCCGCGGGCTCGAGCCGGTGGTGGCGTTCGAGTTCGAATTCTACCTGCTGGCGGCGGAGGAAGGACCGCCGCGGCCGCTGAGCTCCCGCCGCCGGCTGCAGTCGGATGCGGCCCCCGAGGTCTACGACCTCGACCGGCTCGCGGAGGTGGACGGTTTTCTCGACACGCTTGCGGGCTATGCCGCCAGTCTCGGGCTCGAGCTCGAGGCGGTGAGTGCCGAATACGCCCCCGGCCAGTTCGAGGTGAACCTGCGCCATCGAGCCGATGCGCTGCAGGCGGCGGACGAGGCGCTTCTGTTCCGCCTCGCCGTGCGCCGCGCGGCCAGCGCGGCGGGGCTGCGCGCCACCTTCATGGCCAAGCCCTTCGCACAGCTCTCCGGCTCCGGCATGCATGTGCACCTGAGCCTTGTGGATCGCGCCGGCCGCAACCTCTTCGGCCAGCAGCCGGAGGGCGAAGCGGCGCTGCGCCGGGCGGTGGGCGGGCTGCTGGCGGCCATGCCCGAATCGGTTGCCATCTTCGCCCCCAACGCCAACAGCTACCGCCGGCTGGTGCCGGGCTCCTATGCGCCGGTGCGGGCCAACTGGGGTTACAACAACCGCACCGTGGCGGTGCGCATTCCCGCAGCCCAAGGTGCTGGCCGCCGGCTCGAACACCGCGCCGCCGGCGCCGATGCCCATCCCCATCTGGTATTGGCGGCGATCCTCGCGGGCCGGTGGGCCGGGATCAGGCCTATGATGTGGGGGTGCCGCTGCCGCTCGGCTGGGAGGCGGCACTTGCGGCCTTCGAACGGGCCACCATTCTCCCGCGCCATCTGGATGAGCGCCTGCTCGGCCTCTATGCGCTGGTGCGGCGGCATGAGTGTGAACACTACCGCCGCCACATCCCCGACCTCGACCATGCCTGGTATCTGCCGGTGTTCTGACGCCGGCCGGCTTCGTTGACCCCGGCCCGTCACGACGCTAGATGCCGGAGGGTACGAAAGGCGAACATCCCGCCGGAGACGGATGATCGTCGAGCTCAACGAGCGCTCGCGCGAGATCTTCCGCCGGATCGTCGACACCTATGTGGAGACCGGCGAGCCAGTGGGATCGCGCACCATCGCCAAGCAGATGGGCCACGCCCTCTCGCCCGCCACCATCCGCAACGTCATGGCCGATCTCGAGGAGATGGGGCTGCTCTATTCGCCCCACACCTCGGCCGGGCGGGTGCCCACCGATTTCGGCCTGCGGCTCTATGTGGACGGGCTGCTGCAGCTGGGTGAGCTGGGGGAGGAGGAGCGGCGCGCCATCGAGGCCCATTGCGCCGCCACCGGCCGGCCGATGGAACAGGTGCTGGAGCAGGCCTCCAGCACGCTTGCGGGGCTCTCGCGCCACGCCGGCATCGTGGTGGCGCCCAAGCTCGAGCGCCCCTTCCGCCACGTGGAGTTCGTGCCGCTGGCACCGGGGCGGGCGCTGGTGGTGGTGGTGACCGACAACGGGCTGGTGGAGAACCGGGTGATCCAGGTGCCGGTGGGCATGGCGCCCTCGGCGCTGGTGGAGGCCGGCAACTATCTGTCGGCGCGGCTGGCGGGACGCACCTTCGCCGAGGCGTTCGAGACCATCCGCCGCGAGATCGAGGAACAGCGGGTAGAGCTGGATGCGCTGGCGCGCCAGGTGGTGGAGGCGGGGCTCGCCACCTGGGCCCAGGACGGCGATGAGGGCGTGCTGATCGTCAAGGGCCAGGCCCAGCTTCTGGCCGATGTGGAGACCCTGGCCCAGCTCGAGCGCATCCGCACGCTTTTGGAGACCCTCGAGCGCAAGCGCGGTCTCTTGAAGCTGCTGGAACAGACCCAACATGCCGACGGGGTGCAGATCTTCATCGGCGCCGAGACGGAACTGTTCGGCCTTTCCGGCTGCTCGATGATCGTAGCCCCCTATCGTGCCCGCGCCGGTGCCGGCGAGCCCCAGGTGGTGGGCGCGATCGGCGTGATCGGACCGACGCGCATGAACTACGCGCGGATCATTCCGCTGGTGGACTACACCGCCCGCGTCGTGAGCCGCATCCTCGGGGTGGACGAGACGGAAGAGACGCGACCATGAGCGAGGAACGCAAGGACACTGCCGCCACGGACGAGGCGCCTGCACCGCAGCAGGAGGCTGCGGCGGAGGCCCCGGCCGCGGCCGCCGAAGCGGCACCGCAGGAGGGCGAGGGCGCTCAGGATGATCCCGCAACCCTTGCCCGGAAACTCGAGCAGGAGCTGGCCGAGCTCCGCGACCGCCATCTGCGGGCGCTTGCGGATCTCGAGAACATCCACAAGCGCCATGTGCGCGAGCTCAATGAGGTGCGCAAGAAGGCGCTTGCCGACTTCGCCCGGGATCTGCTGGAGGTGGCGGATAATCTCCGCCGCGCCATCGAATCCGTGCCGCGGGCCGAGCTCGACCAGAGCGATCTGCTCATGAGTCTCCTGACCGGGGTCGAGCTGGTGGAGCGCCAGCTGCTGCAGGTGTTCGAGAAGTACGGCATCCGCCGGATCGAGCCGCAGCCGGGCGAGCCCTTCCGCCACGAGCTTCACGAGGCGGTCTATGAGGTGGAAACCGCCGACCACCGCCCCGGTGCGATTGCCGAGGTGATGCAGGTGGGCTACCGCATGGGCGAGCGGCTGCTGCGGCCGGCGCGGGTGGGCATCGCCAAGCTGCCGGTGCCAGCCGAGCCGGCGCCCCAGGCGGGCGAGGGCGGCGGCCAGGAGGGCGGTGGCGAGGCCGGCGGCGAGCCCGGCAGCCGCATCGACACCACCGCCTGAGCTGCGATCGCGGCAACCACCGGGGCACGCCCGCCACGCGGCGGGCGTGCGGCGTCGAGGAGGGAGACGGTGCGGGGCGAAGTGCGCAAGGTGGTGCTCGCCTATTCCGGCGGGCTCGACACGTCGGTGATCCTGCGCTGGTTGCAGGAGACCTACGGGTGTGAGGTGGTGACCTTCACCGCCGACCTCGGCCAAGGGGAGGAGCTGGAGCCGGCGCGCCGCCGGGCCGAGCTTCTGGGAGTGCGCGAGATCCACATCGAGGACCTGCGGGAGGAGTTCGTGCGGGACTATGTCATGCCCATGTTCCGCGCGAACGCCCTCTATGAGGGGGTCTATCTCTTGGGCACCTCCATCGCCCGGCCCCTGATCGCGAAGCGACTGGTGGAGATCGCCCACGAGACCGGCGCCGATGCGGTGGCCCACGGCGCCACCGGCAAGGGCAACGACCAGGTGCGCTTCGAACTCTCCTGCTACGCCCTCGATCCCGACATCCGTATCATCGCCCCCTGGCGCGAGTGGGATCTGACCTCGCGCGAGAAGCTGGTGGCCTACGCCGAGGCCCATCAGATCCCGATCCCCCGGGGCAAGCGGGGCGAGCCGCCCTATTCCACCGACGCCAATCTGCTGCACATCTCCTATGAGGGCCGGGCGCTCGAGGACCCGTGGGTGGAGCCCGATGAGGAGATGTTCACCCGCACCGTCGACCCGCGACGAGCACCCGATGAGCCCGAGTATGTGGAGATCGATTTCGAGCGGGGCGATCCGGTGGCGGTCAACGGCGAGCGCCTGTCGCCGGCAAACCTCTTGGCGCGCCTCAACGAGATCGCCGGGCGCCACGGCGTCGGCCGGGTGGACATGGTGGAAAATCGCTATGTCGGCATGAAGTCCCGCGGCGTCTACGAGACCCCCGGCGGCACCGTCTGGCACGTGGCCCACCGCGCCATCGAGAGCCTCACCCTCGACCGCGGCGCCATGCATCTCAAGGACGAGCTGATGCCGCGCTACGCCGAGCTGGTCTACAACGGCTACTGGTTCGCGCCCGAGCGCGAGATGCTGCAAGCGCTGGTGGACAAATCTCAGGAATGCGTCACCGGCACCGTGCGCCTCAAGCTCTACAAGGGCTCGGTCCAGGTGGTGGGCCGCCGCAGCCCGGTGAGTCTCTATCAGCAGGAGCTCGCCACCTTCGAGGAGGACCGGGTCTACGACCAGCGGGATGCCGCCGGCTTCATCCGGCTCAACGCCCTGCGCCTTCGGGTGCGCGCCCACAGCCAGCGCAACTGCCCCTGAGGGTAAGCCGCGGCTGCTGCCCATGGCCCGCCGCACCCACGGCCGCCCGCGCGCGCTCCCACCGGGTCCGCCGCCGCCCGATCTCACCGCCATCTGCGCCCGGGTGCTCTACCGCGACGGGCTGGTGCTGGTGCTGGACAAGCCCGCGGGCCTGCCGGTCCACCCCGGGCCCGGCGGCGGCCTCACCCTGGAACACTATCTCGACGGGCTGCGCTTCGGCCTGCGTCATCGCCCCCATCTGGCCCACCGGCTGGACCGGGATACATCGGGCTGTCTCGTCCTCGGCCGCCATCCCAAGGCGCTGCGCCGCCTGGGCCGCCTCTTCAGCAGCGGCCGGGTGGAAAAGCTCTACTGGGCCATCGTCCGGGGACGGCCGGAACCATTCCGGGGGACGATCGATGCCCCTCTCGCCAAGGTCGCGCGCGATCCCCGCAGCTGGTGGATGCGGGTCGATCCTGAGGCCGGCCGGCCCGCCATCACCGACTATCGGGTGATCGCCAGCGACGGCGCCCTGAGCTGGGTGGAGCTGCGCCCGCGCACCGGCCGCACCCACCAGCTGCGGGTCCACATGGCCCATCTGGGCCATCCCATCCTGGGAGACTCGGTCTATGGCGACGGCGAGGGCGGGGAGGGACGGATGATGCTGCACGCCCGCGCCATCACCCTGCCCCTCTACCCCGCGCGCCCGCCGCTTCGGATCGAGGCGCCGGTGCCGGAGCCCATGCGCACCCGCCTCGTCCAGATCGCCCAAACGGCCGGCATGGCACCGGATGAGATCGCCCGCACCTTGGCCGCGACGGTCCAAGGCGGCTAGGATGGGGCCCCGCACCCCCTGGGAGGAGCCGCCATGTCCCCCGATGCGCGCCGAACCCGACGCCGCCTGCTTCTGGGCCTGTTGGCCCTGGGGCTGGGGGCACCCCGGCCCGCCCGCAGTCAGGGCGATCTCGGCGGCTGGCTGCAGCGCGGCCTCGAGGGGCTCGGCCGCGGGCGCACCGCGGCTGAGGGCGGTGGGCTGGCACCGGCCGAGGTGGGGGCCGGGCTGCGGGAGGCGCTGGTGGTGGGGATCCGCCGGGTGGTGGACACGCTCGGCCGCCCCGGCGGCTTCCTTGAGAGCCGCCGCTTTCGCATCCCGCTGCCGAGTCCCCTGGCCGAGGCCGGCGATGTGCTGCGGATGGCGGGTCTCGGGGCGTTGGTGGATGATCTCGAGGTGCGCATGAACCGCGGCGCCGAGCAGGCGGTGCGGATCGCCGCCGATCTGTTCATCACCGCCATCCGCGAGCTCACCTTCCGCGATGCGCTCGCGATCCTCGAGGGACCGCCGGATGCCGCCACCCGCTATCTCGAGCGCACCACCGGCGCCGAACTCGAGCGGCGCATGCGCCCCATCGTCGAGGCCGAGCTGCGGGATGCCGGCGCCCTGGCCCTGTGGCAGCGGCTCGTGGGCGAGGTCGGCACGCTGCCCTTCGTGGGCCGGCCGGAGCGTGATCTCACCGACCATGTGTTGGCCGCCACCCGCAAGGCGCTCTTTACCCTGCTGGCGGAAGAGGAGCGGCGCATCCGCACCGAGCCCGCCGCCCGCACCACCGAGCTCCTGCGCCGGGTCTTCGGCCGCTGACAGATCCCCCCGGTGCTGGACCCGATGTGTGCCTCTGGCTATAGCCATGGGAACGAAACCGGTACGCTGATGGAGGTGGGATGGCCGCAGCCTCGCTGCTTCCGTGGATCTTAGCGTTTGCCGCCGGTCTCGGCCTCGGCTTTGTCCTCGCCTGGTGGCTGCGGGCGCGGCCGCTGGAGCTGGCGCTGGTGGAGGCGCGGGCGCGGGGCGAGGAGCAGGCACGGCAGGTGGATGCGGCCGAGACCGCCCGGCGTGAGGCCGAGGAGGAGCTCCGCCGGCTGCGCGATGAGGTGCGCCGGCTGGATGCCGAAAAACGTGAGGTGGCGGGGAAACTCGAGGCCGAGCGCAGCGCCCACAAGGCGCGGGTCGACCAGCTGCTGCAGCTGGCGCTGGAGCTCGAGGAGAAGTTCGCCGCCCTCGCCGACCAGGTGCTGGGGCGCAACAGCGCCAGGTTCCTCGAGCTCGTCTCCGAGCGCTTCGAAAAACACCGCGGCGAAGCGGTGCAGGACCTGGAGGCGCGTAGGCGGGCGATTGAGGAGCTGCTGCGGCCGGTGCGTGAAAGCCTCTCCCGGTTCGAACAGCGGGTGAACGAGCTCGAGCGGGCGCGTGAGGGCGCCTATCGCGCGCTCAGCGAGCAGGTGCGCCAGCTGGCCGAGAGCCAGGAGAAGCTGCGCTTTGAGACCGGCCGGCTGGCCCAGGCGCTGCGCCGGCCCCAGGTGCGCGGGCGCTGGGGCGAGTTCCAGCTGCGCAATGTGGTGGAACTCGCCGGCATGAGCGAGCATGTGGACTATGTCACCCAACAGACCACCGACGGGCGTCTGCGGCCCGATGCCATCGTCCGCCTGCCCGGCGGCAAGACGGTGGTGGTGGATGTGAAGACGCCGTATGATGCCTTCGAGCAGGCCGTGGCGGCGGAGGACGAGGCCGAGCGCGAGCGCCAGCTGGAGCGGCACGCCCGCCAGGTGCGCGCCCATGTCCAGCAGCTTGCCCGCAAGGAATACTGGCAGGGTGTGGCGGACGCACCGGATTTCGTGGTGTTGTTCATGTCCGCCGATTCCTTCTACATCGCCGCCATCCAGAAGGATCCCGGCCTGTTCGAATATGCCGCCGAGCGGCGGGTGCTGATCGCCACCCCCTTCACCTTCATCGCCCTCCTGAAGGCCATCGCCTACGGCTGGCAGCAGGAGAAGATCGCCGAAGGCGCCGCCCGCATCGCCGCCACCGGACGCGAGCTCCACCAGCGGCTGCTCACCTTCCTGGGCCATGTGGAACGGCTCGGCCGCGCCCTGGGCTCGGCGGTGGACCACTACAACCGCGCGGTGGGCTCGCTCGAGAGCCGGGTACTGCCGCAGGCACGCCGTTTCGAGGAGCTGGGAGCCGCACCCCAGGGCAAGGCCATCGCGCCGCTGGCGCAGGTGGAGGTGAGGCCGCGCGCGCTCGAGGCCCCCGAGCTGCCGGCACCAGCGCCCGACGGTGACGCCACCACCAGCCCGCGCTAGATGGCGGGCGATGGGCAGGGAGGGGGTTGTGCGGTCCATGCGAGCCTCAGGCGGCTGGCGACTGTGGCTGGCGCTGGTGCTGGCAGGAGCCGGCGCGGCTCCGCTCGCGGCTCAGCCGGCCGACGGTGGTGGGGCGACGGCGGCAGCGCCCGCACCGGCGGCCGCAGAGGGCGGCGAAGCGGTGGCGGTGGAGGATGTGGATGCGCTCATCGCCCGCATGCGCGCGCGGATCGAGCGCATGCGGCAGATGGCCGAGGAGCGCGATCGTGCGCTCCAGCAGCTGCGCGAACAGGTGGAGCGGGCCACCCGGCTGATCGGCAGTTCCAGCGAGACCACCCAGAGCCTGCGGGCCAAGACCGAGGAACTGTCGGTGCGGCTCGAGGAGCTCGGGCGCGAGCGCGAGCAGCTCGAAAGCGCCATGAGCGAGCGCGAGCGGCTGCTGGCGGCGCTGGCAAGCCAGGTGGCCGCCCTCACCGATCTGCTGGGCCTCGAGCGCCCCGACCGCGAGCGCCTCGGTGACAGTCTCGTGGCCCTGCGCCAGCAGCTGGAGACCACCCTGGCCGAGCGTCAGCGCCTGGCCGAGCGGGTGGCGGAGCTGGAGGCGGCCTTGGCGGCGCGTGAGGACGAGCTCGCCCGCGCTCGCGCCAGCGCCCGCGAGACCCGCACCACCCTCGAGGCCCGGCTGACGGAGCTCCAGGGGGAGCGCGAGCGGCTCCGGCGCCAGCTGGACGAGCTGCGTGAGCGCCAGCAGGCAAGCACGGCGGAGCTGCGGCAGCTCACCGAGGAGGTGGCACGGCTGCGGCGCTACACTCAGCTCCTGGCCACCGCGCTTGCCGAGAGCGAGCGACGGTTCGAGGAGGCCGAGCGCCTGGTGACCAGCCAGAAGGCCGAGATCGCCGAGCTCAACGCCCGTCTCACCGAGGCGCTCGCGCGCAAGGTGGAGGAGCTCGAACGCTACCGTTCGGAGTTCTTCGGCCGGCTGCGGGAGGTGCTGGGCGATCAGCCGGGCATCCGCATCGTCGGCGATCGCTTTGTGCTGCAGTCGGAGATCCTCTTCCCCTCGGGCTCGGCCGAACTCGAACCTGAGGGCCGCCAGAAGCTCGAGCAGCTGGCCGAGACCCTCAAGGAGATCATGGCCCGGATCCCGCCCGACATCGACTGGGTGCTGCGGGTCGATGGCCACACCGACAAGCGGCCGCTGCGCCCCGGCTCCCCCTTCCGCGACAACTGGGAGCTGTCGACCGAGCGCGCCAATACGGTGGTGCGCTTTCTGGTGGCCCACGGAATCCCGCCGGAGCATCTGGCGGCCGCCGGCTTTGGCGAGTTCCGCCCGATCGATCCGCGCGACACGGAGGAGGCCTATCGCCGCAACCGGCGCATCGAGTTCAAACTGACCGCGCGCTGAGCGTGGGGAGGGAGGTGTGGCGAGGATGAGCGGTGCGGGTGAGTCCGCCGATCCCCGGGGCTATTACCGGATCCTCGAACTCGAGCCCGGTGCCTCCATGGCGGCCATCCATGCAGCCTGGCGCCGCCTCGCATACGAGCATCATCCCGACCGCGGTGGCGATGCGGCCCATTTCCAGCGGCTGCAGGAGGCCTATGAGACCCTGTCCGACCCGGTGCGGCGGATGGCCTATGACGGCGGCGGGATGGCGCCCGAAGAACCGTCTCCGGCCCCGGGGCGACCGTCCGCCCGGTCCCGTCGGCGGGCCCGCCGGCGTGGTCGAACTGTGGGGCTGGTGCTGGGCCTTGGCGGGCTTCTTGTGGTGGGGCTGGCCGCTGCGGTGCGGCTGCTGCCGGGTCTCGAGGGCATGTGGCCGCAGCTTGACCGCACCACTCCGGCAGGTCCGGGCGATGCCATCGCCGAGACGCCGCCACCATCCACCGCCG
>WFXL01000135.1 GCA_015490605.1 Rhodospirillales bacterium
CGGCGGTGGAGGCGCAGGCCACCGATCGCGCCCATCGCATCGGCCAGGACAAGAAGGTGTTTGTGTACAAGCTCATCGCCGCCGGCACGGTGGAGGAGCGTATGCTGGAACTGCAGGCACGTAAGGCCAGCCTCACCCGCGGCATCGTCGGCGGCGCCAAGGGCACGCTGAGCTTCACCGAAGAGGAGATCGAGGCGCTGTTCGCCCCGCTGCCGGAGTGAGCCTTCCGCCGCGCACTCCGGCTGCTGCGAGGAAGGCCAGGAGCGGCAGCAGAGTGGCGATAAGACCGGCGCAGGCAGCCAGGCGCCGGTCGCCCACCGCCGCATAGGCCAGGGTCTCGCTGGCGAGGGTGCGCACCCGCCCGGCCCCGAGGAACAGGGTGGTGGCGTACTGGGCGGTGGAGACGGCAAAGCCCACCGCCAGCGCGGCGGCATAGACCGGCGCCAGCAGCGGCAGCTCCAGCCGCCCCAGCCGCCGCAGGGGGCCGGCACCGAGGCTGCGGGCAGCCTCGAACAGCGCCGCCGGCAGCCGCCGCCACGGCCCCCACAGCACCAGCAGCTGATAGGGCACGACGTAGAGCAGATGGCCCAGCAGCACCGCCGGCTCGCGCCCATCCAGCGCCAGTGCGAGCGCCAGGCGCTGCAGCAGCAGGGCCGCCACCGGCTCGGGCAGGAGCAGCGGCAGAAACACCCAGAGCGGCGGGCCGCCGGCCTGCCGCGGCCGGGGGCTCAGGGCCAACAGCAGGCGCGCCAGCACCAGACCCAGCACAGCCGCCATCAGCCCAAGGCGCAGGGTTGTGGCCAGGGGCGCTGCCAGATCTTCGCCCACCCGGGCGGCCACCCGCAGATCCAGCCAGCGCGGCCAGGGGGCGGGAAAGGGCCAGGGGCCGGCCAGCGCCCACAGCAGCAGCGCGCACAGCACCAGCACCACAAGCGGTGTGAGTAACAGAAGAAAGGCGGTGGCCGCGGCAGCCTCGCCCTGGTGCCCGCGCGGCGGGGTGAGGCGCCCCTCGGTCAGCCACGCCCAGCCCGCCAGCACCGGCAGCGCCAGCACCAGCAGCAGCGCCGCACCGGCACGGGCGAGCTCCAGCCGCGCCGGGTCGGGATCGAGAAACCAGCGCAGCACCAGCACCGCGAAGGTGGGTGGCAGATCCGGCCCCAGCACTGTCGCCATGTCGGTGTTGCCGAGCCCGTAGGCCAGCACCGCCAGCACCGGCAGCCGCAGCCGCTGCGCCAGCTGGGGCCACACCACCCGCCGATAGGCGTGCCAGCTGTCGCAGCCGAGGGTGCGGGCACAGGCCAGCTCCGGCGCCAGCGGCAGGCGTGCGCGGGCAGCGAGGCCGAGGAACAGCAGGAAGGGGATTTCCTTGAGGGCGAGGCCGAGGATCAGGGCAAGGCCCAAAGGATCACCCGGCACCGGCCAGTCGGGCGGCTGCTCGAGCCCCAGGAGCGGAGCCAGGACCAGCCGCACGAGCCAGCCCGAGGGCGCCAGCAGGAAGGCGAGCCCCACCGCGAAGGCAGCATGGGGCACCGCCAGGAGCGGCGCCAGCAGAAGGCCGGGGCGCGGCAGCCGCCCCAGTTCCCACAGCCCCAAAAGCCAGCCGGTGGCTACCCAGGCGAGCGCGGTGGAAGCCAGCGCGGTCCACAGGCTCAGCAGCAGCGCTTCCCCCACCCCGGGCCAGGCCAGCACCGCCCAAAGCGCCGGGCGCGAGGGTGTCAGCAGCGCCACCAGCGCCAGCACCGCCGCCACCAACAGCCAGGCGGCACTCCCGCCAGGCAGTGCCGCCAGGGCGGCCGGCGGAGAGCTCAGCCGGAGCGACCGTAGCGCGCGATCCACGCCTGCTCCAGCCGTTCCATCCAGTCGGGATGGGGTTCCGGCAGCACCGGCCGGCGCGCCTCGGGCGGCAGGGTGGCGGGGTGACGGGGCACGCGCTCGAACAGGGCGCGCTCCTCCGGCGTCAGTCGATCCATCGCCAGCACCGTGCCATCGCCCCAGACCGCCGGATCCGCCTTGCGCGCCTGGGCCTCGGGCGAGAGCAGGAAGTCGATGGCCACCAGCGCCCCTTCCTTGTGGGCGGCGTTGATGGGAATGGCGAGAAAGTGGGCGTTGCCGATGGTGCCCTCGCGCGGGATGAAGGTGCGCACTGTCGCCGGCATGCGGCCGGCAAGAATCAGATTGGAGGCCTCGGCGGGATTGAAGGACATGGAGAAGTCCACTTCGCCGTCCGCCAGCAGCTGGTGGAGCTGTCCCTGGGTGCGGGGAAAGCTGCGCCCCTTGCGCCACATCTGGGGGTGGAGCTGGTCGAGCCGGTCGAACACCGCCTGCGCCAGGCGCTGGAAGTCGGCCCCATCCACCGGCGCCAGAAGCCGCTCACGCGGCACCCCCTCGGCATAGAGCAGGTGTTTGAGAAAGGTGCTGCCGACGAAATCGGGCGGCTGGGGATAGGTGAAGCGGCCCGGACGGGCGCGGATGGCCTCGAACAGCGCCGCCCAGTCGGCCGGCGGCCGGGGTACGCGGGCGGAATCATAGAGGAAGACGAACTGGGCGGTCCCCCAGGGCGCCTCCAGCCCTTCGGTGGGGAGGGTGAAGTCCAGCGTCAGCGTGGGATTGCCGGCAAGATCGAGGCGCGACCAGTTGCTCAGATAGGGCGGCAGCGGCCCGAACAGCAGACCGCGCTCCTTGAGCCGGCGGAAATTCTCGCCATTGATCCAGATCAGGTCGATGCTGCCGTCCTCACGCCGCCCCGCCTCCACCTCGGCGATGATGCGCGCCACCGCCTCGGCGGTATCCCGCAGACGGATGTGCTCGAGCCTTATGCCGAAGCGCTGCTCCAGCTGCTCCCCGGCCCAGCGGATGTAGCGGTTGATCTCGGGCGAGCCGCCCCAGGCGGCGAACCACACCGTCTGTCCACGGGCGCGCGCACGCAGCTGCGCAATCTCGGCGGGAACATCCTCCGCCGCCCGCAGCCAGCGCGGGGCTGTGAGTGCCGCTGCGAACACGGCGGCAAAGCGGCGTCGATCGAACCCGGACGTCATCATCCCTCCCACACCTTGCGCGCGTTCGCCTATGGCGGCAGCGACGCGCCGGCGCAAGGCCCGCCGACGGGTGGGGGCTTCACGTCCCTGTCAGTTGGTGTCACCCCGCGCCCCTCCTAAGTTCCTGCAGGACCGTATGCTGGCCGCCCGGTCGGTGGAGGACTGCGTGGGCACGCGCTTCGATTGCGATCTCTGCATCCTCGGCGGTGGTGCCGGTGGGCTCGCCCTCGCCGCCGGGGCCGCTCGCTTGGGCGCCCGGGTGGTGCTGGTGGAAGCCCAGCAGCTGGGCGGCGAGTGCCTCCACGCCGGCTGTGTGCCCTCCAAAGCGCTGCTGACGGCCGCTGCCACCGCCCATGCCATCGGCCATGCGGCCCGCTGTGGTCTTCACACGGGCTCCCTGCGGGTCGACTTCGCCGGCGTGCGCCGGTGGATCCGTCGGGCGATCGAGGCCATCGCCCCGCGGGATTCGGCCGCGCGCTTCGAGGCGCTGGGGGTGCGGGTGATCCACGCCCGCGGCCGCTTCACCGGGCCCGAGCGGGTGCTGGCCGATGGCGAAGCCATTCGCGCCCGCCGCTTCGCCATCGCCACCGGCTCGCGGCCGGCGATCCCCGACATCCCCGGCCTCAACCGGGTGCCGGTGCTCACCGGTGCCGACCTGTTCCAGCTGGCGGATGCGCCCACGCGGCTCCTGGTGCTGGGCGGCGGCCCTGCAGGCGTGGAACTGGCCCAGGCCATGGCCCGGCTGGGGGTGCCCACCACCCTGGTCCAGCGCCGCCGCCTGCTGCCGCAGCTTCCGGCCGAGCTCACCGCGCCGGTGCGGGCGGCGCTGGTGGCGGACGGGGTGGAGGTGCTGGAGGAGACCCGGGTGGAGGAGGTGCTGCCGGGCCCACGCCTGAAGCTCGTGCGCAATGGCCAGCGCTTCGAGCGGGTGGGCTCACATCTGCTGCTGGCCACCGGCCGCCGCCCCAACATCGAGGACCTGGGGCTCGAGGCCGCCGGCATCCATGCGGATGCCTCAGGCATCCACACCGATGCCCGGCTGCGCACCACCAACCCCAGGGTGTTCGCCCTCGGCGATGTCACCGGCCGGCCCCACTACAGCCATGCCGCCGCCCATCAGGCCGGGGTGGTGCTGCAGAATGCCCTGCTGGGGCTGCCGGCACGCCTGCGGGAGAGCCTCATCCCCCACACCCTCTACACCGACCCGGAGCTGGTGGTGGCTGGCCGGCTGCAGCCTGAAGCCGGCGTGCGCCTGGTGGATTGGCCCTATGAGGAGTGCGACCGCGCGCTCATCGAGGAGCGCGGTGACGGGTTCGTGCGGCTTGCGGTGGACCGCCGCCGTCGGCTCGTGGGGGTGGGCATTGTCGGCCCTCGGGCGGGCGAGCTCTATGCCGCTTTCGCCCCGATCCTGGCCGGCCGCGCCCGCCTTGCCGACCTCGCCCGCGTGCCGCTGCCCTACCC
>WFXL01000136.1 GCA_015490605.1 Rhodospirillales bacterium
CGGGGGCGCTTTTTGCTGCTGGAGGGCTGCGGTCACATGATCCCGCTGGAGCGCCCAGCAGCGCTGGTGCAGGCGCTGCTGGCACTCGCCGCCGAGGCGGCCTCTCCGGCGGCCACCGGCTGCTGATGCTCCACATAGCGGGCGTAGAGGTCGTGGGCGTCGGCCCGTTCCACCCGCGCCCACACCAGGTCCCCCGGCGCGAGCGCGGGGGCATTCCGGAGATACACCCGGCCGTCGATCTCGGGTGCGTCGCCATAGGTGCGGCCTACCGCGCCCTCGGCCGTCACCGCGTCCACCAGCACCGCCACCTCCTGGCCGATGCGGCGGGCGAGCCGGCGGGCGCTGATCTCCGCCTGCAGCGCCATCAGCCGCTGACGGCGCTCCTCCGCCACCTCCGGCGGCACCGGCTCGGGCAGGCGGTTGGCGGCCGCACCTTCCACCGGCTCATAGACGAAACAGCCCACCCGATCGAGCTCGGCCTCGCGCAGCCATTCCAGCAGCAGCGCAAAGTCCTCCTCGCGCTCGCCGGGAAAGCCGACGATGAAGGTGGAGCGCAGCACCAGGTCCGGCACCGCCCGGCGCCAGGCGCGGATGCGCTCAAGGGTGCGCTCGGCCCGGGCCGGCCGCCGCATCAGCCGCAGGATCCGCGGGCTCGCGTGCTGGAAGGGCACATCAAGATAGGGCAACACCAGCCCCTCGGCCATGAGCTCTACCAGCCGGTCCACATGAGGATAGGGATAGACGTAGTGGAGCCGCACCCAGACGTCGAAGCGCCCGAGTTCGCGGGCGAGATCGAGGATGTGGGCGCGCACCGGCCGGCCGCGATAGCGGCTTTCGGCATGGCGCAGGTCGGTGCCATAGGCGGCGGTATCCTGGGCCACCACCAGAAGCTCCCGCACCCCCGCCCGCACCAGCCGCTCGGCCTCATGGAGCACATGGGCGGCCGGCCGGCTGCGCTGGGGTCCCCGCAGACGTGGGATGATGCAGAAGCTGCAGCGGCGATCGCAGCCCTCGGCGATCTTGAGATAGGCATAATGGCGCGGGGTCAGCCGCAGCCCCTGGGGCGGCACCAGGTCGAAGCGCGGATCATGGGCCGGTGGCAGCGCCCGGTGGACCGCCGCCACCACCGCCTCATACTGATGCGGACCGGTGATGGCGAGCACATCGGGAAAGCGCGCACGGATGCGTTCGGCCTCGGCCCCCAGACAGCCGGTCACCACCACCCGGCCGTTGGCCTCCATGGCCTCGCGGATGGCGGCGAGGGATTCCTCGCGGGCCGAATCGAGAAAGCCGCAGGTGTTCACCAGCACCAGATCGGCCTCCTCATAGCTGCCCACGAGCTCATAGCCCTCGGCCCTCAGGCGCGTCAGGATGCGCTCGGAATCTACCAGCGCCTTGGGACAGCCGAGGCTTACGAGGCCCACCCGCGGTGGGCGTGACGGAGGTGTGCGGCTCATGGGGCGTCGTCTCTGGGGAAGCGGCCTGTCGCTTCCTATCTAGGGAAATACAGGCCGGCGGCCAGACGGCGCCGGACGGGTCCGGCAAGCGGGGGTGGGATCCATGCTCACCATTGATCCGAGCAAGGTGTGCTTCGTCATCGTCAAGGCGCGGGAGCTGGACGCCAAGGAGGCGCCGGTGGAGGAGGACTATGCGTCTGACCCCATCGACGAGGACATGCGGGAGGTGCTGGCGGACTTCGAGGACGATCCCGTCTATGAGGAGCTCAAGGCCTTCATCGACGCCATGAATGAGGACGAGCAGATCGAGCTCGTGGCCCTCGCCTGGATCGGCCGCGGTACCTTCGCCCCGGAGGAATGGGAGGAGGCCAAGGCGGAGGCCGCCCGCGCCCACAACGACCGCACCGCCGAATATCTGCTGGGCATGCCGCTCTTGGCCGACTATCTGGCCGAGGGGCTGGCGGCTTTCGGCCATACCTGCGAGGAGTAGGCGGGAGCCGGTAGCCCGGACGGCGGGACGGCGACCGCGCGAGCGCGGTGGCGGCACGCCCATCCGACACCCCTCTGGTGCAGGCGGCGCCTCCAGTATGCGGATGCGGCGTGCGCCCAGGGTCCGGGATGCGGGTGTGCGATCGTGGACTGGCGGCGCGGTCTCGAGTCGGCCGGGTCGAGCTCAGCGCACCCACGGCCGCTCACCGCGGGCCGGGCGCACGCCCTCGATCGCGATGCGTCCGTCCTCGATGCGGATGGCCGCCCCCTGCAGCCGCCACAAAGACCGGCCGTCCAGCACCGGCGTGCCGTCGGGACAGCGTAGCCGCGGCAGGGCGGTGATCACCAGCGCCGCCCGGCGGCAGTCGGCCACCACCCCGTGGGGCCTTCGCACCCAGGCGATGCGCACACCCTCCAAGGCCACCACGCAGCCGGCGGGATCGCAACGCACCGGCCCCACCGCGCCCACTTCCGGCAGGGGCTGGAGCCGGCGGACCGCCAGCGCCCGGCGCCACTGTTCGCGCCGGAACCCATCGCGCCGCCATTCCTCGAGCCAGGCCCCATCCTCGCCGCGCACCGCCAGCGCCTGAGCACCAGGAGCCACCAGCAGCTGCGGCGGGCGGGTGCTGACGGCCAGCGCCAGGCCCAGGGCCAGGGGCACCAGCCCCAGCCAGCGCCAGCGGGCGCGCCAGAGGGCAAGCCACAGCCCGCCCGCTACATAGAGCAGCAGGGCGGCGGTGGGCGGCGGCGGCAGATCTAGGGAAGCGCCGGGCCAGGCCGCCACCGTGCGGGCGATGGCCAGAAGCATGCCGATGCCGCGCCCCATGAGGTCCAGAAGCGGTCCGTCGAGCCCGAGCGGCAGCGCCAGCAGGGCGGCGAAGCCCGCCGGCACGATCCAGAAGGCCGTCAGCGGCACCGCCAGCAGATTGGCCACCATCCCCCAGCTGGCGATGCGGCCGAAGTGCCAGGCGGCAAAGGGCAGGGTGGCAAGGCCCGCCACCAGGGTGGTGAGCAGCACCAGCCGCGGATAGGCCAGAAGGCGCGCCACTGTACCCTGAGCCTCAGGACGGCCCTCGCGCGCTTCGAACACCGCCACCAGGGCCACCACCGCAGCAAAGGACATCTGGAAGGAGGCGCCGGTGAGGGCCTCGGGCTCCAGCACCAGCACCCCTGCGGCCGCCAGCGCCACCAGCCGCATGGAGAAGGGGCTGCGCCCCAGCAGCAGCGCCAGCAGGGCCAGGGCGAGGGTGATGAAGGCGCGGCGGGTGGGCACCGGCGCCCCGGACAGCAGCAGATAGGCGAAGGCGGCGGCGAGCGAGGCGACGGCGGCAAGCCGCCGCAGCGACCATCTCAGGGCGAGCGCCGGTATCAGCGCGAGGCCATAGCGCACCAGCAGCCAGGCGGTGGCCGCCACCAGCCCCAGATGGAGCCCGGAGATGGCCAGCAGATGGGCGAGGCCGGAGCGCTGCATGGCCTCCCACACCTCGCCGGGAATCCCGCCCCGCAGGCCCGTCAGCAGGGCCGCCGCCACCTCGCCCTCGACCCCGCCGATGCGATCCCGCACCCGCTCGGCCAGCTGCCGCCGCCAGGCCGCAAGCTGCTCGCCCCAGCCCACCTCGCCCGCAGCCAGCCGCTCGGGCGCGCCGAGGCTCCAACCGATGGCACCGATGCGCTCGAACCAGGCGCGGCGGGCGAAGTCGAAGCCGCCCGGCCAGAAGGGTGCTGCCGGCGGCATCAGCCGGGCCCTGAGCCGCACCACATCGCCCGCCCGCAGCGCCGCCGCCGAAGCACCCACCCCAAGCCGCACCCGCACCGGCGTCTGCGCTGGCTCCAGACCGTCGATCCGCACCTCCTCCAGCAGCAGCCGGAAGCGGCGGCCGCGCGGCTCCACCGCCACCACCCGCCCCTCGAGCCCATAGACGCCTGCGCGCGGCAGCACCGGTGCGGCCACCCGCTGGCTGCGCTCCAGCGCCAGCACCAGCCCCGCCAGCACCGCCAGCGCCAGGGCGGCGGCCGCCCGCACACCCCCACGCCGCCGGCCCACCAGCCGCAGCGCCAGCGCCGCCCCGCCGAGCGCCAGCAGCACCGTCGGGATCGGGGGTGGTTCGGCCGGCAGGGCGAAATAGATGGCGATGCCGGTGCCGAGGCCCACCGGCAGCCACAGCACCCGCCGCGCCGCATCCTCGCGCCAGCAGCGGGCCAGAGCGGCGACCGCCGCCGCGGGGGCGGGCGCCCGCACCGGCCCGGCCGGGCGGGCAAGGCTTGCGGTGGAGGCCTCGGCGGTGGACAAGGATGCTCCGGTCCGTGCTGGGGAGACCGGCGCCATTGAACCCGGGATGGGGCCGTATATCAACCATGAGTGTTGTCGTTCGCTTTGCGCCCTCGCCTACAGGTTTCCTGCACCTGGGCGGGGCTCGCACCGCCCTGTTCAACTGGCTGTACGCGCGCCACTGCGGCGGCCGCTATCTCCTGCGGATCGAGGACACCGACCGGGCGCGGTCGACGCCCGCGGCCATCGAGGCCATCCTCGAGGGCCTGCGCTGGCTCGGGCTCGAGGGGGATGAGCCGCCGGTGTTCCAGTCCACCCGCTTTGCGCGCCATCGTGAGGTGGCCGAGCGGCTGCTGGCCGAGGGCAAGGCCTATCGCTGCTGGTGCACGCCCGAGGAGCTGGAGGCCATGCGCGCCCGCGCCCGGGCCGAGGGCCGGCCGGTGCGCTACGATCGCCGCTGCCGCGAGCGCCCGGCGGATTTCCGCCGGCCGGGGGTGCAGCCGGTGGTGCGCCTCAAGGTGCCCACCGAGGGCGAGACGGTGATCGAGGATCTGGTGCAGGGGACGGTGCGTATTGCCAATGCGCAGCTCGATGACATGGTGCTGCTGCGGAGCGACGGCACCCCCACCTACATGCTGTCGGTGGTGGTGGACGATCACGACATGGGCATCACCCATGTGATCCGCGGTGATGATCACCTCACCAACGCCTTCCGCCAGCTCCAGCTCTATCGCGCCATGGGGGTGGAGCCGCCGGCGTTTGCCCATATCCCGCTCATTCACGGCCCCGACGGCACCAAGCTGAGCAAGCGCCACGGCGCCGTGTCGCTCTTGGAATACCGCGAGATGGGCTTTCTGCCGGAGGCCATGCGCAACTATCTGGTGCGCCTCGGCTGGTCGCTCGGGGATCGGGAGATCCTCACCACCGAGGAGATGATCCGGCACTTCGACATCCGCGATGTGGGCCGCTCGCCGGCGCGCTTTGATATGGACCGGCTGCTCCACCTCAATGCCCACTGGCTGCGGCAGAAGCCGGCGGATGAGCTGGTGCGGCTGGTGGAACCCTTCCTCCGCCGGCTCGGGCTCGAGCTGGATGAGACCGGCCGCCGGCGGCTTCTGGAGGGCATGGCCGAGCTGGTGGTGCGGGCGCGCACGCTGGTGGAGCTGGCCCAGGGGGCGCGCATCTATGTGGCGCCGCGGCCGCTGCAGCCCGATGCCAAGGCCATGAAGTTTCTGGGTGAGGAGCAGCGGGCGCGGCTTGCGCGCCTGCGGGCGGTGCTCGCCGCAACCGAGCCCTGGACGCCCGAGCATCTGGAGGAGGTGTGCCGTGCCTTCGCCGCCCGCGAAGGCGTGGGCTTCGGCAAGATCGCCCAGCCGCTTCGGGCAGCGCTGACCGGCACCACCGTCTCGCCGCCCATCTTCGAGGTGATGCGGGTGCTGGGGCGCGAGGAGGTGCTGGCGCGGCTGGATGATGCCGTCGCAGGCCAGCATGCCGCAGCGCAGCAATCGCCTTGAGCGTGGGCGCCGAACCCCCTAGAGTGGGCGAGGCCCGCCGTCCCTGAGCGGGCCCCATCCGGGTTTTCCCGCCAATCGGGGAGAAGCACCGATGAGCGAAACGGCGAAGACGGCCCGTCTCGTCGCGCCGGACGGCCGCACCATGGATCTGCCGGTGCTCGAGGGCACGCTCGGGCCGGCGGTGATGGACGTTCGCCGCCTCTATGCCGAGAGCGGGATGTTCACCTATGATCCGGGCTACACCTCCACGGCCAGCTGCCGCTCGGCCATCACCTTCATCGATGGCGAGAAGGGGGTGCTGCTCTATCGCGGCTACCGCATCGAGGAGCTGGCCACCAAGAGCAACTTCCTCGAGGTCGCCTATCTGCTGCTGAACGGCGAGCTGCCCACCAAGGCGCAGTATGAACAGTTCGTGCACGACATCACCTACCACACGATGCTGCACGAACAGATCCAGTTCCTCTACCGGGGCTTTCGGCGCGACAGCCACCCGATGGCGGTGATGATCGCGGTGGTGGGGGCGTTGTCGGCATTCTACTATGAAGACCTGGACGTGGACGACCCCCATCACCGGCTGGTGGCGACCCACCGCATGATCGCCAAGATGCCCACCATCGCCGCCTGGGCGTACAAATACTCCATCGGCCAGCCGTTCATGTATCCGCGCAACGATCTCGATTATGCGGCCAACTTCATCCACATGATGTTCGCCACCCCGTGCGAGCCCTATCGGGTCGACCCGGTGCTGGCGCGGGCCCTGGACCGCATCTTCATCCTCCACGCCGACCATGAGCAGAACGCCTCCACCTCTACCGTGCGGCTGGTGGGCTCCACTGGCGCGAGCCCCTATGCGGCGGTGGCGGCCGGCATCGCCAGCCTGTGGGGCCCGGCCCATGGCGGCGCCAATGAGGCGGTGGTGCAGATGCTGGAGGAGATCGGCACGGTCGCGCGCATCCCCGAATTCATTGCCCGCGCCAAGGACAAGAACGATCCCTTCCGGCTGATGGGCTTCGGCCACCGCGTCTACAAGAACTACGATCCGCGCGCGGCGGTGCTCAAGGAGAGCGCGGATGAGGTGCTGGAGCTCCTAGGTATCCGCCACAATCCCAAGCTCGAGATCGCCAAGGAGCTCGAGCGCATCGCCCTGCAGGACGAGTATTTCCAGGAACGCAAGCTGTTCCCCAATGTGGACTTCTACTCGGGCATCATCCTCGAGGCCATGGGCATCCCCCGGCGGATGTTCACCGCCATCTTCGCCCTCGCGCGCACCGTCGGCTGGATGGCCCAGTGGAACGAGATGATTGACGACCCGGAACAGAAGATCGGCCGCCCGCGCCAGCTCTATGTGGGCCCGGGCGAGCGCGCCTATGTGCCCATGGACCAGCGCGGCTGAGCGATCTCATGGCCGCCGGCGACGGGCCCCGCACGGGGCCCGTCGTCACGGGCGCGCCTGGTTGACTCGCCTTCAGGCGGCGCCATAACAGCCGTGGCCGCCGGATCGGAGCGGGATCTTCGTCCGTCGGGAACGCGTGGGACTCGGGGGTCGGCCCCGAGCGCCCTGTTCTGTTTGGATGGCCATGTTCGAAGGTCTGACCGAACGACTGACCGGCGTCTTCGACCGGCTGCGCCGGCGGGGGACCCTGAGCGAGCGCGACGTGGAGGAGGCGTTGCGGGAGATCCGCATCGCCCTGCTGGAAGCCGACGTGGCGCTGCCGGTGGTCAAGGACTTTGTGCGCGAGGTGCGCGAGCGTGCCATCGGGCAGGAGGTGATCAGGAGCGTCACCCCCGCCCAGATGGTGGTCAAGATCGTCCACGACCGGCTGGTGGAGCTTCTGGGCGGCGCCCATGCCGAGCTGCGCCTCGGCAATCCGCCGGCGGTGATCCTGATGGCCGGGCTTCAGGGGTCGGGCAAGACCACCACCACCGCCAAGCTCGCGCGCCATCTGGACAAGCGCGGGCGCAAGCGGGTGCTGGTGGCCTCCTTGGACGTCCGTCGGCCGGCCGCCCAGGAGCAGCTCGCCACCCTCGCCCGGCAGGCCGGCGTTGAGAGCCTGCCCATCGTTCCCGGCGAAGATGCCCTCGCCATCACCCGGCGGGCGCTGGAGCGGGCGCGCCGGGGCGGCTTCGATGTGTTGATCCTCGATACCGCCGGCCGCCTCCACGTGGATGAAGAGCTCATGGCCGAGCTCGAGGCGGTGCGCCGGCTCGCCCAGCCCGCCGAGGTGCTGCTGGTGGCCGATGCCCTCACCGGCCAGGTGGCGGTAGAGGTGGCGCGCACCTTCGATGAGCGCATCGGCATCACCGGCGTGGTGCTCACCCGCCTTGATGGCGATGCCCGCGGCGGTGCGGCGCTGTCGGTGCGGGCGGTCACCGGCAAGCCCATCAAGTTCGTGGGCGTGGGCGAGAAGCTCGAGGACCTGCAGCCCTTCCACCCCGAGCGCATGGCCTCGCGCATCCTTGATATGGGGGATGTGGTCTCGCTGGTGGAACGGGCGGCCGAGACTATGGAGAAGGAGGAGGCGGAGCGGCTTGCCCGGCGCATGGCCAAGGGCCGCTTCGACCTCAACGATCTGCGCAAGCAGCTCGACCAGGTGCGGCGCCTCGGCGGCATGAAGGGCATCCTCGCCCAGCTTCCGGGGATCAACCGGCTCAAGAAGCAGATCGACGCCTCGCGCCTGGATGAGCGGCTGATCGTGCGCCAGTGCGCCATCATCGACTCCATGACGCCGGAGGAGCGGCGCCATCCCGAGATCATCCACGCCTCGCGCAAGCGCCGCATCGCCGCCGGCTCCGGCACCACGGTGCAGGAGGTCAACCGCCTGCTCAAGCAGCACCGCGAGATGCAGAAGGTGCTCAAGCGCGCCAAGAAGGCCGGCGGCCTCGACCGACTCATGGGCGCCATGGGTACCCCGCCGGCGGGGCTGCCGCCGGGCATGCGGCCCCACTGACCCCCATCGTCCACGAGACCCGAGCTGGAGAGGAGCATCGACACATGCCGGTTCGCATCCGCCTGGCCCGCATGGGCCGCAAGAAGCGCCCCTTCTACCGGATCGTGGTGGCGGATTCCCGCAGCCCCCGCGACGGGCGCTTTATCGAAAAGGTGGGCACCTACGATCCGCTGCTACCGGACGACCATCCCCAGCGGGTGGTGCTCAATGAGGAGCGCATCCGCTACTGGCTGAGCGTGGGCGCCCAGTATACCGACCGCGTGGCGCGCTTTCTCGATCGCGCCGGCATCGTCCCTGGGGCCACGCGCTATCGCGGCACCGGCAAGCGCGCTCAGGAGATCGCCGCCAGGAAGGCGGCCGAGGCCGAAGGTGCCGAAGCGTAGCCGTCGACGTCCCTTCCGCCGGCTGCGGCCGTTTCCCAACCGCGACCCCGAGCGGCTGGTGTGTGTCGCCGAGATCGCCACCGCCCACGGCGTGCGCGGCGCCCTCAAGCTCCGCACCTTCACCGCCGAGCCGGAAAATGTGCTGGCCTACGGGCCGCTTCTGGACGAGCGCGGCGAGGTGCTGCTGGTGGTGAAGCGGGTGGTGGGCCGCTGGAAATCGGGCCTCATCGTCGAGGCCGAGGGGGTGGCGGACCGCACCACCGCCGAATTCCTACGCGGCCTCCGGCTCTATGTCCCGCGGGCGGCCCTGCCCGAGCCGGGTGAGGATGAATATTATCACGTGGATCTCATCGGTCTTCGGGTGGAGGACACCGAGGGGCGCCATCTGGGCGAGGTGCTGGCGGTGCACGACTTCGGCGCCGGCGAAATCCTCGAATATGGCCACGGTCGCCACCGCACGCGGATGATCCGCTTCACCCGCGAGGAGGTGCCGGTGGTGGACCTGGCCGGCGGGCGCATCGTGATAGCCCCCCGCCCCGAGGTGACG
>WFXL01000137.1 GCA_015490605.1 Rhodospirillales bacterium
GGGATCACCCCCACCACCTCGCCGCCGGCAGCCAGGGCCGCACCCGCCACCAGCCCCATGAGGCCCACATCGCCGCCGCCATAGACGATGCGCACGCCTGCCCGCGCCAGCGCCCGCCCCACCTCGACGGCGGCATCGGCATAGGCCGACCGGCGCCCGCGGCGCGAGCCGCAGAACACACCGACACTCCGGATCCCGCTCACTCTTCCTCCGATCGCCGTAAAGGTGTCCCCTCGGCCCGCCAGCCGAACTGGAGCTGCCGCACCACCAGCCGCACCCGCGTCCCGTCGCTGATCAGCAGGGGAAAACCGGCGCGCCCTACCGCCGCAAGCGGCAGCGCCCCGCCGCAGCGGGGAAGGGCGATGGGGCCGAGCTCCGGTACCGTGCGCGCGATCTCGCCAAGGGCGGCCAGTGCCGGCGCCAGGGCGCGCCCGAGCCAGCGGCTTGCCAGCACCTCGGCGCAGATGCGCCCATCCCGTTCCACCACATGATAGCGGCTGGCATAGCCGGCGACCTTGGGCCCGCGGGACCAGAACACCACCCGCCAGCCCTCATCGCCCGCAGCCGGCAGCTCCCGTACCGCCGGCAGCACCCAGCGCCGGCCGTCAAAGCGCAGCTCCACCCGCGCCCCCTCGCCGTCGTAGAGCCGCAGCTCCAGCGGCCGGCCGTCGCGCTCCAGCACCAGCCGCACCGCGGCCGCAGCCGGCGTGCCCACCAGCACCACCGCCGCCAGCAGCAGCCGGAGCGCGAGCCGCACCATCCGCCCCTCAGCCGCCTGCCGCCGCATCGTCGGGGCCGAAGACGCGGGCGAAGATGGTATCCAGGTGGCGCAGATGGTGATCCAGCTCGAACAGCGCCGCCAGCCGCTCGCGCCCCAGGCGGGCCACGATCTCGGCGTCATGCTCCAAAAGCTCCCGCAGCGGCCGTTCCTCCTGCCAGGCGCGCATGGCGTGTTTCTGGACAAGCTCGTAGGCGCGCTGGCGCGGCAGGCCGCTTTCGGTGAGGGCCAGCAGCACCCGCTGGGAGAAGATCAGCCCGTGGGTGAGCTCGAGATTGCGCCGCATGCGCTCGGGATGGACCACCAGCCCATCCATGAGCGCGCTCAGCCGGGCGAGGGCGAAGTCGGTGAGGATCAGCGCATCCGGCAGTAGCACCCGCTCCACCGAACTGTGGGAGATGTCGCGCTCGTGCCACAGGGTCACATTCTCGAGGGCGGGGCCGACGGCCGCGCGGATCATGCGGGCGAGGCCGGTGAGGTTCTCCGCCAGGATGGGATTGCGCTTGTGGGGCATGGCCGAGCTGCCCTTCTGCCCGGGGGCGAAGGGCTCCTCCACCTCCCGCACCTCGGTGCGCTGAAGGTGGCGGATCTCCACCGCCAGCCGCTCGATCGCCGCCGCGATCAGCGCCAGCACCGTGTGCAGCACCGCATGGCGGTCACGCGGCACCACCTGGGTTGCCACCGTCTCCGGCACCAGGCCGAAGCGGCGCGCCACCGCCGCCTCCACCCGCGGATCGATGTTGGCATAGGTGCCCACCGCACCGGAGATCTTGCAGACGGCGATCTCCTCGCGCACCCGCTCGAGCCGGCGGCGGTTGCGGGCGAATTCGGCATAGTGGCCGGCGAGCTTGAGGCCGAAGGTGGTGGGCTCGGCATGGACCCCGTGGCTGCGGCCGATGCAGACGGTGGTGCGGTGCTCCAGCGCGCGTCGCCGCAGCACCGCCAGAAGCTCGTCCAGATCCGAAAGCAGCAGGTCTACCGCCCGGGTGAGCTGGATGGCGAGGGCGGTGTCCAGAAGATCCGACGAGGTCATGCCCAGATGGAGAATGCGGGCATCCTCGCCGCACACCTCTTCCACATGGGTGAGGAAGGCGATCACATCGTGGCGGGTGACGGCCTCGATCTGCGCTACCCGCTCGGGGTCGATGAGCTGTTCGCGGCGCTCGGCAGCGGTCTCCAGCAGCCGGTCCACCACATCCCGCGGCACCAGCTCGAGGTCGGCCATGGCCTCGGCCACCGCCAGCTCCACGTCGAGCCACAGGCCGAGCTTGGCCTCGGGCGAGAACAGGGCCGCCATCTGGGGGCGACTGTAGCGTGGGATCACGGCAGGGATCTCCCGTCGAAGGCTGGCGGGCGCCGCGCGCCTTCTACCAGCCCCGCGGCACCGCCGGAAGGGCACCGGGAGTCGCCGCGCTGCGCCCCTCGACAGCACCCGGCTTTCGTGGCACGGCGCGGAGAGCGCGAGGGAAACGGCGTCCATGAGCCCTCCGGCGATCGTGGTGGCGGCCGCCGCCTCCGGATCCGGCAAGACCGTGCTCACCCTGGGGCTGCTCGCAGCCCTCCGCCGCCGCGGGCTGCGGGTGGGCTCCTTCAAGGTGGGCCCCGACTACATCGACCCCGCCTTCCACGCGCGCATCACCGGCCGGCCCTGCGTCAATCTCGACACCTGGGGAATGCGCCTGGAGACGCTGGTGGGGCTTCTGGAAGAAGCCGGGCGCGGGGTGGATCTGCTGGTGGGCGAGGGGGTCATGGGGCTGTTCGACGGGGCCCCCGACGGCCGCGGATCGACCGCCGATCTGGTGGCACTGCTGGGCCTGCCGGTGGTGCTGGTGGTGGACGCCCAGCGGCTCGGCCAGTCCGCCGCCGCCATCGTCGAGGGGTTTTTGCGCTTTCGTGACGACGTGGAGGTGGCGGCGGTGGTGTTCAATCGCGTCGCCGGAGCTGCCCACGCGCGTCTGCTCGAGGAGGCGCTGGCGGCGCGAAGCTCCATACCGCTTCTGGGCCACCTGCCGCGCGATGGTGCCCTCGAGCTGCCGGAGCGCCATCTGGGGCTGGTGCAGGCGGTGGAACAGCCGCGTCTTAAGGACATGGTGGAACGGGCGGGCGAGCTCGTGGCCGCGCATCTCGATCTCGACCGGCTCCAGCGGCTGGCCCGGCCCGCCTCCATCGCCGCGCTCGGCCCGCCACCGCTGCAACTGCCGCCGCCCGGCCAGCACATCGCCATCGCCCGTGATGAGGCCTTCGCCTTCGTCTATGAGAGCGTGCTGGCCGGCTGGCGGCGCGCCGGCGCGCATCTGAGCTTCTTCTCGCCGCTTCGGGATGAGGCGCCGGGGCTTGGGGTCGATGCGGTGGTGCTGCCGGGCGGCTATCCCGAGCTCCATGCCGAGCGCCTCGCCCACAACCGCCGCTTCCTCGACGGGCTGCGCCGGGCCGCCAGCCACGGCGCCTTCATCTATGGCGAATGCGGCGGCTACATGGTGCTGGGACGCCATCTCACCGACCGCGCCGGCATCTCCTATCTGATGGCGGGGCTGCTTCCCATCGCCACCAGCTTCGCCGCCCCGCGGCTGCATCTGGGCTATCGCGAGGTGCAGCTTGCGGCCGACGGTCCCTTGGGCCCAGCCGGCAGCCGCTACGCCGCCCACGAATTCCACTTCGCCCGCGAGACCCACCACGAGGGCCCGCCGCTGTTCGCCCATGTCACCGACGCCCGCGGCCGCGAGCTCGGCCCCGCCGGCTGCCGCGTGGGCACGGTGGCGGGCTCCTTTCTCCACCTCCTGGACCGTCGCTGAGCCGCCCGAAAGCGGCAGCCCGGGCCGCCTCAGGCCACCGCCGCCACCGGCCCGCCGAAGCGCGAGCGCAGCCAGTCGCGTGCCTGGGCGGCATGAGCGCGGGTTTCCGGCGCCAGCCGGTCGAGCGCTGCCTCCGAGGGATCGCGCAGACGCTCATAGAGTTCGCGGCAAAGCTCGCAGGCGGCGAGACCGGGCCAGTCCGGCGGCAGCAGGTCCACCGGCATGAGCGGGTCGGCCAGCACCAGCCGGCGGTAGTCGTGGATCAGCAGCAGCCGGGCCCGCAGCGCATCCACCGGCGCCGGCGCCTCCGCTACAAGCCGCCGCCAGGGCTCGAACGTCCGCAGAAAACGCCGATACCCCTCCTCCAGCTGCGCCAGCCGCCAGGCGCGGCGGCCGAGTTCGCGCAACATGGCAGGGTCCGAGCGCGGCCGCGGATCGCGCAGCACCAGGGCACGGGCTGCCAGCGGATCCGCCGCCAGCACCGCCGCCAGCCGCTCGCGCTCGGGCGCCGGATGGACGAACACCTCGGGCGAGAGCCGGCCGCAGCCGAGCCAGCGGAGCTCCCGGCGGATGCGCTCCGGCACCCCTTCCGGCAGGATCACCACATGCCAGTCGAAGGCGGCGGCCGCTCCCTGGACGGCATAGATCCGCCGCGCCGCCGAGCGGATCCAGGCGCGGCCGGCAGGACCCGTGCGATAGAGGCTGCGCCGGCCGTGGGGCTCGCGCTCGAGCCAGCCCTCGGCCGCCAGCCGGGCAGCGGTGGTGCGCACCAGCCGTTCGCCGAGGCCGAACAGCGCGCCGAGCCGGATGAGGCTCGAAAGCCACAGAGCACCGCCCCGCGGCTCCACCGCATCGCCCCACAGGGTCACGAGAAACGAGCCGGTGCGCAGCGGCCGGCGGGCATGGAAGCGGGCCAGCGCCTCGCCGATCCAGGCCGGCGACATGTCGAGACACGCGCTTGCCGCCGGCGACGGTTGTCGCGCCTTCCTTCCCGCCATGACGGCCTTAACTTAGCCTCGACCCGGGATGGTACAAGCCGACGGACCCGAGCGCCCATGACCCCACGCCTGCGCGGGCGCGTGCTGCGAGCCCTGCTGCCGCTCCTGATCCTCACGGCCGGCCTCGCCGGTGCGGCGGCGCTGGTGGCGCTGCGCCCGGAGGTGGAGGCGGCGCCCCCGCGCGAGCGGGTGTGGCTGGTGCGGGCGGTGACGATTACGCCCGGCCGGGTGCAACCCGTCATCCGCCACTTCGGCCGGCTGGAGGTGGCGCGCACGGTGGTGCTGGCCTCGGCGGTGGCAGGCCGGGTGGTATGGGTCTCGCCGCGGCTGGTGGACGGTGCCCGGGTGCAAGCGGGCGAGGAACTGCTGCGCCTCGATTCCTTCCCCTATCGCCAGCGTCTCGCCGAGCTGCAGGCCCAGGAGCGCCAGCAGCGCGCACGCCTTGCCGAGCTCGCGGCCGAGCGGGCGGCACTCGAACGCCTGCGCACCCTCGCCCAGCGCCGTCTGGCCGTGGCCGAGCGCGAATTCCAACGCCAGCAGCGGCTGGTGGCACGCAAGGTGGCCTCGCCGCGGGCGCGCGATGAGGCCGAGCGCCGCCTTCTGGCGGAACGCGAGGCACTGGTGCGGCTCGAGCAGCAGCTGGCGACGCTGAGCGAGCGGCGCAAGGCCCAGGAGGCGGCACTGGCGGCGCTGGCAGCGGCCATCGCCCGGGCCGAGCGCGATCTCGCCGACACGGTGGTGCGCGTGCCGGAGGACGGCATCCTCGACCAGGTACAGGTGGCCCAGGGGGGTGAGCTCGCCCCCCGCACCCCCATCGCCCGCCTCTATCCGCTGGCCGCACTGGAGCTGCGCTTTTCCCTCACCGATGCGGAGTTCGGCCGCCTCTCGGGCGACCGCCTCATGGACCGGCCGGTGACAGCCCGCTGGCGGCTGGGGGCAGAGGAAGTCCGCCTCGAAGGCCGCATCGCCCGGGTGCTGGGGCGCATCGACCCGCGCACCGGCGGCATTCCCCTGGCCGCCCCGCTTGTGCGCGCGCCCGCCGACCAGGCCCTGCGGCCGGGCATCTTCCTCGAGGTGGAGGTGCCCGATCGTGCCTATGACGGGGCGGTGCGGCTGCCGCGCGCGGCCCTCTATGGCGAGGACACCGTCTATGCCATTGAGGAGGGCCGGCTGGTACCGCGGCAGGTAAAGCTGCTGGCGCGCGAGGGGGCGACGGTGGTGGTGCGGGGTGAGCTGCGGGCAGGGGATCGGATTCTCACCACCCGCCTGCCGGAGGCCGGCCCCGGCCTGCGGGTGGAACTGGTGGCGGAGGGCGACGCATGAGCCCGCGGGTGCCGGTGCCGCTGGAGGAGGGCCGCGGGCTCATCAGCCTGTTCGTGCGCCATCCCACCGCCGCCAATCTGCTGATGATCCTCATGATCGTCGCCGGGCTCGTGGCCCTCACCAAGCTGCGGCGGCAGTTCTTTCCCGACTTCGGCATCGATGTGGTGGTGGTAAGCGTGGCCTGGCCCGGCGCCACCGCCGAGGATGTGGAGGCCAACATTCTGGCCGCCATCGAACCGCAGGTGCGCTTCCTCGACGGCGTCGACCGGGTGGTGGCCACAGCCCGCGAGGGCGTCGGCACGGTGGTGCTGGAATACGCCCAGGGCGCCGACATGCAGAAGGCGCAGGCAGAGGTGGAACAGGCCGTCGCCCAGATCACCACCTTTCCCGAGGATGCCCGCGAACCCCGTGTTTGGCGGGTGGTGCGCTATGACACCATCGCCCGCCTGGTGCTCTCGGGTCCGTTCGAAGAGGCTGTGCTCGAACGCTTCGCCGAGGAGATCCGCGACCGGCTGCTGGCCGCCGGCATCGACCGGGTGACGCTGTTCGGCGTGCGCGACGACCGCCTGCTGGTGGAGTTGGAGCCCGCCACCCTGCACGCCCTCGATCTTTCCCTCGCCGGTGTGGCCGCGGCCATCGCCGCCCGCTCGCAGGAGATCCCGGCAGGCGAGCTCAGCCAGGCCAGCGCCTTGAGCCCGCGGGTGGCGGAGCGGGCGCGGACTGCCGAGGAGCTTGCCGAACTTGAACTTGCCACCCTGCCCGACGGGCGCCGGTTGCGCCTTGCTGATGTGGCGCAGGTACGTGAAGCCTTCGACGAGGATCAGCCGGAGGGGCGCCGGCGGGGCCTGCGGGCGGTGGAGCTGCACGTCCAGCGGGCGCTCAATGCCGATGCCCTCGAGGTGCAGGCGATCCTCGAGCGGGAACTTGGGCGCATCCGCGCCGAACTGCCGCCGACGCTGCGGCTCGAGGTCTACAATGTGATGGCGGATCTGATCCGCGACCGCATCCGCCTTCTGTTGGAGAATGGCGCTACCGGCTTTCTGCTGGTGCTGGTGATCCTCTTCCTGTTCCTGGATGCCCGGGTAGCCTTCTGGGTGGCGGTGGGAATTGCCGTCAGTTTCGGCGCCATGCTGGCGGTGCTGTGGCTCGCCGATCGTACCATCAATATGGTGAGCCTGTTCGCCATGATCCTCGCCATCGGCATCGTGGTGGACGATGCCATCGTGGTGGGCGAACACGGGGTGGTGCTGCGCGAACGCGGGCTCCGGCCGCGGCTTGCGGCCGAGTTCGCTGCCCGCCGCATGCTGGTGCCGGTCACCAGCGCCACTCTCACCACCATCGCCGCCTTCCTGCCGCTGATGGTGATCGGCGACATCATCGGCACCATCATCCGCGAGATCCCCATCGTGGTGACGGCGGTGCTGCTGGCGAGCCTCGCCGAATGCCTGCTGGTGCTGCCCGCCCACCTGCGCCACAGCTTCCACCGCCCGCGCCTGTTCGGCGGCTTCCGTGATGGCTTCGACCGGCTGTTCGCGCGCCTGCGGGAGGGGCCCTTCCGGCGGCTGGTGGTGGTGGCGGTGCGCTGGCGCTATACCACCCTGGCCACCGCCCTGGCCGCCCTCTTCCTGGTCTTCGGCCTGATCCTCGGGCGCCATGTGCCCTTCGTCTTCTTCAAGGGGCCCGAGAGCGACCGGATCCGCGTTTCGCTGGTGATGGTGCCGGGCACGCCCCGGGCGGAGACGGAAGCGGCGCTGCGCACGGTGGAACGGGCCCTCGACCGCGCCATCCGCGACCTGGGCGGCCGGCCTGAAGAGGTGGTGCGGATGGTCTTCACCCGCCTTGGCACGCGCCCGCGCAGTGAGGACGGGTCGCTGCAGGTGGAGGGTGATCAGGTGGGCGGGCTGGAGGTGGAGCTGGCGCCGTCCGACCAGCGACGGCTGCGCACCGGCGAGATCGCCGCCGCCTGGACGCGGGCGGTGCCGCCCATCGCCGGCCTCGAGACCCTGGAGATCCGCGAGGTGGCAGGCGGTCCACCGGGGCGCGAGGTGGACATCCGCCTGCGCGGGGGCGCGAGCGTGGCAGCCCTCGACCGGGCGGCCGAGGAGGTCAAGGCGATGCTCGCGGCCCTGCCCGGGGTGTCCCAGATCGGCGACGATCTCGAGCCGGGCAAGCCCGAGATCCTGGTGCGCCTCACCAACTATGGCCGCAGTCTCGGCTGGCGGGCAGACGAGGTGGGGCGCCAGCTGCGGGATGCCCTCGAGGGGCGGGTGGCGCTGCGCTTTCCCCGCGGCGATGAGGAGGTGGAGGTGGTGGTGCGGCTCGACCGCACTGCCCTCGCCCGGCTCGACCTGGCGACCTTCCCACTGCTCGCCCCCGACGGCAGCACCGTACCGCTGGGCATGGTGGCACGCCTCGAGGAGCGCCCCGGGGTGGCCATCATCCGCCGGGTGGACGGCGCCCGCGAGGTGGCCATCACCGCCGAGCTGGACGAGCGCACCATCCGCCTCGACCAGGTGCAGGAGGCCCTCACCCCCAAGCTGGAGGCGCTGGCGGCCCGGGCGGGCGTGAGCTGGCGCTTTGCCGGCCGCGCCGAGGAACGGGCCAACACCCTCGCCGACATGCGCCTGGGCGCACTGCTCGCCCTCGGCCTCATCTATGTGATCCTCGCCTGGGTGTTCGGCAGCTTTACCCGCCCGCTGGCGGTGATGGCGGTGATCCCCTTCGGCCTCTTGGGAGCGGTGCTGGGCCATCTGGTGATGGGCTACGAGCTCACCATCCTGAGCCTGATCGCCCTCTTGGGCCTCGCCGGGGTGCTGGTGAACGACAGCATCATTCTGGTCTCGACGGTGGACGAGCTTCGCGCTGAGGGGCGCGAGCCCCATGAGGCCATCGTCGAGGGCACCGTTTCGCGCCTTCGGGCGGTGGTGCTCACCTCCCTCACCACCGTGGTGGGGCTGGTGCCGCTTCTGTTCGAGACCAGCTATCAGGCCCAGTTCCTCATCCCCATGGCCATCACCCTGGTCTTCGGCCTTGCCGTCAACACCGTGCTGGTGCTGCTGATCGTCCCCGCCCTGCTGGCGATCCAGGCCGACTTCCGCCGCCGGCCCGGGCCCGCGCGGCCGCCGGCGCCCACCCGCCCCGAGCCAGTGGCCGCCGGCGCCTGAGCGGCCGCTGGTCGCAAGGGGCTTCCCCCGCCCCCGCCATCGGCTCTAGCGTGGAGACGGACGAGGGGTGGAGGACCATGGCGACGGCCACGGCAGAGGTGCTGGCGGCGGTGGCGGAGACCCTCGA
>WFXL01000138.1 GCA_015490605.1 Rhodospirillales bacterium
CATGTGGATGTTCATGTGCATGTTCCCCTACCACATGCAGCTGGGCATGATGGGCATGCTCATGGCCGCGGATGAGCAAGGTGGCATGCCCATGGGGGGTGATATGAAGATGTAGCGTGGCGGTTCTGCCGGTACGCATCGGGGCCGGGCCTGCCGCCCGGCCCCGTCCTTTGCGGATCCTCCCACCGTGTGGGTGGTCACACCATCCCACGCGACGACGGCGGCCCCAGCTCACCATACCGCCGGTTGACGCGGTGCCCACACCCGCCCCATCTCCCCAGCGGCCCGGGCATGACCCGCAACCCCATTCCTGCGGTCGCCACCATGGATGTCGTCGTCGTCGAATCGCCCACCAAGGCGAAGTCCATCGCCAAATATCTCGGCCGCGGCTTCCGCGTGCTGTCTTCCTACGGGCATGTGCGCGATCTGCCCGAGAAGGACGGCTCGGTGAAGCCGGAGAAGGACTTCGAGATCGTCTATGAGCCGCTGCCGGACAAGCGCCGGCGGGTGGAGGAGATCGCCCGGGCGCTGGCGGATGCCCGGCGCTTGTGGCTTGCCACCGACCCCGACCGCGAGGGCGAGGCCATCTCGTGGCACATCGTGCGGCTGCTGGAGGAGATGGGAGCCCTCAACGGCACCGAGGTCCGCCGGGTGGTGTTCCACGAGATCACCGAGCGGGCAGTGCGCGAGGCCATGCGCCATCCGCGCGACATCGACCCCCATCTGGTGGACGCCTATCAGGCCCGGCGGGCACTGGACTATCTCGTGGGCTTTACCCTCTCGCCGGTCTTGTGGCGCAAGCTCCAGGGCTCGAAGTCGGCCGGCCGGGTGCAGTCGGTGGCGCTGCGGCTGATCTGTGAGCGCGAGGAGGAGATCGAGCGCTTCGTCCCGCGCGAATACTGGACGGTGGAGGCGGAGCTGGCCAATCGCGCGGGCGAGGTCTTCCGCGCGCGCCTCGTGGCCCTCGAGGGGCGCAAGCTGGCCAAGTTCGACCTCGGCGACGAGGCCGCCGCCAGGCGGGCGGTGGAGGCGGTGGAGGCGGCACCGTTGCGGGTGCTGGCGGTGGAGCGCAGCCGGGTGCTGCGCAACCCGCCGGCGCCCTTCACCACCGCCACCCTCCAGCAGGAGGCGGCGCGCAAGCTCGGCTTTTCTGCCGAGAAGACCATGCGGGTGGCCCAGCGCCTGTTCGAGGGGGTCGAGCTGGGCGGTGAGACCGTGGGCCTCATCACTTACATGCGCACCGACAGCGTCCAGCTCTCGACAGAGGCGGTGGCGGCGGTGCGGCAGCTCGTGGGCGAGCGCTTCGGCGCCGACTATCTGCCGGCCAAGCCGCGGCGCTTTCGCACCCGCGCCAAGAACGCCCAGGAGGCCCACGAGGCCATCCGCCCCACCGACGTGGCCCGCACGCCCGAGGCGGTGGCCCGCTGGCTGGATGAGGACCAGCGGCGGTTGTATGAGCTCATCTGGCGGCGCACCGTCGCCTCGCAGATGAGCGCCGCCCGCTTCGACCGGGTGGCGGTGGATCTGGGCGACCCGGAGGGCCGTGTGCGCCTTCGGGCCACCGGCCAGACCCTCGCCTTCGACGGCTTCCTGCGGCTCTATCGCGAGGGCCGGGACGAGCCGGCCGAGGAGGAGGATGAGGAGGGCCGGCTGCTGCCGCCCCTGAGTGAGGGCGAGGAGGTGACCCGGCGGCGCGTGGAAGCCAAGCGCCACGTCACCGAGCCGCCGCCGCGCTATACCGAGGCCTCGCTGGTGAAGACGCTGGAGGAGCTCGGCATCGGCCGGCCCAGCACCTATGCCAGCATCATCTCGGTGCTGCAGCAGCGCAACTATGTTCGCCTCGAGAACCGCCGCTTCGTGCCGGAGGACCGCGGGCGGCTGGTGAACGCCTTTCTGGTGCACTTCTTCGACGACTACATCCAGCCGGAGTTCACCGCCCGCCTCGAGGAACAGCTGGACCGGATCGCCGCCGGTGAGGTGGACTGGCGGGCGGTGCTGCGCCGCTTCTGGCAGGGCTTCGCGCCGCGGGTGGAGGAGGTGAAGGCGCGGCGGGTGGCCGAGATCATCGACGCCCTCAATGAGGCGCTGGCGCCCAAACTGTTTCCGCCGCGCGAGGATGGCAGCGATCCGCGCGCCTGCCCGGCCTGCGGCGAGGGGCGGCTGTCCCTCAAGTTCGGCCGCTTCGGCGCCTTCATCGGCTGTTCGCGCTATCCCGCCTGCCGCTACACCCGACCGGTGGCGGCGCGGGAGGAGGGTGAGCGCCGCGAGCGCCTGCTGGGGGTGGACCCTGCAAGCGGCGAGGAGGTGTGGCTGCGCTTCGGGCGTTTCGGCCCCTATGTGGAGCGCGGCGGCGAAAGTCCGGCGCGGGCCTCGCTGCCCAGGGGCTGGGACCCCGACCAGCTGGATCTCGAGCGGGCACTGGCATTGCTGGCGCTGCCACGGGAGCTGGGGCGCGATCCCGCAAGCGGCGAGCCCGTGCTTGCCGGCATCGGCCGCTACGGTCCCTATCTCCAGCGGGGTGAGCGCTATGTCCGCCTGCGGGATCCCGAGGAGGTCTTCTCCCTGGGACTGGAGGAGGCGCTCGCGCGCCTGGCCGAGGCCGAGGCCCAGGGCACCGCGCGCCGCCAGAGCGGTGTGCTTCGGGAGCTCGGGCCCCATCCCAAGGATGGCGCGCCGGTCAGGTTGATGCAAGGCCGCTTCGGCCCCTATGTGGCCCACGGCCGCTCCCGCGCGAGCCTGCCCAAGGGCAGCGACCCCGAGGCCCTCGATCTGGAGGGAGCGGTGGCGCTGCTGGCCGCCAAGAGCGCCCGCAGCCGCACCGGCAGCCGCCGCGGCAGTGCCGGCCGCAGCACCCGGGGCAGCCGCGGCACCACGGCGCGGGCCGGCAGCCGGCGTCGCACCGCCAGCCGTCAGGAGGGTTGAGGGG
>WFXL01000139.1 GCA_015490605.1 Rhodospirillales bacterium
GGGAGCATCCATGTGGCGACGGCATGTGCTGGCGGCGGTCCTCGGGCTTGTGGCGGCCCTCGGCACGGTGGGGCCGGCTGCGGCCGAGATCCGCATCACCTACAAGTCGGCCAAGAGCGGCACTTCCTATTATCAGATGGCGGTGCAGCTGGCCGAGGCGGTGCGGGCTGCCACCGACGGGGCGGTGATCGTCACCGTCGAGGAGAGCCAGGGTTCGGTGCAGAACGTCAAGGAAGCGGCCATCCGCCCGGGCAACTATGTGTTCACCAGCCCGCCCGGGCTCATCCGCCGCGCGGTTGAGGGTAAGAAGCCCTTTGCGCCGAAGAACCCGGCCTTTGCCGAGATCCGCTCGCTCTTCCCGATCCCGGCGCTGACCATGCACTTCGTGGTGCGGGCCGATCGCGGCATCGACGGCTTTGCCGACCTCGCCGGCAAGCGTCTGCTCATCGGCAAGGGCAGCTTCGGCGCGCGCGAGGCGCGGCGGCTGCTCAAACTGTTCGGCGTGGAGGGCGTGGAGCTGGTGGAGGCGGAGCTCTCCAACGCCGTGCCCGCACTGCGCGATGGGCGCATCGACGGCTTCGTCACCGCCGGTTCCTGGCCTGCGCCCAATGTGATCGAGGCGGCGGCCGCGGTGGGCATCCGGGTGCTGTCCATGAGCGATGAGATGGTGGCCAGGACGGGCCGCGCCCGCACCGTCATCCCCGCCGGCACCTACCCCGGCCAGGAGAATGAGGTGGTCACCACCTCGCTGCCGGTGGGCGCCTACACCACCACCCGCATGGATGAGGATGCCGCCTATCGGCTCACCCGCGCCTACTGGGAGAGCAAGGCCCAGATGGCGGCAACGGCGCCCTGGTGGCGGAGCGTCACCACCGCCGACCTCGCCACCCTGGCAGCGCCGCTCCATCCCGGCGCCCGGCGCTATTATGAGGAGGCCGGCATCGCCCTGCCCGAGGCCCTGCGCTGAGCGTGGCGGCCGGCCGCGATCGCGCCCGCCTGATCCGGCTGCTGCTGGCAGCCGCAGCCGCCGGGTTCCACCTCTGGCTGGCGTTCGCCCCGCTGGTCTCCAATCTGGTGAGCCGGCCGCTACACATGGCGCTGCTCCTGCCGTGGGTGCTGGTGCTTGCACCGGCGCGCCATCCGCTCGAGCGCTATGTCGGCTGGCTGCTGGGCGGAGCCGGCCTCGGGCTGAGCCTCTGGATCGTCCTCGACCACGCGCGGCTGGATGAGCAATACGGCATCCTCACGGGGCCCTTCCAGTTCGCCGCGGCGGTGGTGCTGATCCTCACGGTGCTGGAGATGGCGCGGCGGGCGGTGGGGCCGGCGCTGCCGCTGGTGGCGTTGTTGGCCCTCGCCTATGGCTTTCTCGGCCCGTGGCTGCCGGGCCGCTTCGGCCATCCCGGCATTCCCGCAGCGAGTTTTCTGGGATCCCTCACCATCGCCGAAGCCGGCCTGTGGGGGCCGCTTACCGGCATCTCCGCCACCGTGGTGGCCCTCTATGTGCTGCTGGGGGCGCTGCTGTCGGCGGGCGAGGCAGCCCGCGCCTTCATCGGCCTCGCGCTGACGGTGGCCGGCAGGCTCCGGGCGGGCGCCGCCAAGGTGGCGGTGGTGGCCTCGGCCCTGTTCGGCTCCCTCTCGGGCTCCGCCAGCGCCAATGTGGCCTCCACCGGCGCCGTCACCCTGCCCATGATGATCCGCCTCGGCTATCCGCGGCCGCTGGCGGCGGCGGTGGAGGCGGTGGCCTCCACCGGCGGCCAGATCATGCCGCCGCTCATGGGCGCCGGCGCCTTCGTGATGGTGGAACTGCTGCGCCTGCCCTATGTGCGCATCATGGAGGCAGCGCTGCTGCCGGCGCTGCTGTTCTTCCTCACCTGCTGGGTGGGGCTCGATGCGCTGGCGCGCCGCACCCGGCTGGAGCGGGTGGAAGCTGAGGAACTGCCACCGCCTGGCGAGCTCCTGCGCACCCTCCCCTTCTTCCTGCTGCCGGTGGCGCTGCTGCTGTGGCTGCTGGTGGTCGAGCGCGCAAGCCCGGGGCGGGCTGCCGCCTGGACGGTGCTGCTGGCAGCCGCCCTCCTGCTCACCGACCGCCACCTCAGCTTCGATCTGCGGGCGGCCGGGGGCCGACTCGAACGGGCGCTGGTGGAGGCGGCCGGGCAGATGGCCACCATCGCCTCGGTGATCCTGTGCGCCGGTCTGGTGGTGGGCGCCCTCAATCTCACCGGCCTTGGCGTCAAGGTCACCGGCGCCATTCTCGATCTCTCCGGTGGGTTGCTGCCGGCCGCCCTGCTGCTCACCGCCCTCGCCTGTCTGCTGCTGGGCATGGAGGTGCCCACCACCGCCGCCTATGTGGTGGCGGTGGCCGTGGCCGGCCCGGCGCTGCAGCAGCTGGGGCTGGCGCCGCTCACCGCCCACATGTTCGTCTTCTGGTATGCGTTGCTCTCCACCATCACCCCGCCGGTGTGCGGCACGGTGTTCATCGCCAGCGGTATGGTGGGTGCCCCCTGGCTTCAGACCGCACGCCACGCATTGCTGCTGGGCGCCGGCCTCTATCTGGTGCCGCTGGGCTTCGTGGTGAGCCCGGCGCTGCTGGCGCCGCTCAGCGATCCCTGGGGTGCGCTTGTGGCCTTCGCGCGCATGGCACTGGCGCTCATGCTGCTGGGGCGGGCCGCCGCTCAGCTCGATCTGACGCCGCTGCGCGCCCTGCCCCAGGCGCTGCTGGCGCTGGCGCTGCTGTTGGCCCCGTTCCCGGCAGCGGACTAGATGCGGCCACACCGGACGACCGCCGTTGCCCGCGCCCGGGCTGGACAATGCTGGCGGTCGTGGCATCTCGCGGACGGCAGCCGGCAGGGGGAGCCCGCATGAGCCAGTTCGACCGGGTGTTGCGCGGCGGCACCGTCGCCACCGCCACCAGCGTCTTTACCGCCGACATCGCCATCCAAGACGGGCGCATCGCCGCCCTCGGCACCGGGCTGCCCCCGGGGCGGGAGGAAGTGGACGTGCGCGGGCGGCTGCTCACCCCCGGCGGGGTCGACCCCCACTGTCACATCGAGCAGCTTGCCGCCACCGGCCTCATGAATGCCGACACCTTCGAGAGCGCCACCCGGGCGGCGCTTGCCGGCGGCACCACCACGGTGATCCCCTTCGCCGCCCAGCACCGCGGCATGTCGCTGGCGGAGGTGGTGGCCGACTATCACGCCCGCGCCCGGCGCGGCGCCATGGCCGACTATGCCTTCCACATGATCATCACCGACCCGCGGCCGGAGCTGCTGGCCGAGGAACTGCCGGGGCTCGTGCGGGCGGGGCATGCCTCTCTCAAGGTGTTCATGACCTATGAGCGGCTGCGGGTGGAGGATGAGCCGCTGCTGGAGGTGCTGGCGGCCGCCCGCGCCCATGGCTGCATGGTGTGCGTCCATGCCGAGAACCACGGCATGATCGCCTGGATGAAGCGGCGGCTGGTTGAACGCGGCCACACCGCTCCCCGCTTTCATGTCACCAGCCATCCGCGCGCCGGCGAGGCCGAGGCCATCCGGCGCATCGCCACCTTCGCCGCCTTCCTGGATCAGCCGGTGATGGTGTTCCACATCTCCACCCGCGAGGGGCTTGAGGCCTTCGCCCGTGCTCGCGCCGAAGGGGTCAAGCTGTTCGGCGAGACCTGCACCCAGTATCTGCTGCTGACCGCCCGCGAGCTCGAGCGGCCGGGGGTGGAGGGGGCCCGCTGGATCTGCAGTCCGCCGCTTAGGGAGGATGAGGATGTGGCGGCGCTGTGGCGCGGGCTCGAGCTGGGGCTTCTGGACTGCGTCTCCTCCGACCATGCGCCCTACCGTATGGATGAGAGCGGTAAGCTCGCGCGCGGCCCCAACCCCGGCTTTCATGAGATCGCCAACGGCATGCCGGGGATCGAACTGCGGCTGCCGCTGCTGTTCGATGCCATGGTCGCCCGCGGGCGGCTGGAACTGGTGGATTTCGTGCGCCTGACCGCCACCGCCCCGGCGCGGCTCTACAACCTCCCGGCCAAGGGCGACCTCGCCCCGGGGATGGACGCCGACATCGTAGTGTGGGACCCCGAGGCGGAATGGGAGATCCCCGAAGGCCCCCGGTGGGACAATGCCGGCTATACCCCCTATGCTGGCCGGCGGGTGCGCGGACGCATCCTCCAGGTCTATCGCCGCGGTGAGCTGGTGGTGGCGGACGGCAAGGTGCGCGCGCAGCCGGGCAGCGGCCGCTTTCTGCCGCGCACCGGTGGCCTGCCGGCACGCCCCACCGGCCGCCTCGCCCCCGAGCTGGACCCGGCCCGCAACGGCGGCGCCAGCCTGCTGTGAACCCCGCTGCCGGCACCCTTCAGCCGGCTCCTCGAAGGCGTGGCCCTCCAGAACCGGACTCCGGTCGACAGCGGGTGCGATTCTCGCCATATTCGGATAAGGTAAAGGAAGATGCCGGGAGGGATGAGGGTGCGCCACAATCATCATATTGCCGTTCGGTGGTGGGTCGGACTCGCGCTGCTGGTCTGGATGGTCACAGCCGTGGCAGGCGTGCGGGCGGCCACCGATGGCGAGGAGCTGCCGGTGGTGGAGGTGGGCAAACCCGCGCCCGACATTACCTTCACCACCCTCGATGGTGCCACCAGGCAACTGTCCGAGTTCCGCGGGCGGCCGGTGATGCTGTGGTTCATCACCACCTGGTGCCCTTCCTGTACCGCCTCGGCGCAGCTGCTGGACCGCCGCATCGGCGAGCTCGAGGGCACCGACCTCATGGTCATCGTGCTCAAGCTGTACAACAATCTGGGCTATGAGGGACCGCCGCTTGAGGAGTTCATCACCACCAACGCCCCGCGTCTGCGCAATCATCCCCAGGTGCTGTGGGGTGAGGCCGATTTCAATGTGAGCGTGATCTACGATCCCCAAGGGATCACTGACATCTACTGGCTGATCGACCGCGACGGCATCGTCTGGGGTTCCGAGACCGCCCCCAGCGCCACCTTCACCACCATCCTCGACTTCGCGGAGCTGCAGTGACCATGGTGGATATGATGGACCGCTACCGTTTCGTCCTGGGTGCGGTGTTCTCTCAGCGCCCTTACCGGCTCCTGGCCTTGGGCCTGTCTGGGGCGTTCATCCTGTTCTACCTCATGGCGCTTCCCGCCACCTTCACCGGCGGGCGCATCGGTTGGGTGAGCCTGCAGTTCCTCACCCCCACTTTCGCCGTCTTTGCCCTGGCGCTGGGCCTGCTGGCAGGCCTCACCTTCACTCTGGCCATCTACGGCTTCCGTGCGGCCGCCGCGGCCCGCGGCCAGGGCACCGGAGTGGTGGGAACCGTGCTCGCCATCCTGCCGAGCATGGTCTGCTGTACGCCCTTGGTCCCCACCCTGCTGGCCCTGCTGGGTGCCTCGACCCCCACCATCTTCGCCCTCACCGGCCGCATCCAGGGCTTTTTCGCCACCTACGAGATCCCCATCCTCACCGCGGCCCTGCTGATGCTGGCCTACGCCCTCCACCGCACGGTCATGCGGCTCGGGACCGGCTGCCGCTTCCAGCCCGCGGGGTGACGACATCGGGCTGCTTCAGGAAGGTGCGCCGGCGGCGACCTCGGGGGCTGTTGGCAGGGCGGCGCGTTCGGGAAAGCGGATCCGGGCCAGGAGCCCGGGATTGGCATCGTCCAGCTCGAGAACGGCGCCGTGGAGGTGGGCCACCGCCTCCACCAGCGACAAGCCCAGGCCATTGCCCGGGGTGGAGCGGTCGGGGTCCAGCCGGACGAAGCGCTTGCGCGCCCGCTCCCGCTGGTCGGGCGGAATGCCGGGGCCGTTGTCCTCCACCTCCACCACCGGTGGTGGCCCCGGGCGGGTGCGCAGCACCACCCGTCCGCCCTCGGGAGTATATTTGATGGCATTGTCCACGAGATTGGCCACCGCCTGGGCCAGCAGCTGGCGGTGGCCCATGACGCACACCTGCTCGTCCGCTTCCAACAGCAGCCGGATCTGCCGCTCCTCCGCCAGGGGTTCGTAGAGTTCGGCCACATCCGCCGCCACCGCCGCGAGATCCACCGGCTCCAGCTCGGCCTCGAGGGTGCCGGACTCGGCGCGGGCGATGGCCAGCAGCGCGTCGAAGGTGTTGATCAGCCCCTCCACGTCGCGCATGGCCTCCTCCAGCACCTGGCGTGCCCGCGCCCCGTCCAGCTCTCCCATGAGGGCGAGTTCGATACGGGCATGGAGGCGGGTGAGGGGCGTGCGCAGATCGTGGGCGATATTGTCGGTGACCTCGCGCATGGCCCGCACCAGTTCCTCGATGCGGTCCAACATGCGATTGAGATTGCGGGCGAGCTCGTCGAACTCGTCGTCGCTGCCCTCGGTGCGGATGCGGCGCGAGAGATCGCCCGCCATGATGCGCTCGGTGGCGCGGTTGATGCCCTCGAGCCGGGCAAGGGTCCAGCGCGAGAGGGCGAAGCCGCCCAGCACGCCGATCACCAGGATGAGGCCGCCACCCAGCATGATGGCGTTGGCCAGCATCTGCTGGACCGCAATACGATCCGAGACGTCCCGCGCCACCAGTAGACGCCAGCGGCCGGCCACCAGAAAGCGGCGCCCCAGCGCCTCACGCCGCTGGACCTCGCCTTCGCGGTCGCGCCGCTCGAAGGAGAAGCGGATGGTGCCATCCTCATTCTCCACCGCCCGCGGCCAGCGGTCGAGATTGCCGGCGATCCAGCGCCCGTCGGCATCCACCAGCAGATAGAGGCTGGCGCGGTCGCGCGCCGCCTCGGCCCGCCGGCGGATCACTTCGGTCAGCCCGCGGATGCCCCGCTGGCGGAACTGTTCCTCGAGCCCGGTGATCTCGGCGGCGATGGTCTCGCGGGTCTGGCGCTCCATGAAACCGACGCTGGCCTCATAGACGAAGGCCAGGAGGGCCAGCGCGGAGATGCCGAAGACTCCGAGATAGGCGAGGGTGAGCCTAAAGGTCGCCGTCCGGAGAAGCCTTGCGAGGATCACGCAGCGAGTACCCCGCTCCGCGGATGGTCTGAATCAGGGGTACGTCGAACCCCCGGTCGATCTTCTGGCGCAGACGGCTGATGTGGACGTCGATGACGTTGGTCTGCGGATCGAAGCGATAGTCCCACACCTTCTCCAGCAGCATGGTGCGGGTCATCACCTGCTCCGCATGGCGCATCAGCACTTCCAGCAGCTTGAACTCCCGCGGCTGCAGCTCGATGGTGCGACCGGCCCGGGTCACCCGCCGGGTGAGCAGGTCCATCTCAAGATCGGCATAGCGCAGCACCGTCTCCCGCGCCTCGGCGGCGGCCGCCAGCCGGCGCCGGGCCAGCACCTCGAGCCTTGCCAGGAGCTCGGCGAAGGCATAGGGCTTCACCAGATAGTCGTCGCCGCCGGCGCGCAGCCCCTTGACCCGATCATCCACCTGGCCGAGGGCCGAGAGGAACAGCACCGGGGTGGTGTTGCCGGTGGCTCTGAGCGTCTGCACGAGAGCGAGGCCGTCGAGGCCCGGCAGCAGCCGGTCCACCACCAGCACGTCATAGTCGCCCGTCTGGGCCATCAGCAGCCCGTCGCGGCCATCGTGGGCCACGTCCACCACATGGCCCGCCTCGCGCAGGCCCTTGGCCATGTAGGAGGCGGCCTCGCGGTCGTCCTCGATCACCAGCACCCGCATGGCGATCTCCGAGATAGGGCGGCGCGGGGCCGGAGCGAGGGGGGTCCCCCGCATCCGGCCCCCGCTCCGTCACTCCCGCGCAAGCGGCAGCGCCACAAAGCGCGGCTGCTCGCCGCGGAACACCCGCAGCAGCACCGCCCGGCGGCCGGCCTTCTCGGCCGCCCGCACCGCCGCCCGCAGATCGGCCACGCTCCGCACCGGCCGCCCGCCGGCATCGGCGATCACATCGCCCGGCTGCAGCCCCTTCTCGGCCGCCGGCCCGTCGGGGTCCACCTCGAGGATCACAAGACCCTCCACCCCTTCGGGGATCTCAAAGCGCTGGCGCAGCTCCTGATCCAGCACCGCTACCCGCATGCCGAGCTCGGCCGCACCGGCGGCACGCTCCTGGACAGGCTCTTGGGCGGTCGCCACCTCGGCCGGCAGTTCGCCCAGCTTCACTTCAAGGGTGCGCCGCTCGCCCTCGCGGATGATCTCGATCCGCGCCACATGGCCGGGGCCTGCTCGCGCCACCTTCTTGGCCAGATCCCGCGGCCCCTCCACCGGCGTGCCGTCGAAGCCGACGATCACATCCCCCGGCTGAATGCCGGCCCCAGCCGCCGGCGTGTCGGGCTCCACCCGCGAGACCAGGGCGCCGCGCGCCTCATCCAACCCCAGCGCCTGGGCGATATCCTCGTCCACCGGCTGGATCAGCACCCCGAGCCAGCCGCGCTGGACCTTGCCCTTCTCGATCAGCTGGGTGACCACTTCCTTGGCGAGATTGGCGGCGATGGCGAAGCCGATCCCGACATTGCCGCCGGTGGGCGAGAAGATCATGGAGTTGACGCCGATCACCTCGCCGTCGAGGTTGAAGGTGGGGCCGCCCGAATTGCCGCGGTTGATGGGCGCATCGATCTGGATGAAGTCGTCATAGGGGCCGACGCCGAGCTCGCGCTTGGTGGCGGAGACGATGCCGGCCGTCACCGTGCCGCCGAGGCCGAAGGGGTTGCCCACGGCGATGATCTTGTCGCCCACCCGCACCCGATCGCTGTCGCCGAATTCCACATAGGGGAAGGGCCCGTCGCTCTCGAGCTTGAGCACCGCAAGATCGGTCTTCTCATCGAGCCCCACCACCTTCGCCGCCAGCTTGGTACCGTCGTTGAGGGTGACGGTGATGCGCTCAGCATCGCGCGCCACATGGGCATTGGTCACCACATGGCCCACTTCATCGATGATGAAGCCCGAGCCCACCGCCTCCAGCCGGCGCTCGGGCGGCTGGCCCGGTGGGCGGCGGAAGGGATCGAAGTCGGGGCCGAAGAAGCGGCGGAAGAAGCGCCGCAGCTCCGGTGGAATCGGCATCTCCTCCGGCAGCTGGGCCATCTCCTGGCGGCGCTCCACCTCCACATAGACCACCGCCGGCACCACCGCCTCCACCAGATCGGCATAGCTGCGCTCGAAGTCGGCGCCGGCCCGTACCGCCTCGAGCCGTTCGGCCACGAGATTGCGCCCGGCCCAGACGCCGGCCCCGAGCGCCACCGACAGCCCCAGGGCCACCACCGCCACCCGGACCAGAGTCCGCCCGCGTGGCCTCAGGCCTCCCCGTTCCACCTCCATGCTCGCACTCCTCAGGCTGATTGCGATCCGGTACTCCCCTGAACCGTCCGACTGACCCGGATCTTGTCGCCGGGTGAAACATCGGTCATCCACGCCGCGGACGCAACGGACTCGATGGTGCGCCTCGCTCTTTTCCGTCCCCCGTCACCGCCGGCGCTGGCGGAACTTGCCGAGGTTCTCATCCGCGCGGCGGCCGCCGCCCGCCGGCGCGGGGCGCGACTGCTGCTGCTGCCCGCAGGCCTGTGGCCGCCCCGGGGCTGCGAGCCCGCGGACGGGCCCTTCGCCGAGATGCTGGCGGCCATCGCCCGCCAATACCGCCTCGATCTCCTGGCCGGGCTGGTGGAGGAGGCCTTCGGCCACCGTTTCGATGCGGTGCTGGTCTTCGGCGACGATGGCACCGCCCGTGGCCACTACCGGCGGGTGCACCTCTGGCCCGAGGAGCGGACGTGGACCGCCGGCCGCTGGGGCCTGGTGGCACCGCTCGGGTGCGGTGCCAGCGGCGTCCTCCTCGGGGCCGATCTGTGGGTGCCGGAATATGTGCGCGCGCTGGTGCTGACCGGAGCCGCCCTGTTGCTGGGGCTTGAGCGCAACACCCCGGCTGCGGCCGAACCCCTGCTGCGGGCACGCGCGCTGGAAAACCGCCGCCCGTTGCTGTGGGCCGCCAAGACAGGGCCGGCCGGCCTGTGGCGGCCCGACGGGAGTTGCGAGCTCCTGGCCGAGGACCTCGGCGTCTTCACCCTGACGGATGAGGCCCCGACGCTGGCTACGCCACAGCGCCAGCCGCTGCTCTACCGGCCGGTGTGTCGCGCGCCAGACGGCCCAGACACGGCCGATGGGACCGTGACATAAAAGAACCGGGGCGCGGTCGCATCCGCGTCCCGGCTCCCCCGGCGTCCTGCCGGTCACCGTTCAGGCGGTGCCGTGCCGGTAGGCGGCAGCAGCGCCATCACCCAGCAGGGCGGACACGCCCAGAACATCCAGGGCGCGGCCGCCAGACTGGCCACCAGCCACGCCCGTGGCGGGGTGATGGGCGCCATCACGCCGCCTTCACCTCGATCCGGCGCACCGGCTGCTGCGCCGTCTCGGGCTTGGGCAGGGTGATGCGCAGCACGCCCTTGTCGAACACGGCCTCCGCCTGCTCCACATCCACCTCCGCCGGCAGGCGGATCATCCGCTCAAACCGGCCGAAGCGGCGCTCCACCAGATGCCGGTTCTCGCCCTTCTCCTCGTGCTCGTCGCGCTTCTCGCCGCGGATCACGAGCACGTCACCGCGCAGCTCCACCTGCACGTCCTTGGGATCGACGCCGGGGAGCTCGACCGTCACCCGATAGCTCCGCTCATCCTCGGTCAGGTCCACCTCCGGCAGCAGCGCCGTCGCCGAGGTGGTCCCGAAGACGGTGGGGAAGCCCCGGGTGAACTCGTCGAACAGCCGGTCGATCTCACGCCGGATGGCGAGGAACGGATCCGCCATCTCCTCGCGGTTGGCCGGCGTGAGGGTGCGGAACGGAACCAGACCACGACCCAGCATGGCTCACCTCCCTTGTTGGCTCGACACCTCGGTACCCTTGGTCACCTCCGTGTCGACCGCGGTCGGGGTGCCGCTCAGGCGGCCTGCACCTCGACCCGCTCACCCGACGGCGGCGAGGACTCCTCACCGCTCGCCGCTTCGCCGCGCACTTCGCTGCGGCTCTCGACCGCCCGTGCCTCCACCGTGCGCTCGCTGCGGATGGGGATCCGCCGGGGCTTCAGGGCCTCCGGGATCTCACGCACCAGCTCGATCACCAGCAGGCCGTTCTCGAGCCGCGCGTCCACCACCCGCACATGGTCGGCCAGCTGGAAGCGCCGCTCGAAGGCACGGCCGGCGATGCCCCGGTGGAGATATTCCACCTCCGGCTCTTCGTGGCGCTTGCCGCGCACGATCAGCAGATTGGGCTCGGTGACCACCTCCAGCTCCTCCGGCCGGAAGCCGGCCACCGCCATGACGATGCGATAGCGGTCCTCGCCGTGCTTCTCGATGTTGTAGGGCGGATATGAGCCCCCTTCATCCACCTGCAGCGCCTGATCCAGAAGCCGCCACAGATGATCGAAGCCGACGGTGGACCGCAGCAGCGGTGCGATGTCCAGTGCCGGCATGGTCGTCCTCCTCCTTGAGCGACTCCCATGATGGGCAGCCCCGCACAGGCAGCCGCCATTCTAGATCAAGGTAAGGCTCCGGGCGCCGTCAAGAGGTGCGGGCGCGGGCCAGCACCAGAAGCCCCAGGGCGAAGGCAAGGCCCTGGGCGGCGAAGGCGAGGGCGGTGGGGGCGAGCTCGATCATCGCCACGAGGGCGGCGAGGCTTGCGGGAATCACCGTATGCAGCATGCCCAGCACCGAACTGGCGGCACCGGCGATGCGCGCATGGGGCTGCATCGCCAGCGCCAGCCCATTGGCGCTCAGGGTGCTGAAGGCGAAGAGGGCAAGGCCGAAGAGGATGATGGTCGAAGCCAGCCCAAGCGCGCCGGCAAGCGCCAGGGTGAATCCCAGCCCGCTGGCCGCAAGTCCCAGAAGCAGGGCTGCTACCACCAGCCGCGCCAGCGGCAGCCGTCGCACCAGACGGGCATTGGCGAGATTGCCCGCCACCGAGAACAGTGCCACCAGCGCGAACACCAGGCCGAAGCCCGCGGGGCCGAGGCCGAAGGTCGCCATGAACACTTCCGGTGCCTGGGTGAGATAGACCAGCAGCACCGTGAAGGCCGCCACCACCACCGCCCCGTAGGTGCGGGAGCGGCGATCGCCCAGCACCGCCCGCCAGGCGGCGAGATAGCGCTCGGGGCGGGTGGCGGCGGGATCGGAATGAGCCAGCGTCTCCGGCAGCCAGCGCCAGGCCGCCAGCGCGGTAAGAGCGCCATAGAGGGCGAGAAAGAAAAAGATGGCGCGCCAGCCGCCCACCAGCAGCCACAACGCCCCGAGGCTGGGGGCGACGATCGGGGCGCTCACGAAGATGGCCATCACCAGCGACATTACCCGCGCCATGGCGGCCCCCTCGAACAGATCGCGCACCACCGCCCGCGCCAGCACCGGGGCTGCCGCCGCCACCGCCCCCTGGAGCGTGCGCAGCACCAACAGCCCCCCGAGCGAGCCGCTCAGGGCACAGGCCAGGCTGGTGGCGATGAAAGCCGCAAGCCCTGCCAGCAGCACCGGCCGCCGGCCCCAGCGGTCCGAGAGCGAGCCCACCATCGCCTGGCCAAAGCCGAAGCCTAGGAAGAACAGCCCCACGGTAAGCTGGGCGGCATCCACCGTGCCGCCGAGATCGGCCGCAAGCTCCGGCAGCGCCGGCAGTATGATGTCGGTGGTCATGGCGGAGATGCTCATGAGGGCGGCGAGCAGCACCACCAGGCCGGCGCGGGCGGATGCGGCGTGGGTCGGCGAACGTCCGGTGACGGTCGGCTCCGAAGGGGACACCGCGGGTTTCCGGTGTGCGACCGCCCCCGGGCTTAGGGAGCCGTCATGCCGCTGTCGAGCCGACGCGGGGCCGAAGACCGGCTTGCACCTGGGCGACCGGGGCTCCGCCAAGCCACCACGGCGCACCCGGTGCTGGGGAAAAATTCACTGCCAGTCGTTTTTGCCCTTGTCCCGGGGGTTCATCGGCGTAGGTTGGGCGTCAGGCACGTTGCGCCCTGCCGGACGTCTCCCGAGACATTCCCGACGAGCCCATCGCGCCTGGCACCGGCCCGTTGGCCCGGTGTGACACCCAAGCCTTACGAGGACCAAGACCTTGCATACCGGTACCGTGAAGTGGTTCAACGCCACCAAGGGCTACGGCTTCATCACCCCCGACCAGGGTGGGCCTGATGCCTTCGTCCACATTTCCGCCGTCGAGCGCGCCGGCATGGACACGCTGCATGAGGGCCAGCGGATCCAGTATGACCTGGTGCGCGGCCGCAACGGCAAGTCCGCGGCGGACAATCTCCGGCTCGTCGGCTGACCCCCACCGGCCATCACCGACGCGACGCCCCGGGCCTTGCCCGGGGCGTTTCGCATGGCCCCTTAACCTTTCGGCAAGGGATGGGGCTTAGAGTGCACGAGGGTCGAACCGGGACGCTGGCGTGCCATCGTCCACCCCTCACTCCCGCCGCCGTCTCATCGGCTTCATGTTCGCCGCCGGCGACGTGTTCGCCGAATGCGACCTCGCCGGCCGGCTCACCTATCTCACCGGTGCGGTGGGCGCCTTCACCGGCGAGGAGACGGCAGCGCTTCTGGGCCGGCCGCTGGAGGAGCTGGTGGCACCGTCCGACCGGCCGCTGCTGCAACGCCTGGTGGCGCGGGCGCGGGCGCGGGGGCGGGCCGGGCCGCTCAGGGTGCTGGGCCGGTCCGGTGTGTGGTGCGCGCGGGTGCGGGCCTGTGCGGCGGCGGATGACGCGCATGTCCACCTCGCCTTCCTCGACCTGCGGCGCTGTGACCAGCCGGGTCCGGCGGACAGCACCGCCCTGATCGAGCGGCTGCGCGGGCTGCTGGCGGCCGGTGAGAGCGTGACGCTGTCGCTGGTGGGGCTCGAGGGGATCGAGGGGCTCGCGGCGGCCCGCGCCCGCGCGCTCATGGCGGCGGTGGAGGCGGTGCTGCGCGCCTATGCCCTCGACGACGGCACGGCGAGCCGGCTCGAGGGTGGGCGCTATGCCGTGGCCCACGCGCCGGAATGCACCCGCGAGCTGCTGGCCGACCTGCGCCACGTGGTGGCCGCCGAGGGCGGCGGGGCAGTGACGCTGGAGGCCCGCACCCTGCCGCTGTACGACCCGGTGGAGGACCTGCGCACCACCGCCGAGGCGCTGGCGCTGGCGCTTCAGGAGTTCGCCAGCGGCACGCTGCCGGCGGATGTGGGCGATCTCGGGCGCCTGCTCAATCACCGTATGGCCACGGTGGTGGATCGGGTGGGCCGGGTGCGGCGGGCCGTCCGCGGCCGCGACTTCAGCCTGGTCTTCCAGCCGGTGGTCACCCTTGCTGAGCGGCGGGTGCACCACTATGAGGCGCTGATCCGACCACCGCGGATCCCACCGAGCGAGTTCGTCGGCCTCGCCGAAGAGGTGGGGCTGGTGGCGGAGCTGGATCTGGCGGTGCTGGAGCGGGTGCTGGCGGAACTGGCGGCGGTGGATGCCGGCCGTCACGGCCTCAGGGTGGCGGTCAATCTCTCGGCCCGCTCGCTGTTGCAGGAGGGCATGGTGGCGCGCGTCTGCGCGCAGGTGAAGGCTCATGGCATCGCGCCGTCGGCGCTGCTGTTTGAAATCACCGAGACCTTTGCGAGCTCGGATCTCGCACGGCTGGCCCAGGCGGTGGCGGCACTGCGCGCCGGCGGCCACCAGATCTGCGTGGACGATTTCGGCGTGGGCGCCGCCTCCTTTTCCTACCTGCAGGCGCTGCCGGTGGACTATGTCAAGATCGACGGCAGCTTCACCGACCCCGCTCCCGACAGCCGCGAGGAGCGGCTGTTGCGGGCCATGCTGGAGACCTGCCGCGGGCTCGGCCTGGGCCTCCCGTTCCACCCGTTCCAC
>WFXL01000140.1 GCA_015490605.1 Rhodospirillales bacterium
CTGCCAGCCCCCGCCACCACCACATGGCCCGAAAGCGCGGGCGCGTCGGCAGAGCCGGCGGCCGTGGCGCCGGGTTTGGGGTGCGGCAGCCGCTTCAAGGCGAGGTCGGCCAAAAGCGGGGTCAGGGCCATGCCGAGGGCCACCGCCAGGGTCACCGGCTCGGCGAGATCGGGGCCGAGGAGCCCCTGGGTTGCGGCTGCGGCCATCAGCACGAAGGCGAATTCGCCCGCCTGGCCCAGGAGCGCCCCGAGGGCGAGGGCGCGGGGTGGGGCGAAGCCGAAGGGCAGCGCCAGCCCTGCCACCAACAGCCCCTTGGCGAGATAGAGGCCGAGGGCGAGGGCCAGCACCGCCGGCCAGGCGGCCAACGCCACCTTGAGGTCGAGCTCAAGCCCCACGCTCAGAAAGAACAGCCCCACCAGCAGGCCGCGGAAGGCGCGAATATCGGCCGCCACCTTGTGGCGGTAGGAGCTCTCGGCCAGGGCCATGCCCGCAAGCAGCCCGCCGAAGGCAAGCGACAGCCCGGCGAGCTCGGCCGCGAACGCAAAGCCCAGAGCCACCAGCAGCGACAGGCCCACCAGCAGCTCATCAAGGCCGAGACGGGCGATGCGGCCATAGAGGAACTCCAGCGGCCGGCGGGCGAAGGCGAGGGCGAAGGCGGCGAAGAGGGCGCCGGCGATGAGCGTGCGCCCCATGGTCCAGCCGGCCTCGAGCCCGCCGCCCAGGGCCAACACCACCACCAGCATCGGCGCCACCGCCAGGTCCTGCAGGATGAGCACGGCAAAGGCGGTGCGTCCCAGCCGGCTTGCCAGCAGGCCGCGGTCGGCGAGAAAGCGCACCACCACGGCGGTGGAGGAGAGCGCCAGCGCCATCGCCAGCACCAGCGCCGGCACCGGCGCGAGCCCCAGCAGGAGGGCGAGCCCCAACAGCAGCGCCACGGTCGCCACGATCTGCAGCAATCCCAGCAGCAGCGGGCGGGTGCCGATGGTGCGCACCCGCTGCAGCGGCAGCTCCAGCCCGACGGCGAACAGCAGGAACACCACGCCGAATTCCGCCAGCGCCCGCACCAGCGGAGTGGCATCCAGCAGCCCGAGGACGGCGGGGCCCACCAGCACGCCGGCGGCGAGATAACCCAGCACCGGACCGAACCCGAGCCGCACGCTCGCCGCCACACAGGCGAGTGCGGCCGTCAGCACCAGCAGCAGGGCGGCAAGTTCGGTGGCGATGGCCACAAGCGTGCTCCCACCATCGGCCCGGTCCCGCTTCATCACCTAGGGCGCGGCCGGCGGAGCGGAAGCGAGGGTGTCACACAGCCGGCGTGTCGGTGCGTGCGGCCCGGCGCAGCCGGTCGCGGATGGCTTCACCCAGTCCCTCGGCCGGGATCGGCACCACCGCGATCGCCCGCACCTCCGGGTGGGCATCGAGTTCCCGCAGCATGCGGAAGAGATTGCGCGCCGCCTCCGCCAGATCGCCCGCAGGCGAGAGGTTGAGGGTGACCCGCGCACCCGGCGGCACCCGCGCGCCGAAGGCCAGCAGCCCTTCATCGGGCCCGACCTCATCCACATCCAGCCGCAGCGGCTTGGTGGGGGCATAGTGGCGGCCCACGAGACCGGGCGAGCGCGGCGGCTCCTCCGCCCGCGGGCGCGCGAGCGGCCCCACCACCGCCTCGATGGCGGCCCGCGCCAGCCCGCCTGGGCGGAGCAGCAGGACACGTTCGGGCTCGGACAGGTCCACCACCGTGCTCTCCACCCCCACCGGGCAGGGGCCGGCATCCACCACCGCCTCGATGCGCCCCTCGAGATCCGCCAGCACGTGGGCGGCGGTGGTGGGGCTGGTCCGGCCCGAGCGGTTGGCGCTGGGGGCCGCCAGCGGTCGGCCCAGCCGCCGCAGCAGGGCGAGGGCGACGGGATGGGCCGGCATGCGCACCGCCACTGTGGCAAGCCCGGCGGTCACTGCCGGCACCACCAGCCGCCGGTCCGCAAGCGGCAGCACCAGGGTCAGGGGGCCCGGCCAGAAGCGGGCGGCGAGGGCTTCGGCGCGCCGGTCGAAGACGGCGATGCGGTGGGCGAGCTCGAGGCTGCCCACATGGGCGATCAAGGGATTATGGGCGGGCCGGCCCTTGGCCTCAAAGATCCGCGCCACCGCCGCGGGATCATCGGTGACCGCCCCGAGGCCGTAGACTGTCTCGGTGGGAAAGGCCACCAGCCCGCCTTGCCGTAGGATGCGGGCGGCCTCGGCGAGGCCGCGCTCGTCCGGGGGAAGGATCCGGGTCCTCAAGATTCACCGCGCGGCGCTCGCGCCCACGGCAGCGCCTGCCACAGGGCCACCACCAGCGCGAGCTTGAGCAGATCGCCCGGGATGAAGGGCACAAGCCCCAGCTGCAGCGCCTTGGCGGGCCCGACGAAGGTGGCAAGCCAGGCAAGTCCGGGGAGATAGAGGGCGGCGGAGGCCGCCAGCAGCACCAGGGCCGTGCCCACCGGGCCGAGACGGCGTTCGGCCGCGAGCCCGGCGATCCAGGCGGCGGCGAGGAACCCCAGGAGATAGCCGCCGGTGGGCCCGAGCATATAGGCAAGGCCCAGCCCCTTCTCGGGCGTGCCGGCGAACACCGGAAGCCCCGCCGCGCCTTCGGCCAGATAGAGCGCCACCGTGGCAAGCCCGAGCCGGGGGCCGTAGGCGAGGCCGATGAGAAACACGGCGGCCGTCTGCAGGGTCATGGGCACCGGCCAGAAGGGCACCTGCACCTTGGCCGAGGCCCACAACAACAGGCTGCCACCCAGGGCCAGCAGCGCCATCCGCAGCCCCTCGGCACGGCCGGTGCCGGGCCGCCACAGCCGGTCGATCAGGAAGTCCGTCTGCCGTTCGCGCATGTTCCCACGCTCCTCAGTGTTCGTCGCGCGCCAGCGCGCGCCAGCCGATGTCGCGGCGCCAGAAACCCTCGGGCCAGTCGATCGCCTCCACCGCAGAATAGGCCCGATCATGCGCCTCCCGGAGGCTGCGGCCGAGGCCGGTGACATTCAGCACCCGCCCGCCCATGGCCAGCCAGCGCCCGCCCTCGTGCCGGGTGGCGGCATGGAACACCAGCACCCCCTCGCGTCCCTCGAGCCGCTCGAGCCCGCGGATCTCGGTGCCCTTGGGGTAGGATCCGGGATAGCCGCGGCTTGCCAGCACCACCGTGAGGGCGTGTTCGGGGCCGAAGCGCACGCCCACATGCCGCAGCCCGCCCTCGGCCGCTGCCAGGGCGATCTCGCCGAAGTCGCTCATGAGCCGCGGCAGCACCACCTGGGCCTCGGGGTCACCGAAGCGGACGTTGAACTCCAACAGCTTCGGCCCTTCGGATGTGAGCATCAGGCCGGCATAGAGGATGCCGCGATAGCGCAGTCCCTGGTCGGCGAGGCCGCGGATCGCCGGCTCGACGATGCGCGCCATGGCCTCCTCCGCCAGTGCCTCATCGAGGGCCGGCGTGGGCGAATAGGCGCCCATGCCGCCGGTGTTGGGGCCGCGGTCGCCATCGAAGGCGCGCTTGTGATCCTGGGCGGTGCCGAGGGGGCGCACCGTCTCGCCGTCGGTGATGGCGAACAGGCTGGCCTCCTCGCCCTCGAGGAACTCCTCGATCACCACCCGCCGGCCGGCTTCGCCGAAGGCCCCGCCGAAGGCGGCATCGAGCGCCTCGAAGGCTTCTTCCACCGTCGCCGCCACCACCACCCCCTTGCCGGCAGCCAGACCATCAGCCTTGACCACGATGGGGGCGCCGTGGGTGCGGATCCAGGCGCGGGCGGCCTCCGCCTCCGCGGCGGTGAAGCTGCGGGCCCGGGCGGTGGGAATGCCTAGGCGGAAACAGAGCTCCTTGGTGAAGCCCTTGGAGCCCTCGAGCCGGGCGGCTGCTGCTGTCGGGCCGAGCGCGGGGATTCCCACGGCCTCCAGCCGGTCCACGAGCCCCTTCACCAGCGGCGCTTCCGGGCCCACCACCACCAGGTCCACCGCCCGCTCGCGCGCGAGTTGCACCAGCCCGTCCAAATCCTCGGCTGCCACCGGCACGCATTCGGCATCGCGGGCAATGCCATCATTGCCCGGTGCGCACAGCACCTCATCAAACAGGGGCGAGGCTGCCAGCGCCCAGCACAGGGCATGCTCACGCCCGCCTGCGCCCACCACCAGCACGCGCATGCTCGGGTCTCCCTGCTGCCGCGGAAGTATGCGCCCGGGCCACGGCCGGCAAGCGCGGCGCTGAGGTGGGGTCAGTCGGCAAGCCGCAACGGCAGGCCGAGCTCCGCCCGCCGGCGCAGCCACAGACTCGCGCGATAGCGGGGGTCGCCGGTGCGGGCCAGCAGTGCGTCCAGAATCGTCACCACCACCGTCGGGCCGAGGACATCGCCCCAGGCCAAGGGCCCGTGGGGATAGCCGAGGCCGAGTTGAACCGCCCGGTCGATGGCCTCGGGCTCGGCAATACGACGCTGGGCGATCTCGCAGCCGATGTTGATGATGGTGGCCACCACCCGCTGGCAGACGAAACCGGCGCTGTCGCGGATGATGCTCGCCGGCACGCCGTCGGCACTGAGCAGCCCCAGCGCCATGTCGCGATAGTCCGTGCGGGTGGCGGGATTGACCATGAGGGTGCGGTGGGAATCGAGGCCGAAGAGCGGGTCCACCGCCACCGTGCGGCCGGGATCGACCCCGAGGGCGAGGGCCTCGCCGGTGCAGTCGCGGCCGATGGGAGTGACCAGGATCAGCGCTTCGGGCGAGGGCTTGACGTCCCGCTCGAGGCGCACGCCGGCGGCCTGCACCAGCTGGGCCAGTCGTGAGGCCGCCGGGCCCGGGGCGATCCACACCGCCGGCGGCCGCACCGCGGGCGGGGCGGGGCGAGGCGGGCGCACCGGCGCGCCGTCCTCATAGGCATAGAAGCCGCGGCCCGTCTTGCGCCCCAGAAGACCGGCGGTGAGCCGGCGATGGGTGAGCGGCGAGGGGCGAAAGCGCGGCTCCTCGTAGAACTGGTGGTAGATGCTCTCCATCACCGGGTGGGACACGTCGAGCCCGGTGAGATCCAGCAGTTCGAACGGCCCCATGCGAAAGCCGGCGCCCTCGCGGAGGATGGCATCGAGGGTGGCGACATCGGCCACCCCCTCACCCAGGAGCGCCAGCGCTTCGGTGGGATAGCCGCGGCCGGCGTGGTTTACGAGGAACCCCGGCATGTCGGCGACCCGCACCGGCTCGTGGCCGAAGCGCCGGGCGAGGCCCTCGAGCGCCTCCAGCACCCGGCTGTCGGTGAGCACGCCACCTACCACCTCCACCAGCCGCATGAGCGGCACCGGGTTGAAGAAGTGGAAGCCGGCAACCCGCTCGGGCCGGCGGCAGGCGGCGGCGATGGCGGTGACCGCAAGCGAGCTGGTGTTGGTGGCGAGCACGCAGTCCTCGCCCACCACCGCCTCGAGATCGCGGAACAGGGTGCGTTTGGCCTCCAGGTCCTCGACGATGGCCTCGATCACCAGCTGGGTGCCGGCGAAATCGGCGAGGGTGCGGGCCTCGTGGATGCGTCCAAGGGCAGCGGTGGCCGCCTCCGGCGCCATCCGCCCCTTTTCCACCTGCCGGCGCAGCATCCGTTCGATGAAACCGCGGGCCTCGGCCACCGCCCCTTCGCGGGCGTCGTGCAGCCGCACCTCGAGACCGGCCACCGCCGCCACCTGGGCGATGCCGCGGCCCATGACGCCGCTGCCGACGATGCCGAGGTGCAGATCGGATCGGTTGGGGTCGAACATCTCAGCGTCCCTCGAACCGTGGCTTGCGCTTATCGAGGAAGGCGCGCATGCCCTC
>WFXL01000141.1 GCA_015490605.1 Rhodospirillales bacterium
TCTGCGCGGGCGCGCCCGGGCTTGCCTGGAGCAGGCCGGCATCGCGGGACCATGGCTTCTGCTGGCCGATGAGAACACCGCGCCGGTGCTGGGCGAGCGGGTGGCGGCCGAGACCGGCGCGCGGCTGCTTCGGCTCACACGGCCAAAAGCCTCGCTGCCCCTGGCCGAGCGGCTTGTGGCTGAGGTGGTGGCCGGTACGGCGCTGAGGGCGGTGGTGGCGGTGGGGGGCGGCACCCTCACCGACCTTGCCAAATATGTCGCCCATCGCGCCGGTCTCGGCCGCCACCCGCTCGCCCAGCACCGGCGCGGTGTTCTCATCGGCCAGCAGAAGCCATGGTCCCGCGATGCCGGCCTGCTCCAGGCAAGCCCGGGCGCGCCCGCGCAGATCCGCCGCCACGACCACCTCGGGCGCCGGCTCGAGGGCGCTCAGGAGGGACTGAAGCAGGGCCTCGCCGGCACTCATCGGCGCAGGTGGATGAGGGCGGTGAGCACCGTCTCGGGCTCGCGGGCAAGCCGCCGCAGCAGTGCTGGGGCCATATCGAGGGCGGCGCGATGGCTCACCGCCAGCTCCAGTTCGATGCGCCCGCCCGCGGCCAGCGCCAGCGCCCGCTCCAGCTGCGGCGGCTCGGGGTGGATCCGCCGGTGGAGGGTGAAGGGCCGGGCGGCATCCAGCACCAGCGGCGGCAACCCCGGCCCCAGCGCCGCCAGCCGCCCGCCAGGCGCCAGGGTCTCGATCGCCACCATGGCGCTCTCCCCTGCTTCAGCACTGGCCAGCACCACCGGCAGGCCGCCGCCTGCCACCTCCTGCACCATGGCGGGATCGGCCGCCGCCAGATCGCAGCCGGCATCGAGGGCCGCCTCGCTCCGCCCGGGCAGCGGATCGACCCCGAGAATGGGGCTGCAGCCCATCAGCCGTGCAAGCTGCACCGCATACAGCCCCACCGGCCCGAGACCGAACACCACCACCCCCTCCTGCGGTTGCGGCCGGGCCAGCTCCAGCCCCAAAAGCGCGAGGGCAAGGAAAGGAACGAGCGCGCCCGCTTCCGGCGAGAGCCCATCAGGCAGCGGCCACAGCCGTGCCGGTGTGGCCTGTAGACGGGTCTGGAGCCCGCCGGGCTCTTCGGGAGTGCCCGCAAGAGCCGGCCGGCGGCAGGCACGCGGCCTGAGCCCCCGGCAGGCGGGACAGTCGCCACAGGGGACGAAGGGATCCACCAGCACCGGCGTGCCGGCGGCGAGCCCGGCCTCCACCAGCGGCTCCGCCAGCCGCGCGGTAAGCGCGCGCCCCGGTACCCGCGCCTCACCCGCCTGCGGCCACAGGTCCAGCGGCCCGAGGGCGCACACCTCCACGTCCAGCAGCACCCGGCCGGGCGCCGGTGTCGGCTCGGGCAGATCCCGCAGCTCGGCCTCGCCCCCGGGGGCGAGCAACACCGCACGCATGGCCCGCTCCTCCTCGCGCCGGCGGCGATGGTAGGGGGCACCCGCCGCCGCGGCAATGCGGCGCGCCGGAAGCTTGCAGCCGGCCGCGCGCGGAGCTATGGCAGGGACGCCATGGCCGCGGCGGCGCAGCGTCCCTTCCCGCACCGTCATCTCCTCGGGATCGAGCCCCTCTCCCGGGAGGATATCCTGTTCCTGCTGGAGCTCGCCGACGGCTATGTGGAGCTCAACCGCCGCCCGGAGAAGAAGCTCCACACGCTCCGCGGCCTCACACAGATCAATCTCTTCTTCGAGAGCTCCACCCGCACCCGCACCAGCTTCGAGCTCGCCGGCAAGCGCCTCGGGGCGGATGTGGTCAACATGTCGGTGTCCACATCCGCCATCAAGAAGGGCGAGACCCTGATCGACACCGCCATGACCCTCAATGCCATGCATCCCGACGTGCTGGTGGTGCGCCATGCCGATTCGGGCGCGGTGGCGCTGCTCGCCCGCCATGTGGCCTGTGCCGTCATCAACGGCGGCGACGGCCGCCACGAACACCCCACCCAGGCGCTGCTCGACGCCCTCACCATCCGCCGGCGCAAGGGCCGGATCGAGGGGCTCACCGTCGCCATCTGCGGCGACATCGTCCACTCGCGGGTGGCGCGCTCCAACATCCTGCTGCTCTCGCGCCTGGGCGCACGGGTGCGGGTGGTGGGCCCGCCGACGCTGGTGCCGGCGGCGATGGCGCGCTACGGCGTCGAGGTCCATCATGAGATGGCGCGCGGGCTCGCCGGCGCCGACATCGTGATGATGCTGCGGCTGCAGACCGAGCGCATGCGCGGCAGTTTTGTGCCGTCCACGCGCGAATACTTCCGCCTCTACGGCCTCACCCGCGAGAAGCTGGAGGTGGCGGCCCCCGACGTGCTGGTGATGCACCCCGGACCCATGAACCGCGGCGTGGAGATCGACGGGGTGGTGGCCGACGACATCCACCGCAGCGCCATCCTCGACCAGGTGGAGATGGGGGTGGCGGTGCGGATGGCCTGCCTCGACGCCCTCACCCGCCGGCTACGGGAGGCGACATGAGCAGCCGGCCGCTCGCCATCCTCGACGCCCGTCTGCTGGACCCGGCCTCGGGCCGCGATGAGCGCGGCGGGCTCCTGGTGGTGGACGGCCGCATCGCTGATCTGGGCCCCGGGCTCGGGGCCGAGGGCCTGCCGCCGGGCTGCGAGGTGCTGCGGGCCGAGGGCCTGTGCCTCGCGCCAGGGCTCGTAGACCTCAGGGTGATGGTGGGCGAGCCCGGGGCCGAACACAAGGAGCGGATGGACAGCGCGGTGGCGGCGGCGGCGGCCGGCGGGATCACCGCCTTTGCCATGCGGCCCGACACCGAGCCGGCACTGGATGATCCCGCCATGCTGGAGTTCGTCGCCCGCCGCGCGCGCAAGCTGCGCTCGGTCAAGGTCTATCCCTGGGCGGCGCTGACCCGCGGCTGCCAGGGCGAGCGGCTGGCGGAGATGGGGCTGCTGCACGAGGCCGGAGCGGTGGGCTTTACCGACGGCCCGCGGGCGCTGGCGGATGCCCGGCTGATGTACCGCGCCCTGGCCTATGCCACCGCCTTCGACGCCCTGGTGGCGCAGCATCCGGAAGAGCCGCGGCTGGCCGAGGGCGGCGTGATGAATGAGGGCTGGACCGCACTGCGCCTCGGCCTTCCCGGCATCCCCGCCTGCGCCGAAGTGGTGATGGTGGAGCGCGATCTGCGCCTGGCCGAAGCCACCGGCGGGCGCATCCACTTCGCCGGCATCTCCACCGCCGAGGCGGTGGCGGTGATCCGCCGCGCCAAAGAGCGGGGCGTGCGGGTGAGCTCGGATGTCACCGCCCATCATCTGCTGCTCACCGAACGCGAGGTGGAGGGCTATCGCACCTACGCCAAGGTGACACCGCCGCTGCGGCGCGAGGAGGACCGCGAGGCGCTGGTAGCGGGCCTCGCTGATGGCACCATCGATGCCGTCACCAGCGACCACACCCCCCAGGACCAGGACAGCAAGCGCCTGCCCTTCGAACAGGCGGCGTTCGGCGTGGTGGGGCTGGAGACCCTGCTGGCGGCAGGGCTCGAGCTGGTCCATGCGGGCCGGCTGTCGCTCCTGCGGCTGCTGGCGGCGGCCAGCACCGCCCCGGCGCGGCTCCTGGGGCTCGAGGGCGGCCGGCTCGAGCGTGGGGCGCCGGCCGATCTGGTGTTGTTCGACCCCGAGGCCTGCTGGACGGTTACCGAGGAGGGGCTGCACTCGCTGGCGCGCAACACCCCCTTCGAGGGCCGCCGCTTTCGCGGGCGGGTGGTGCGCACGCTGGTGGACGGCCGTACCGTCTTCCGCCTCGAGGAGGAGTGTGGGGGTGCGGTCTGAGATCGCCCCCGGCGTTGTGGCCGCTCGGAGCGCGCCCTATATTCCGGCGCGCGAAGACGTCCAGCCTGCGACGGCGGCCCTACGGGCGCCGTCGCCCTTTTGCCGTGGAGCCGCAGGACCATGGCCCGCCGCAGACGGGTGTATGAAGGCAAGGCCAAGATCCTCTACGAAGGCCCCGAACCCGGTACGCTGATCCAGTACTTCAAGGACGATGCCACGGCGTTCAACAACGCCAAGCATGCCATTATCACCGGAAAAGGGGTGCTGAACAACCGCATCTCCGAGTTTCTCATGACGAAACTCGGGGAAATCGGCATTCCGACCCATTTCATCAAGCGCCTCAATATGCGCGAACAGCTGGTGCGCGAGGTGGAGATCATCCCCCTCGAGGTGGTGGTGCGCAACTATGCCGCCGGCTCGCTGGCCAAGCGCTTCGGCCTCGAGGAGGGCAGCCTGCTGCCGCGCTCCATTGTGGAATACTACTACAAGTCCGACCAGCTCGGCGATCCGCTGGTGACCGAGGAGCACATCACCGCCTTCGGCTGGGCCAGCTACCAGGAGCTCGACGAGATCCTCAATCTGGCGCTGCGCATCAACGACTTCCTCTCGGGGCTGTTTACCGGCGTCGGCCTGCGGCTGATCGACTTCAAGGTGGAGTTCGGCCGGCTGTGGGACGAGAATGACGAGATGCGCATCGTCCTGGCCGACGAGCTCAGTCCCGACAACATGCGGCTGTGGGACATCGCCACCAACGAGCGCTACGACAAGGACCGCTTCCGCTTCGGCCTCGGCGACCTCAAGCAGGGCTATGCCGAGATCGCCCGCCGGCTGGGCATTCTGCCGGAGGCGGGGCCGGCGGACGTGCGCGGGACGGGAACGCTGCAGTGAAGGCACGCATCGAGATCCGCTTTCGCCCCGGGGTGCTTGACCCGGAGGCGGTCGCCATTGCCAAGGCGCTGGCGCATCTGGGTTTTGAGGGGGTGCGGGGGGTTACCCGGGCGAAGGTGATCGAGCTCGAGCTTGCGGCCGGGGATGCCGCCACCGCCCGCCGGGAGGCCGAGCGCATGTGCGAGGCGCTGCTGGCCAATCCGGTAATCGAGTCCTGGCAGATCGAGATCCTCGAGCAGGCCTGAGCCCATGCGCGCAGCCGTGGTCACCTTCCCCGGCTCCAACTGCGACCGGGATCTCGCCGTCGCCATGGAACGGGTCTTCGGCCGGCCGGTGGTGCGGCTGTGGCACGGCGAGCGCGAGCTGCCCGCCGGGCTCGACCTTGTGGGCCTGCCCGGAGGCTTCACCTATGGCGACTATCTGCGCCCGGGCGCAATTGCCGCGCGCTCGCCCATCATGGCGGAGGTGGTGCGCTTTGCCGCCCGTGGCGGGCTGGTGCTGGGCATCTGCAACGGCTTCCAGATCCTCACCGAAGCTGGCCTCCTGCCGGGTGCGCTGATCCGCAACCGGACGCTCACCTTCGTCTGCCGCTCGGTGCGGCTTCGAGTCGAGACCGACGACAGCCCCTTCACCCGCGGCTACCGGCCAGGCCAGGAGATCGTGCTGCCGGTGGCCCACCATGACGGCAACTATGTGGCCGACGAGGACACCCTCGCCCGGCTCGAGGGCGAGGGCCGTATCGCCTTTCGCTATCGGGACAATCCCAACGGGTCGCGGCGCGACATCGCCGGCATCCTCAATGAGAGCCGCAATGTGCTCGGCATGATGCCGCACCCGGAGCGGGCGTGCGACCCGCTCACCGGCGGCACCGACGGCGTGCCGCTGTTCCGTGCGCTGCTGGAACCCCTCAGCCGAGGCCCGGCATGAGCGAGATCACCCCCGAGACCGTCGCCGCCCACGGCCTCACGCCGGAGGAATACGCCCGCATCCGCGAGATCCTCGGCCGCGAGCCCAACCTCAACGAGCTGGGGATCTTCTCGGTGATGTGGAGCGAGCACTGCTCCTACAAGTCCTCCAAGGTGCATCTGCGCAAATTCCCCACCGAGGCGCCGTGGGTGGTGTGCGGCCCGGGTGAGAACGCCGGGGTGGTGGACATCGGCGAGGGGTTTGTGGCCATCTTCAAGATGGAGAGCCACAACCATCCGAGCTTCATCGAGCCCTATCAGGGCGCGGCCACCGGCGTGGGCGGCATCCTGCGGGATGTCTTCACCATGGGGGCGCGGCCGGTGGCACTTCTGGATGCGCTGCGCTTCGGCGCCCCCGACCATCCGCGTACCCGTCATCTGGTGAGCGGCGTGGTGGCCGGCATCGGCGGTTATGGCAATTGCGTGGGCGTGCCCACCGTCGGCGGCGAGACCGGCTTTCATCGGCGCTACAATGGCAATATTCTGGTGAACGCCATGTGCGTCGGCATCGCCCGGCGCGATCGGGTGTTCTATGCGTGCGCTGCCGGTGTCGGCAATCCGGTGGTCTATGTGGGCGCCAAAACCGGGCGCGACGGCATCCACGGCGCCACCATGGCCTCGGCCGAATTCTCCGATGATACCGAACAGAAGCGCCCCACGGTGCAGGTGGGCGACCCCTTCACCGAGAAGCTGCTGATCGAGGCCTGCCTCGAACTCATGGCACGTGACTGCATCGTCGCCATCCAGGACATGGGCGCGGCGGGCCTCACCTCCTCCAGCTTCGAGATGGCCGCCCGCGGCGGCACCGGCATCGAGCTCGACCTCGATCGCGTGCCCCTGCGGGAGGCCGACATGAGCGCCTATGAGATCCTCCTCTCGGAGAGCCAGGAGCGCATGCTGATGGTGCTGCGCGAGGGGCGCGAGGAGGAGGCCCGGCAAATCTTCGAAAAGTGGGAACTGGACTTCGCCGTCATCGGCCGGGTCACCGACAGCGGCCGGCTGGTGGTGCGCCATCACGGCCGGGTGGTGGCGGATGTGCCGGTGGCGGCGGTGGCCGATGCCGCGCCCGTCTATGAGCGCCCGCTCGAACTGCCGCCGCGGCCGGTGCCGGTGGTGTGCCACGATGAGGCGGTGCCCCTGAGCCCGGAAGAGGCGCTGTTGCGCCTTCTGGAATCACCGGATCTCGCCAGCCGCCGGTGGATCTTCGAGCAGTACGACTGGCAGGTGATGGCCGATACCGTCTTCGGCCCGGAAGCGGCGGATGCGGCGGTGGTGCGGGTCCATGGCACCGACCGGGCGCTGGCGCTCACCACCGACTGCACGCCGCGTTATTGCGAGGCCGATCCCTTCGAGGGCGGCAAGCAGGCGGTGGCCGAAGCGTGGCGCAACCTCTGTGCGGTGGGCGCACGCCCCCTCGCCATCACCGACTGCCTCAATTTCGGCAATCCCGAGCGGCCCCGCATCATGGGCCAGTTCGCCGCCGCCATCGACGGCATGGCCGAGGCCTGTCGCGTGCTCGACTTCCCGGTGGTCTCGGGCAATGTGTCCTTCTACAACGAGACCGACGGACGGGCGATCCCGCCGACCCCCCAGGTGGGCGGCCTCGGGCTGATCGAGGAGGTGGGCCGGGCGGTGGGTCTCGCCTTCGCGCGCGAGGGGCTGGTGCTGGTGCTGGTGGGCCTGGGCCAGGGCTGGCTCTCCTGCTCCCTGTTCCTGCGGGAGATCATGG